>JADCJJ010000007.1 GCA_020247085.1 Myxococcaceae bacterium | reverse complement strand
GCCTGCCGTCCCACCGCCGACGCCTGACGTCCCACCGCCGACGCCTGCCGTCCCACCGCCGACGCCTGACGTCCCACCGCCGACGCCTGCCGTCCCACCGCCGACGCCTGCCGTCCCACCGCCGACGCCTGTCGTCCCACCGCCGACGCCTGACGTCCCACCGCCGACGCCTGACGTCCCACCGCCGACGCCTGTCGTCCCACCGCCGACGCCTGACGTCCCACCGCCGGCCGGTTGAATGGCCTGGCACTGTCCCAACTGACAGGTGAGCCCGAGCTGGCAGACGGAGCAGTTCACCCCGTCCCTCCCGCAGGCCGCCATGCTCAGGCCGGTGTCGCACGTGCCCGTCGAGGTCGAACAGCAGCCTGAACAGGTCGCCGGGCCGCAGGGCGGCTTCGTGGGACCGCACGCCACCGTCGCGATGCCGAGCAGCGCTCCGAAGAAGAGCGCGGAGAGAGGGAGACGCATGTTGAAGCAGCCTCGCCTCTCTCCGCCTGCCTGTCACGCTCGGGGGCGATGCGCCGCAGGTGCTCGTCGTGATGGGCGTCAGCGCGCGCACCATGCCGGGCGACCGCGGGCGTCGGCGTGATGGCGCGCCCAGCCACGGGCGCTCGCGCCAGCCGGCCTGCGTCGTCGGCCACGACGGGGTGAGGAAGCGCCGCATGAGCAGTGGGCGGTCCGCCTAGAGCATTCGCCGCGCCACCAGACACCACCAGCGCGACCGCGAGCGCCGATGGCCGCGCGCGGCAGCACAGCCAGGCAAACGACACCGCCCCGACGGCAACTGTCACCCACCCGCCGGTGGAACGACGCCTCGACGCCGCACGCGCTCCGCCTCGAGCCCCTCACCAGCCGTCGCTCTCGACGGCTGAGAATGACGTGGAGCGTCCACGCTCGTCCGCTCGCAGAGATGTGGGCCAGCCGCGCCAAGCCTGCTGAACCCCTCGCGCGTGGTGGCGGCGGCCCACTGGCACGCGCGCTGCTCCTGCCGACACGAGTGCACGGCACTGACGCCGGGCACGAACGACGGAGGATGGATGGAGAAGACACAGCCACAGATGCAGTTCCAGCCGGGGAAGCGGTACCAGGTGTTCAGCATCAAGGAGACGAAGGAGCGCGACGGCCGCACGAACGCCGTCTGGGTGCGCGCAGGGTCGGCGTGGGTAAACCGCGACGGCAGCTTCAACGTGTACCTCGACGTGCTGCCCCTCGACGGAAAGCTGCATGTCCGCGAGGCGGTGGCCGAGCGCCGCGAGGACGGCGGCCGCGCGCAGGAGCACGCCGCCGACCCGGTCGCCGCCTGACGAACGCAGTCACGCAGACGCAGCACCACGCAGTCACGAAGGCAGTTCCACGCAGCAAACGACGCAGTTCCACACGAGACGCAGTACGCACACGAAAGAAGAGACAGACATGAAGACGGCAACGAAGGTGGTGGCGGTGGTGGCGGTGGCGTTCCTGGCCATGTCGGGCGAGGCGTTGGCCGCCAAGCGGAGCAAGACGAAGCTGCAGGTGACGGGGCAGCTCAACCTCAACACGGCGACGCAGGCGCAGCTCGACCAGCTGCCGGGCGTCGGAGAGAAGGCGGCGAAGCGCATCATCGAGCACCGCGCGAAGACGCCCTTCGCGAAGGTGGAGGACCTCGGGAAGGTGAAGGGCTTCGGCAAGAAGAAGCTCGAGAAGCTCAGGCCGCACCTCGCGGTGAGCGGGGCGACGACGCTCAGCGTGCGCCGGGTGACGAACGCTGACGCCCCGGCTGGCAGCGGGCTGCAGCCGGCGCTCCCCGAGGCCCAGGGCCGCGCCGCGCCCATCAAGCGCTGACGCGAGGCGACGCAGAGAACGAGCGGCGCGCCGGAGCGGGGGAGACCTGCTCCGGCCGTGCCGTCTTCGGCGCCACCTGGCCCCGCGGCGCCGCGCTCGAGGACGCGCCGGCCCGGGTGCGAGTGGGGGTACGCTGCCCGACGCGTGAGCCGTGGCCTCGACATTCCCACCCTGCTGGCCGCCGAGGCCGGCTCGGCGCTCATGTCGGCGCTGCTGATGAGCGTCTCGCCCGGCGTGCGCGGCGCGCCCGGCGCGCGCGAGGCGATGCTGGCCTCGTGGGCCCTCGCCCTGGCCTTCGTCCTTCAGTTGCTCCGCGGCACACTCCCCGAGCCCGCGGCCGTGTTGGGCGCCAACGCCGCCATGCTCGTCGGCACCGGCTTCGTCTTCGAGTCCTACCGGCGCTTCAACGACCCCTCCCGCACCGACCGGCGCTCGCTGAAGGCGTCCGTCGCCCTCGTCATCGTCTTCGCCGGGCTCCTCGCCACCGGCGCGAGCTACACGGCGCGGGCCGTCTTCATGTCGGTGAGCCTCTTCGTCTTCCTCTTCGGCGGCGCGCGCGAGCTGATGCGGGACGACGGCGTGCGCCGCGAGCCCTCTCGCCTCATCGGGGTCAGCTTGACGATGCTGACGGGCGCCGCGCTCGTGCTGCGGGTGGGGCTGCTGCTCCTGGGCCCGCCCCCGGACCCCGACCTGCTCGCGCCCTCGCTCGAGCGCAGCATCGCCTTCTTCCCCGCGACGGTGATGGTGCAGGGCGTCGGCCTGGGCTTCCTCGTCATGCTCCGCGACCGCGGCGAGGCGAAGGCCCTCGCGCTGGCCACCACCGACGCGCTCACCGGCTGCCTCAACCGCCGCGCCCTCGAGCAGCAGCTCGAGCGAGACCTGCTGCTGCCGCCCGGCCAGCGCCCACCCCTCGGCGTCGTCCTCGTCGACCTCGACCACTTCAAGGCCGTCAACGACGGCCACGGCCACGCGACCGGCGACCTCGTCCTCAAGCACACCGCCCGCGTGCTCCAGGGCGCCGTGCGCGCCTCCGACGTCGTCGCGCGCCTCGGCGGCGAGGAGTTCTGCGTCGTCTTCCGCGGCGCCGACGCGCGCCGCAGCGCCGAGCTCGCCGACCGCCTGCGGCTCGCTCTCGCCACCCCCGTCGAGGGCGCCCCGCCGTCGCTGCGCGCCACGGCCAGCTTCGGCGTCACCTGCTTCCACCCGTCGCGCGACGAGCCGTGGGACAGCGTCTTCCGCCGCGCCGACGAGGCCCTGTACCGCGCCAAGGCGCTCGGGCGGAACCGCGTCGAAGTCGCCGAGCCCGGCTGAGGCCCGTCGCCTGTGCCGCCTCCGCTCGGCGCTGGCGTCGGGGTCGCCCGCGGTGTGAAACCCGGCCATGTCCTCAGACTTCATCGCCGGCCGCTTCGTCTCCGCCGCCACGCAAGACGCCCTGCTCGAGGTGCGCAGCCCCGCCGACACCGCTGACGTCGTCGGGCGCCACCCCGTGGCCCTCGCCCACGTCGACGCCGCCGTCGAGGCCGCCGCCGCCGCCTTCCCCGCCTGGCGCCGCCTCGGCCAGCCGGCCCGCGCCGCCCTGCTGCGCGCCTACCAGGCCCAGCTCTCGGCCCACGCCGACGCGCTCGCCCGCTGCATCGCGCGCGAGGTCGGCAAGCCGCTGTGGGAGGCGAAGACCGAGGTCGCCGCCATGGTGAGCAAGGTGGACGTCTCGCTGGGCGAGGGCGCTGCCTTCGTGAAGGACCACCTCGTCGCGGACCTGCCCGGCGAGATTCGCCACCGGCCCCATGGCGTCGTCGCCGTCGTCGGCCCCTTCAACTTCCCGGGGCACCTGCCCAACGGCCAGCTGGTGCCCGCGCTGCTCTCCGGCAACACCGTCGTCTTCAAGCCGTCTGACAAGGGCCCAGGCACCGCGGTGTTGATGGCGCGGTGCTTCGAGGCCGCGGGCTTCCCCCCCGGCGCCTTCAACCTGGTGCAGGGCGCCGCGCCCACCGCCGAGCGGCTCGTCACGCACGCCGGCGTCGACGCCGTCCTCTTCACCGGCTCCGTCGCCGTCGGCCAGCGCATCGTCGCCGCCAACGCGCACCGCCCGGGCGTGCTGGTGGCGCTGGAGCTCGGTGGCAAGAACGCCAGCCTGGTGCTCGACGACTGCGACCTCGAGCGTACCGTGCGCGAGCTGGCCTTCTCGGGCTTCGCCACCGCCGGCCAGCGCTGCACCGCCACCTCGCGCGTCATCGTCACCCGCGCCATCGCGCCGCGGCTCGTCGAGCGCCTCTCGGCCGCGGCGAAGGCGGTGGTGGTGGGCCACGTCTTCGACGAGGGCGTCTTCATGGGCCCCGTCATCTCGGAGGCCGCGCGGCGCCACCTGCTCGACGCCCAGGCGCGCGCCGTGCGGGCCGGCTTCGAGGCCGTCGCCCCGGGAGGCGCCGTCGAAGTGCCAGGCCACGCCGGCTTCTACGTGCGCCCCGCTGTCCACGTCGCGCCGAAGGGCGTCACCCGGCTGGCTGGCTACACCGACACCGAGCTCTTCGCGCCAGACCTCGCCGTCCTCGTCGTCGACTCGCTCGACGAGGCCATCGCCGCCGCCAACGACTCCGAGTTCGGTCTCTCGGCGGCCGTCTTCACGGCCAGCGCGGAGGCCTTCGAGCGCTGCGTCGACGAGGTGCGCGTGGGCGTGCTGCACTGGAACCGCTCCAGCGCTGGCGCGAGCGGGCGGCTGCCCTTCGGTGGCCTCCGCGCCAGCGGCAACCACCGCCCGGCCGGCGTCCTCATGGGCCAGTCGTGCACCTACCCGCTCGCGGTGCTGCGCCCACCCTCGACGCCGCCGGCGCTCCCCTCGTGGCCGGGCCTGTCCTTCACGTGACCGGGCGCGCCTCGACGGGCCCGGCGCCCGTGCTACGAGGCGCCGCGTGACGACGCTCTCCGAGTTCCGGGGCCGGTGGTTCGTGGTGAAGCTGGGCGGCGAGCTCGCGCAGGACGTGGGGCGCCTCTCGCGCACCGTCGGCGCGGCGGTGCGGGCCTTCCTCGACGCCGGCATCAAGGTGTGTGTGGTGCACGGCGGCGGCCCCCAGGCCACCGAGCTGTCGAAGCGCCTGGGGCTCGACACGAAGCAGGTGGCCGGCCAGCGCGTCACCGACGAGGCGACGCTCGAGGTGATGAAGATGACGCTCGCCGGGCAGGTGTCGGTGAACGTCGCCAGCGCCCTGCGGCTCGCCGGGGTGCCGGCGCTGTGCACCACGGGCGTGTCCGCCGGGCTCGTCGACGCGACGCGCCGCCCGAAGGTGGCCGTCGAGGGTGTGCCCGAGCCCGTCGACTACGGGCTGGTGGGCGACGTCGCGGCGGTCAACGTGGCGCTGCTCGAGACGCTCGCGGAGCGCGGCGTGGTGGTGGCCCTCGGCTCGCTCGCCGGAGACGCCGGCGGTCGCGTCTTCAACGTCAACGCCGACACCGTTGCGGCGCAGCTCGCGGGCACGCTGCGGGCGGCCCGGCTGCTGCTGGTGTCGAACGTGCCCGGCGTCCTGCGCGACCGGAGCGACGCCGCGACGCGCATCCCACGGCTCACCCCCTCCGAGGCGAAGGCGCAGGTGGCCGCCGGCGTCATCCAGGGCGGCATGATTCCCAAGGTCGAGGAGAGCCTGGCCATGCTCGACGCGGGCATCGACGCCATTCACATCGTCGGCGCGTCGCCAGAGTCGGCCATTCTCGACGAGGCGCTGTCGCCCGGCAGCCGAGGCACCGTCTTCGTGAAGGACTGATCCGCGCCCCACGGCGCGGCCCGAGGGCTGCGTCACCCCATGGCGCCCCAGCGTGACCAGGAGCCCCCGCCCATGCCGTTTCCCATCTCCGAGAAGAGCGAGCGCGCGCTGCTCGGCCTGTTCCCGCGGGTCGCCGGCCGCGCCGACGCGCCGACGTGGCTCGTCGACCAGGTCGTCGACGCGGAGCTGCACCGCGCCGGTCACCCCGACGCCACCACCGGCGCATTCCACGCGCTCGCCCTGAAGGAGGGCTCGCTGCTGAAGGAGGAGTACGACCTGTCGACGCACGGGCACGCCGACGGCTGGGTGGTCGAGGCGGCCGTCGTCGACCCGCGCGAGTTCACGCTCTTCAACATGCGCCACGGCTTCCCGGCCGGAGACGCGGCGCTGAAGGCGCTGGTACAGGCCCTGAAGCGGGTGCTGCCGACGGCGAAGGTGGTGCGCACGCACACCGACGGCTTCGCGGTGCTGCTGGGGCCGACGGCTGACGCGCGGCTGCGGCCCGAGCACCTCGCCGAGCTGAAGCGCGCCCTGCCCGAGGCTGTGGCCGGGGCCTCGCCTGCTGGCGCCGAACCCATGGCCTTCACCGTCGGCGCCCTGCGCCTCACCGTCGTCGACCCGCCACACTGGCAGGTGCTCGGCCCGCTGGTGTGGGCCGAGTGCGAGCGGGCCCTCGTCATCGCCCGGCGCGCGCCCTTCGAGGGGCTGCTCGAGCGGCGCGTCGTGCTCGACGGCCGGCTGCCCGACTTCGGCCGGTGACGCCCGCCGTCAGCGAGCCGGCCCGCCGCCGCGGCCCAGGCGCCGCGCGACGTCGTAGAGCTCCCGGAGGAGGCCCGGGGGGAGCGCCGCCGCGGCCGTGACGAGGCCCACGACGACGAAGGCGGCGACGCCCCGGCGCGAGGCGCCCAGGAAGAGGGCGACGACGCTGACGAGGAGGATGGCCTGCAGCACCGCGAAGGCCACGCGGAGGTGCCGTCGCGTCACGGCGGCGTTCACCGGCGCATCGACGGGGGCGGCCTGGACGTGCGACTCCATCAGGGCCTTCACCTCGGCCGCGCGCTCGGCGCTCCGGCGCGCGGCCTCTTCGGCGCGCTCGGCGTCGGCGGCCTCGAGGATCGCCAGATTCAAGGCCCGCGCCGCTGGGGTCTCGAGGGACGCGTGGCAGAAGAGGCAGGCGCGGTCGAACTTCCCGGAGTCCCGCTGGCACTCGGCGCAGCGGCGAACCGGGAGCCGCATGAGCGGGTCGGTGTCGAGCGAGAGGTGGTTGGCGCCGTCGGCCTCGAAGCGCTGCAGGCCGCCGGGCTGCCCTTCAAGGGCGAACTGACGCGCGGCCTCGAGGGCTGGCGCCTGCGGGGCGTCGTCTCCGGGGGCGGGCGTCTCGGGCGCCGTGAAGCGCGCGGCCTCGGCCCGGGGCCCCTCGGCGGTGGAGCCCTCCGGGCGTTCGCGCTCGAGCTTCTCGAACCGGTCGAAGCGGGCCATGACGGCGCCATCATCTCCCGAAGCCAACCTGGGTGCGAACTGCTGGTAGCATCGCGGCGTGTCGCACCCTGGCGTCGCCTCTGGCGGTGATTGCCGCTCCGTCGAACCTCGCAGGGCGGTCCTCGCGGCGTTCCGACCCGGCTTGCACGGTTCGCCCCGTGTGTTGGTGACGGTCGCGCTCATCTGGAGCGCGTGCGCGCAGCTCCCCGAGGGGGTGCTGTACCGCTGCGCCGAGGATGGTGGATGCCCGTCGCCTCTGCAGCGCTGTCAGCTCGTCGAGGGGGCGCCGTACTGCGTTGGGGTCGCTGACGGCGGCACGGCAGGCGGCACGGCAGGCGGCACGGCAGGCGGTACGTTCATCGACCGAGACTGGAGCCACTGGCCGGTCCCGCCGGAGTCGCCCGCCACATTTGATGCCGGCCTCGACGTCGTCACTGACGGTCTCACCGGGTTGATGTGGCAGCGAGCTGTCTCGGTGCGAATGGTCTGGGCCGACGCGGGGGCATACTGTGACGAGCTGTCCGTGGGCGGCCACGTCGATTGGAGGCTCCCGAGGCGCATCGAGCTGCTCAGCCTCGTTGACACGTTCGTCGCCACCGACGCCGGCATCGACCTGGTCGCCTTTCCGTCCACGCCGAACATCCGTTTCTGGAGCGCGACGACGGCGGCGTTCGATGCGGGGAGCGCATGGTTCGTCGGGTTCGCTCCCGGTGGCCCTTCGGCCGCGACGGCGGCGACGTTCGTCTACGGCGTGCGGTGCGTTCGCGAAGGGCGCACCGCCGCGAACGCATCGCCTCCTGCGCGTTTCCAGGTCGACGGCGGCGTCGTCACCGACGTCGTGACGGGGCTGGCCTGGGCCCGGGACGTCGACGCGACCCCGGTCATCTGGGACGAGGCCGCTCAGCGCTGCCAGGCGTTGAGTCTTGCTGGCTTCGACGGCGGCTGGCGGCTCCCAAGCCGAAAGGAACTCGAGACCCTGGTGGATGTCTCCCGGGCGGTGGGTCCGCTCACCGACACCGCTGCCTTCCCGAATACCCCCAACGATTTCCTCTGGGCGGCCACCCCGGTCTCCACGCCCAGCCCGGACGGCGGCCTGCGCGCCTGGCGCGTCAACTTCCAGGACGGAGCGACGCGGCCTGGCGACCGGACGACGCCGCCCGACGCGGGCCCGACGGTGTCCTGGGTGCGCTGCGTGCGGTGAGGGCCCACCGTCATGACGCCGGCCGGGTGCGTTGCCGCGCCCAGTCGCGCAGCCGCGCGATGTCCTCGGCCATCGTCACCGACAGCGGCAGCGTCTCGTCGATGGCGGCCTCGAGGTGCCGCGCCGCCAGCTCGGTCCGGTCGGCGAAGGCCTCGGCGAGGGCGCTCACCACCACCTGCTCGACCTCGGCGCCGCTGAAGCCCTCGCACCGCGTCGCCAACGCCTCGAGCGGGTAGTTCCCAGGCGCGCGCCCCCGGCGGGTCAGCTGGAGCGCGAAGATTTCTCGCAGCTCGGCGCTGGTCGGCAGGTCGATGAAGAAGATGTCGTCGAACCGCCCCTTGCGCAGCAACTCCGGCGGCAGCGTGTCGATGCGATTGGCGGTGGCGACGACGAAGACGGGCGCGGTCTTCTCCTGCAGCCACGTCAGCAGCGTGCCGAAGACGCGCGCCGAGACGCCCGAGTCGTTGGCGCCGCCACCCGCGCCCGCGAGGCCCTTCTCGATCTCGTCCACCCACAGCACCGTGGGCGCCAGCGACTCGACGATGCGAATCGCCCGGCGCAGGTTCTCCTCCGACGAGCCGATGAGCCCCGAGTAGATGCGGCCCATGTCCAGGCGCAGCAGGGGCATGCGCCAGGTGGTGGCGATGGCCCGGGCGGTGAGCGACTTGCCGCAGCCCTGCACGCCCAGCAGCAGCAGCCCTTTGGGGGCCGGCAGCCCGAAGGCCCGCGCGTCATCCGAGAAGGCGTCGGCCCGGCGCTCGAGCCAGCGCTTGAGGTGCGTCAGGCCGCCCACGTCGGCCAGGGACTGATCCGCCGCGTGGTACTCGAGCAGCCCGCTCTTGCGCACCACCTGGCTCTTCTCGTCGAGGATGAGCTTCAGGTCGCTCGCGTCGAGCCGGTTGTCCTGGGCGATGGCCTTCGCGAACGCGTTCTCGGCCTCGGAGAGGGTGAGGCCGTGGGCCGCGCTCACGAGCGCTTCGGCCTGCGCCCGGCTGAGCTCGACGGTGGCGCGCTTGTTCTTCGTCACCACGCGCGCGATGTCCTTCAGCAGCGAGAGCAGGTCGCCCTTCGTCGGCAGCGGCACGTCGACGACCGACACGTCCTTCTCGAGCTCCTCGGGCAGCTTCAGCGTCGGCGCCACCACGATGGCGGTGGTGAACTGCGTCTTGAGGTGGAAGCCGAGCTCGCGCAGCGCGCGCACCGTCACCGGGTCGTCGAGGTGGCGGTGGAAGTCCTTCAGCAGCACCAGCGCCGGGTTCGTCAGCCGGTGAATCGCCACCAGCGCCCGCGCTGGCTCGAGCGTCTCTTCGCTCGGCACCTTCAGCGTGCCGGTGAGCGAGCGGAGCCCGCGCGTCGCCGTCCACTCGAGCAGGTCCTTGCCGTGGCTCCGCGCCAGGTCGCCGAGGAGCGCGTCGAGCCGCTGCTCCTCCCACGTCACGAGGTAGAGCAGCGGGTACCGCGCGCGGACGAGGGTGTCGAGCTCACGCAGGAACGGCGGTCGCTCCGAGGCCGGAGTCGTCATGACACCAGGAGCCTACCGGGCCCTGTGCGCTGCGTTGGAAGGAAGGTTTACCGGGGAAGCGCAGAGGGTGCCGAAGAAGTTCCCCCACACCCTGCGCCGCGACAAGCGGTCATGCGCTTCACCGATAGACCGACTTGTAGCGGCCCCTCGCGCCCGTGTCCAGTGACTGATCAGCCGCGCCAGGGTATCGCTGACGTCACGCGTCAGGCCTGAGCGCACCCACTCCGCTCCGCCCTGGCTTCCCCGCGCGGCGCCCCGGTGAGCGCGGGTGACGGCAACCCGGGCTCGCCCCTCGGTCGCCATGGCGTGCGCGATGCTGGCCGCGAGCCACCTCATCGAGGTGGCGCCATCGACTCCCGGAGCGCCTCGTCGACGGGGTCGAGCGCCTGTGCACCCGTCGTGTCACCGAGGGCGCGGGGCAGCTCGGTGGCCTGCCGCACGTCCGGCGAGACGGTCTCGCCCGCGGCCGCTGCCTCGCCCAGCCTTCGGGCGAGGGCCGGGCGGCGACGCGGGCCTCACGCGCCGGGGCGGTACCAGTCCCAGGCGGCGAAGGTGCACAGGATGAGCGGCAGGAAGCTCGCGAGGAAGCCCGAGACGGGTTGCGGCAGGACCCACGGCACCACCGTCAACGCGACGAGCGACACCGGCATCGCCGCGAGCAGGCCCATCGCCGTCACCGCGGTGTGCAGCCGGTCGCGGCCCCGGAAGACCCAGCGCAGCGCGACGGCCACGCCGGCCACGCTCCCCAGCCCGACGGCCGCGAGAAAGGGCACGCGCGCCGCCAGCCCATCGCCGCCGGAGCGGAGCCGCTCGACGAACGCCTGGGCCGCGGGGAGGACGACGCCGAGGGGGAGCACCAGCCACCAGCGCATGCCGTGGCTCCATAACCGGCGTCGACTCCCGGTGCCCGCCGGGTGGCGTCGCGCACCGCCCCGACGAGCGCCCGTGCGGGCTCGAGGCCGCCGGAGCGGTGGACCCGGGGGCTCCGCCGCCACCGCGGGCCACGACCGCTCACCGCGCCACCACGTTCGGCTCGGTCCGGCTCGCTGCGGCGTCTCGACGGGTGGCCAGCTGTCGCCAGTGAATCGAGGGCACCGGCGGGTGCGCGTGGTGCTCGGCGTGCAGCAGCATGTCGTACGTGAGCAGGTTGACGAGCGGGTGGCGCTCGGTGCGCGACCGGGTCGGCTCGTGCTCGGCGGCGCGGTGCACGAGCCACACCGCGAAGAACGGCGTCAGCAGCTCACCCGTCAGCATCGCCACCTGGTGCGCCAGCAGCGCGGGGCCACCCCAGGCCGCCGCGAGCGGCCAGAGCGCCCCGATGGCGAGCAGCTCGAGCGCGACCCACCGCCGCTGCCGAAGCGGCCCCTGCGAGAGGCCGAAGCGGTGGACGTCCCACATGAAGCGGGGGCCCGCGCGCAGGACCGCGCCCACCGGGAGCGAGGCCACGCGTCCCTCGAGGTCGTCCTCGCCGAGGGCGTGGCGGTGATGGTTGAGGTGACTGGCGCGGACGGCGTGCATCGAGGTGCCCATCACCACCGACAGCACGGCGAGCACCGCGTCGTGCCCCCACCGCCGCAGGCCGAGGCACGCGTGCTGCGCGTTATGTGACAGCCTGAGCCCGGTGAGGAAGACGTAGAACGAGCCGACGGCCCCGAGGGCCCACCACCCCAGCGCATACGCGCCGAGTGAGGCGCCGAGCCACGGCAGGGGCAGCGAGACCTCGACGAAGCGCTCCCACCGGGTCAGGGGAATCAGGTCTCTCCAGCGAATGGCCGACACGGGCGACCTCACGCCAGGCAGTACCGGAGCGCGCGGGGCCGGTTTCGCGACGCCGGTGAATGACCCCTGGTGGGGCCGGGGGAGGTGTCGCCGGGCGGCAGCGGCCCGGGCTGGACGCCACGGGCTTCGAGGCCTTGCACACCCCTCTGGACGGTCGAGGCGTCGTGGCCGCCCGCAGCCCCCCGGGGCGCGCTCCCTCTCCGCGGCGCGGGCCCTCGCCGGGGCCTGGGGTGGGCGCCGGCGCGGTGGGCGTCGCCGGCGGTATGGTGCGACGGTGACCACGCCTCCCTTGACGGCGCCGCGGTGGTTCGCCCGGGCACTGTCCACCGCGCTGGTGCTGATGGTGGCCTTCGCGGCGCTGGGCTTCCTCGTCGCGTGGTGGTCGCGGTGGGCCGCGTTCGGTCTCGGGGGCGCGCTCACCCTCGTGGTCGCGGCGCCGTGGGCGCTTGCGCGAATCGGCGCGACGGGGCTCGCCGCGGCGTTGCTCGGGATGGTCTCGCTGCTGCTCAGCGCCCAGGCCGGCGCCGAGTGGTGGGTGGTGAGCCGCGTCGTGGTGGTCGACGCCCCGTCGGTCGAGGCGTGGCCGGGCGCCGCGCTGGCCCTGCGCCTGCCTTCGCCGCTTCGCCACGTCGGTGCCTGGCGCGGCGCTGCCTCATGGGAGACGCGGTCAGGCAAGGGCGGCGCGGTGAGGCACGCCCGGGCCGCGACGCCGCTGGTGGCCGCGGCGGAAGGGCCCGTCGTCGCCTTCGACTGCCACGAGCCTGACAGGGACCCCGACGCGGACGGCCCGGTGGCGCTCTCCTGGAGCGCCTGGGCCGGGCGGGATGTCGGTGATTGCAGCCGGCCCATCGCCGGGGCCAGGGCTCGCGTCCTCGCGGCCGGGGGCACGCTCGCCCCCGGCGCCGAGGCGCGGGTGGTGCGCGTCTTCCGAGACGAGGCCGCCCTGCGCGCGGCCGTCGACGCGAAGACGGCGGTGGGCCTGCCGGGGTGCTTGTTCGGGCTCTACGCGCTGCTGTGCGCGGTCTTCATGCGGGCGGGCGCGCGCTCGGTGCGGTGACGTGCCCCGGCGCTCCAGAGACGCTGGCGCCGAGAAGGCGCCGGCCTCGAGCGACCCCACCGTGCCCGCGACGAACGAGCCCGCGCCGGGGCGCGCTCGGCTACGAAGCCTCGCCATGTCGATGCGCGCCGCCCTGCACTCCGTCGTCCTCCTCGCCGCCTGTGCCACCCCGCCCACGCCCACGCCCCCGCCGGCCGCCGCGCGCCCCGCCACGACCCTGCGCCTGCCCGACGAGGTGCACCTGTCGAACCTGCGGCAGCTCACCTTCGAGGGCGAGAACGCCGAGGCCTACTGGCGCTTCGACGGCAAGGGTCTCTCGCTGCAGGCCCGCGGCGTGGGCGAGGGCTGCGACCGCATTCAGGCGCTCACCTTCGACGCCGCGGGGAAGCAGGTCACCCGTCAGGTCTCGAGCGGGAACGGCGCCACGACGTGCGCGCACTGGCTACCCGGGGGTGACGAGCTGCTCTACGCCTCGACGCACCTCGCCGGCCCCGCCTGCCCGCCGCGCCCCGACATGAGCCTCGGCTACGTCTGGGCGCTGTACGACAGCTACGACCTCTTCAAGGCGAAGGCGCCAGAGGACGCCGCCCTGCCCGTGCAGGACGAGCAGCTCGTGCGCCTCACGGACACGAAGGGCTACGACGCCGAGGGCACCGTCTGCGGCAAGGACGGCAGCATCGTCTTCACCAGCGTGCGCGACGGCGACCTCGAGCTGTACCGCATGGACCAGGACGGAAAGAACGTGCGGCGCCTCACCTTCACGCCGGGCTACGACGGCGGCGCCTTCTTCAACAGCGACTGCACGAAGCTCGTCTGGCGCGCCTCGCGGCCGAAGCCGGGCCAGGAGCTCGAGGACTACCAGCGGCTGCTCGCGGCCGGCCTCGTGCGGCCCTCGAAGCTCGAGCTGTTCGTCGCCAACGCCGACGGCTCCGACGCGCGGCAGGTGACGTACCTGAACGCGGCCTCGTTCGCGCCGTTCTGGTTCCCCTCGCGCGACCGCATCATCTTCTCGAGCAACGCCGGCGACCCGAAGGGCCGGGAGTTCGACCTCTGGGCCGTCAACGCCGACGGCACCGACCTCGAGCGCGTCACCTTCACCCGCGGCTTCGACGGCTTCCCCGTCTTCTCGCCCGACGGCGCCACGCTCGCCTTCTCGTCGAACCGCATGACGCCCGAGGGCCGCACCGACACCAACGTTTTCCTCGCGACGTGGGTCGACGGGCCGCCCCGGCCACGGACCGGTCCGGCGGAGCGCATTCGCGACGACGTGGCGTGGCTCGCCGCGGCCGAGCGCGAGGGGCGCGGCCTGGGCACGAAGGGGCTCGAGGCCTCGGTGGACTTCGTCGAGGCCCGCCTCCGGGCGCTCGGGCTCGAGGGCGCGGCCCCCGACGGCTCCTTTCGTCACGCCGTCGAGGTGCCCACGAAGGTGAGCCGCGGGCCGAAGACGGCGCTGACGGTCGCCGGGCGGCCCATCCCCGCGGGTGACTTCACCCCGCTGGGCTTCTCGGCGCAGGGCGCCGTCGAGGGGCCGCTCGTGCTGGTGGGCTACGGCCTCGAAGACGACGCGCTCGGCCTCGACGACTTCAGGGGCGTCGACCTCAGGGGCAAGGTGGCCCTCGTGCGCCGCTTCGTGCCCGACCACCCGAAGCTGGCGACGCCCGAGGCCCAGCGCCGCGCCGGAGACCTGCGCAAGAAGGTGTTCCTCGCGAAGTCGAAGGGCGCGACGGCGGTGCTGGTGGTCGACGCGCCGCTCGCCCCGGCGGGTGCGGGGCCGAAGGAGCCGGTGCGAGAGGCGCCGCTCCCGGCGCTGCGCCTCGACAGCCTGCAGGACGCCGGGCTGCCGGTGCTGGCCGTCACCCGCGCGGCGCTCGCGCCCGCCCTGGCGACGCTCGAGCGGCGCCGCCCCGTGCGCGTCGCGCTCACCGTCGAGCTCGCCATCGAGACGTCCACCGCCGTCAACGTGGTCGCCAGACGCCCCGGCGCGACACCGGGGCAGGCCGTCATCGTGGGCGCGCACCTCGACCACCTGGGCTTCGGCGGGCCCCACTCGCTCGCGCCCGACTCGACCGCGCCGCACCCGGGCGCCGATGACAACGCCTCGGGCGTGGCGACGCTCCTCGAGGTGGCGCGCCAGGTGGCCTCGGCCCCGCAGGCGCCGCCCCGCGACGTCGTCTTCGCCGCCTTCTCGGCCGAAGAGGCCGGGGTGCTGGGGTCCTCGGCGCTCGTCGCCGCGAAGCCGGCGTGGCTGCAGGGCGCGTGGGCGATGCTCAACCTCGACATGGTGGGCCGCCTGCGCCTGAACGAGCTGTCGGTGCTGGGCGCGGAGTCGGCGCCAGAGTGGAGGGGCCTCGTCGACGGCGCCTGCCAGGCCGCGCGGGTGCGGTGCGCGGCGAGCGGTGATGGCTACGGGCCGTCAGACCACGTCAGCTTCTACGCCGCCGGGGTGCCGGTGCTGCACTTCTTCACCGGCGCCCACGGCGACTACCACAAGCCCTCGGACACCCCCGACAAGGTGAACGCCATCGGCGCGCTCAAGGTGAGCGAAATCATCGGGGCCCTCGTGCAGGCCCCGGTGACGGTGGCGCTGACGTACACGAAGTTCCCCGCCCCGGTGCGGGGCGACGCCCGCAGCTTCAACGCCTCGCTCGGCACCGTGCCCAACTACGGCGCGGGCCTGCCCGGCGTGAAGGGCGTGCTGCTCGATGACGTGCGGCCCGGTGGCGGCGCCGCCGCGGCCGGCATGCGCCGCGGCGACGTCATCGTGAGGCTCGGGAGATACGACGTCGGCTCCGTCGAAGACCTCATGTTCGTGCTCACCCAGGCGAAGCCTGGTGAGACGGTGAAGGGCGTCGTCGTTCGCGACGGGCAGCGTGTCGAGCTCGAGGTGACGTTCCAGGAGGGGCGCCGGCGCTGACGCGCACGCCCGGCCTTGGGGGCCGCGACCTTCGGCCCCGCGCTACGGTACCGCCGAGGTCGATGCCCAGGTGGTTCTGGTGACGATCCAGGAGGGGCGCCGGCGCTGACGCGCACGCCCGGCCTTGGGGGCCCGCGACCTTCGGCCCCGCGCTACGGTACCGCCCATGTCGACGCCCTGGTGGTTCTCGCACGTCAGCTCGCTGGTGGAGCCGGCGGGCGTCGACGAACTCTCGCTGGGCACCCTGTGGAGCCTCTCCGAGCGCCTGCGCTTCGTGCGCGACAACGTCGACCCGGCGCTCCTCGCCGTCGACCTGCAGGCGGCCCCCGCGGCGTCGGTGACCTGGGCGACGTTCCTGGCGCGCGAGGCTCAGGTGGCGCTGGCGCTGGGGCTCGCGACCGAGGCCGAGCAGCGCACCATTCGGACGGGCGGGCGCCCGCCGGCGGCGTTCCGGGCGCACTGGGAGAAGCTCGGCGTGCGCGGGCATGAGCGGCGTGACGGCTCTCCCGCCGACGACTACCTCGACGCCCTCTTCAAGACATCGCGCCTCACCTACGTCTCGTCGACCGAGGAGCGCGTGCACGTCAACCTCGGCTCGCGCGCCTCGCGCGTCTCCGACTTCCTCTCCGTCACCGCGCCGGCGGAGGACGACGTGGTGTTTGACCTCGGCTCGGGCAGCGGCAAGCTGGCGCTCACCGTCGCGGCCAGCAGCGTCACCGCGGTGCAGGGCGTCGAGCTGCTCGCGCACGCCGTCGCCGACTCGAACGGCTCCGCGCGCGCGCTCGGCCTGCAGAACGTCGCCTTCCACCGCGCCGACGTTCGTGACGTCGACCTCTCGGCCGGCTCCATCTTCTATCTGTACTACCCGTTCCACGGCGCCGTGGCCTCGACGGTGGCGAGCACGCTGGGTCAGCTCGCCGACCAGAAGGACATCACCATCTACGCCTCGGGCCCGAACCGCGACTATGGCGAGTTCTTCCTGCGTGAGGTCGACCGCGGCGCCCTCTCGCTCGCCGAGCGCAGGGGCGAGTTCGACGAGGTGATGGTGCTGCAGAGCGCGCGACGCTGACGGCCGCGGTCGACTTCATCGGGCCGCCGTACCCACCGGTGACAGCGCTGCCGCGCGATGGCACACACGGCCCATGTCGATTCGCACGATGTGGTTCGCCGCACTGGTGAGCGCCGGATGTGGGGTGTCGATGGTGTCGCTCTCGGATGCCGGCGCCGGCGGAGGTGTCGGAGGCGGTGGCGCGGCGGGCGGAGGTGTCGCAGGCGGCGGCGCGGCGGGCGGTGGCGCGGCGGGCGGTGGCGCGGCGGGCGGAGGTGTCGCAGGTGGCGGCGCGGCGGGCGGTAGCGCGGGTGGCGGAGGTGTCGCAGGCGGCGGCGCGGCGGGCGGTGGCGCCAGCGGTGGAGGTGTCGCAGGTGGCGGCGCCAGTGGCGGAGGGGCCTTTGGTGGTGGCGTGTCCTCCGGAGACGGAGGCGTGGTGCCCCTTGCTGGGGGGGAGACCTGCGCCCTCGCGCCCGACGTGACCGCTGGCGGTCGCTTCTCCGGCACGACGAACGGCTTCGCCGACGACTACAGCGTCTCGGGCCCGGGGTGCCCTGCGGGCGGCGCCGCCTCTGGCCGTGACGTGGCCTACCGACTCTCGCCCGCCGTCGCGCGCGTCTACACGGTGCGAGTCACTCCGGTGCCGGCGACCCTCGCGGACGGGGGCTCCAACCGGTTCGACCCGATGCTGGTGGTGCAGCGCGCCTGCGGACAGAGCGGCTGCGTGACGGGGACCATCCTCAACGGCCCTGGAGACCCCGAGGCCGTCACCATCAGCGTCAGCGCCGGTGACACCGTGTACGTCATCGTCGACGGTGAGCGGGGCACCCGGGGCGAGTTCGAGCTCGAGGTGTCCTTCTGAGGCGTCGGGCTCGGCCCGACGACATCGCCGAGTGTGCCTGCGGTCGCCTCAGCGCTACGCTGCGACGCCATGTCCGGCGCTCCACCGCTCGGTTCACCACCGGCGCCCGTGAAGGTGACGAGCCCGGTGGCCTTCCTCGTCTGCCTGCTCGTCAGCGCCGGCGCCGTCGGGGCGCTGGGCACGCTGGGCGTGACGCTCTACGCGAAGAGCGTCGAGCGCAGCGTCAGGCGTGGGTGGCTGTTGGTGCCCGTCGTCGTGGCCGCCAGAGACCTCGGGCCCGGCACGAGGTTGTCCGTCGACCTGCTGACCCAGCGGGCCATTCCGGACACCCTGGTCACCTCGGCCGACGTTCGCCCCGAGGCCATCACGGACCTCCTCGGGCGACGGCTCGCGGTTCCGGTCGCCGGCGGTGAGCCGCTCCGCGTCAGCTTCGTCGCGGAGCCCACCGGCAGCGACGCCGCGCGCGACGCCGACGTGCTCGACGCCTGCGCCGACGAGGTGTCGCGTCGATGGCGCGGCGGTGAGGTTCACCCTGCGCTCCCGGGCGCGCGCGAGAGAACGCGGAGGGCTCCGTGAGGCCCTTCACCGCCGCGCTGGCCGGAGTCCTCCTCGGCAGCGCCGCCGCCGGTGGCCTCACCGTGCAATCGGTCACCCGGCGCGTCGCCAACGCCCGGGCCGGGTGTAACCTGGTGCCCATCGTCGTCGTCGCCGTCGACGTGAAGGCCGGCGAGACGCTGTCGATGGAGCACCTGAGCCAACGCGCCATCCCCGAGCAGTTCCTCGGCCCGTCGATGGTGCGCCCGGACGAGGCCGCCGACGTCGTCGGCCAACGCGTGACGATGGCGCTGCCCGCCGGCGCCCCGGTGCCGTGGGCGGCCGTCGAGTCACCGTCATGGGCCGAGGCCTTCTCGTCGTGCGTGGCCGCGGTGCGCCCGCCCGTCGACGCCCGGGCGTCGGCGGTGGGCCAGCGGGGCCTCGCGCGGGTGCAGGCCGGCGCGCGCACTGCCTCGGCGCCGCCCCCGCCGCTCGACGTGCCCGGCGACGGGCCTGGGCTGCGGGTGACGCGGGCGCTGGCCGTCGGAGAGGTGCTGCGGCCGGACGACGTCGCCGCGGTGCAGGTGCCGCCGATGCTCCGCACGGTGAGCCTGGTCCGCGCCGCCGACCGTGAGCTCGTCGTGGGCGCCCGCGCGCTCGTCGAGCTCGAGCCGGGCGATGTGCTGCGGTGGCAGCTCCTCGACGACGCCGACGCGCCCTCGACGGCGGCCGGGTGCGAGGTGGCGCTGGCCTCGGAGGTGGCCGCGGCGAGGGGCGAGGCGGCCCGTGAGGCGGCGAAGGCCTGGGCCGCGCGGCAGCCGACCGGGAGCGCCACGCCATGAGGGCCACCCTCGCGGCGCTGCTGGGCCTGCTCGCGCGCGCGGGCCTCGCCGACGAGACCACTTCGGCCGTCGTCGTCGCCGTCGATGACCTGCCCGCCGGCGCCGTGGTGACCGCCTCCGCCGTCACCCAGCGCGAGGTGCCCGACACCTTCGTCACCCGAGCGATGGTGCGCCCCGCGCTGCGCGACGCCGTGCTCGGCCGGCGCACGCGCTTCCCCATCCTCGCTGGAGAGCCGCTGCGCTGGGCCTTCTTCGAGCCCGGACGACGCGTCGAGGCCTGTGACGCCCAGAGGGCCGAGCAGACGGCCGAGGCCCAGGTGTCGAGGCACCGTGAGGTGCTCCGCGCCCGCGCCGCCCCAGCGCGCCCGGGTCCTCGCGGCGAGTGAGCGCCGGCGGCCCCTTGGGCTACGGCAGGTCGCGCACGAAGGAGTCGATGGCGCTCGCGACCACGTCGGGCGCGTCGAGCGGCGAGAAGGTGTAGGCGTCGGGCACGAGCTCGAGCCGCGCCTTGGGCAGGTCGCGCGCGAGGCGCTCGCCGAGCTTCACTGGCAGCAAGCGGTCGTCGCGCGACCACAGCACCAGCACCGGCGTCTGGAAGTTGGAGAACTGCTTGGCCGCGAGGAGCGTCAGGCGGGGCGAGATGCCGCGCAGGAACTTGCCCAGGTCGCGCCGCGCCCAGCTCGACGCGAACAGCGGCTTCACGAAGGCGGCGCCCTCGGCGTCGGGCATGCGGCGTGACAGCCAGCCGAAGACGAGCGGAGAGTTGCGCAGCAGCTTCACCTGCAGCAGCAGCGCGACGAGGCGCAGCAGGCCCGGCACGTAGGCCATCAGCTCGAGGGGCTTGAACAGCGCTGGCAGCCAGGTGTCGTAGGCGTCACTCGAGGTGAGCACCACCCCGCGCAGCCGGTGCGGGTGCGAGGCGACGATGAGCTGGCACAGCGCGCCGCCGCTGTCGTTCCCGACGAGCACCGCGCGCTCCAGCCCCAGCGCGTCGAGCACGTTGATGACCGCCGTCGCCACGCCGGGCGGCGACAGGTCGGCGTCGGCGTGCATCGCCTCGGGGTGCGCGCCGAGCGGGAGGTCGAGCAGCAGGCAGCGGTGCTCCTTCGAGAGGCGCTCCGCCACGCCGCGCCAGAGCCCGCTGTTGGCGAGCACGCCGTGCAGGAACACGAGCGGCGTACCCGACGAGGGGCCCAGCTCGGTGACGTGAATCGGGCCGGCCTCGGTCACGACGCGGACCCGGTTGGGGCTGGGGGTTGAGTTCATCACGCACTCCGCGGCGGGCCAGTAGGCCGGTCGTGGCTCCTCTCGGAGTCGGGCGCACGGGGCCGCCGCCGCCGGCTCGTCGGTTCGAGGTGACGGTACAGCACGGAGGGTGGGGTGGGTGCCAAGCGATTCGGTGTCAGCGGAGCAGCGGCACCGTCGCTCCGGAGCTCGCCGGGGCGTGCGACGACCGCTGGCGTCCTCGCGACCGACGACGCCACCCTCGAGAGACCGCTCGTGACCACCTGGCGCCGCCGCGCGTTTCGCGTCAGCTTCACCGAGTCGGAGGACGGCTCAACCCCGAAGCCGCCCGACCTCTTCCAGGAGCTGCGGCTCGCCCGGCAGCGCCGTCAGCCCGCCGCTGAGGACCTCGAGGGCCCGCTCGGTCTGACCGCTCGTCTCGAAGATGCGCGCGAGCGCGAGGTAGGGGGCGGCCTCGCCGGGGCTCAGCTCGATGGCCGCGCCGAGCGCCTGCACGCACGCTTCGAACTGACCCAACCGCGCCAGCACCTCGGCTCGCCGGTATCGCGCCCCGCCGCTCGTTGGCGCGAGCTCGATGGCTCGTGCCGTGGCGCGCTCCGCGCCGGCGTCTTCTCCCAGCTCCAGGCACGCCAGCCCCAGGGCGAGAAACCCCTCTGACATCGTCGGCCAGCGCCCGGTGACCTGCTGAAAGAGCCCCTTCGCCTCCTCGAATCGACCCTGCTCGAGCAGCGAGAGTCCCTCGGTGAGGGCGTCGTGTGCGTCGGCCGCGCCGGGCGCCTGCGTCGATGGCCGGCTCATCGAAACCATGCCTGAACGGCTGGCCGGCTCGGTGGCTGGGCCTGGAGCTGCCTCACGGCGCCGCGGAGGCCCTGGACGACCGCTTCCCGGACCACCGCTCTCGCCTTGACGAAGTCGACCTCGACGCGGCCTCCTGCTTCGAGCCCGTACTTGAGCTTCGCGGCAGCGTTGGCTCCGAGGGTCAGCTTCCCCTCCCTGAGTCCGGCCTCGATGCCAGCGCCCACGCCGACACCCCCGTCGACCGAGACGTTTCCCGACGCGGTGAAGATGCCTCTCGAGTCCGAGACGGACCCCTCGGCAATGTTCCGGGCCCCGGCGAACGCGTTCACCCCGGCGCGCACGTACGCCGACTTCCTGCTGAGCTCCGCTTCGACCCCAGCGTCGACGAGCGTGCCGACGGCCGTCTTGGCCTTGCCCTGCGCCGTCAGGCCGAGCGGGAGGTTGCGGGTCTGACCGACGACCTTGTAGCCCCAGGCAATGAACTGGTTGGTGTAGGTCGCCTTCGACTTCAGGCCATCCTTCAGGTTGGCGGTCAGCTCGACGGACCCGCTCTGACGCGAGGTGCCTGCGGCGCGGGTCACCCTCGCCTCGAGGAGCTGGTTGTCGATTCGTTTCACCTCGCGGGGGGAATTGGTCTCTCGCGAGAAGTCGCCCTTCACGCTCACGCCCGAGGCGTTGACCGTGCGGGTGGTGGACCAGGGTTTGTTGCTCCCCTCGACCGTGCCGAATCGTCCCGCGGCAGCCGAGACCTTGGCGGTGGCCTCGGCGGGTCCTGCCGTTGTCGCTCCTCTGGACGCCATCCACCCCTTCGCTGTCGAGCCACCCGCCTGGAGCTGCCCTTCCGCGCGCGCGCCTTGCCGGTCCATCGAGGTGCGGCCCGTCCGGTTCGCGGACCTCGTGGGCGTCCAGCCGGCGTTCCCTGGCCGTGGCTTCGAGCCCTGCGGGGGAGCGCTCGTGGGCTTCGCCCGCGCGGGAGCGGTCGAGCTTCGCGGTGGAGCAGCAGCGGGGGTCCGGACCTTTGTCATGGGGTGACCCGGGTCAGGGTGAGGACGTTGGTCATGCGCTGATTATCCCCCGGACGGCTGCCGGAGGTTCGTCTGCGATCTCGATACGTTCGTGACAGGCTATGAAGTAAAAATGAACAACGTCAACCTCGAGCGCCTGAATACCTTCGTCGTCGCGGCCCTGGCGCCAACCTTCTCGGAGGCGGCACGGCGGCGCTCGCTGAGCGTCTCGGCCATCAGCCAGCAGGTGCGAGCGCTCGAGGGCGAGCTGGGACACCCGCTCTTCGAGCGCCTCGGCCGGCGCGTTCGCCTGACGGCAGAGGGGCGTCAGTTGCTCGACGTGGTACGGACGCACCTCGGGGCCATCGACGAGGCCATCTCTCAGCTGGGGGAGCGCAAGCGGGTGGTGGCCGGCCGTGTCACCGTCGGGTGTCCACGCACGTTCGGCCAGCACTGGCTGATGCCGCGCCTGGCGCCGCTGCTTGCCCGGGCGCCCGGGCTCTCGCTCAAGTTCGTGTTCGCGGTCCCGAGCGTGCTCGAGAGTCAGCTACTCGGCGGCGAGCTCGACCTCGCGGTGCTGACCCGTCCGCCCGAGGCTGCGGCCCTTGAGAGCGAGGTGCTGACCTACGAGGCCTTCGTGGCGGTGGCCGCCGCGAAGGCTCGCTTCGGCGCGCTCGACGAAGCCTCGGCGCGGAGGTTGAGCTGGGTGGTGTTCGCCGAGGACCGCCCCATGCACGAGGCATGGTGGAGCGCGACCTTCGGGGCTCAGCGTCGGGGCGACGTGAACGTGGTGGTCGAGGCGGCCTCCCTGGAGTGGATGCTCGAGCTCGTGGTGCGCGGCGTCGGGGTCGCGGTGCTGCCCGACTATCTGGTCGCGCCCGCGCTTGCGCGCCGAGCGCTCAAGCGGCTCCCGCTCCGGCCGCGAAGAGCGGAGCGCTCGGCGATTCACGTCGCGTGGCGGCGCGGCGTCGTACCGACCGCTCGACTGAACGCGGTGCGAGACGCCATCGCCTCGCCCCGGCCGTGACGCGGCCCTTCGTCGTCCACGGCCCGCACGTTCGACCTTGAGCGGCCGGGACCGAGTGGACGCCTCGTCGCCACCACCGGGCCATCGACGAGGCCTCGCTGGCACGACCTCTCAGAGCGAGGCGTTGACCAGCGGGAGGAAGGGCAGGGGGCCACCACGAATGAGGTTGACGAGCCCCAGCTGAAGGCCGTGAAAGTCGCGCCCGACGAACAAGGCAAATAAAGCGCGAAACCGTGGAGGAGG
>JADCJJ010000069.1 GCA_020247085.1 Myxococcaceae bacterium | reverse complement strand
CGTCGGCGGCACCCAGACCCTCAAGGTGGACGTGCGGGTGGTGGCCGCCACCAACAAGGACCTCGGGGCCGAGGTGAAGGCGGGCCGCTTCCGCGAAGACCTCTACTACCGGCTGAACGTCGTCAGCGTCACGCTGCCACCCCTGCGCAAGCGCAAGAGCGACATCCCCGCGCTCGTGAACCACTTCATCGAGAAGTACAACGAGGCCCACGGCAAGGAGGTCAAGGGGCTGGCGCCGGGCACGCTGAACGCGCTCCTCGCCTACGACTGGCCGGGCAACGTGCGCGAGCTGTCGAACGTCGTCGAGCGCGCCGTGGTGCTGGCCCGCGAGACCGAGCTCACCAGCGACGACCTGCCCCCGACGCTGCGCGGCCCGCGCCCGAAGGACCGCGGCTCCGACGCCCTCATCCCCGGGGCGACGCTGTACGAGATCGAGCGCGAGGCCATCTTGCGCACGCTCGAGATGGTGGACGGCTCGACGTCTCGGGCCGCCGACATCCTCGGCATCTCGGTGCGGAAGATTCAGTACCGCCTCAAGGAGTACGCGCAGCAGGACGCCGGCGCGCCGGTGCCGACCGACGACGGCGAGCTCAGCTGAAGCGCGTCAGGCGCCGGCGGTGGTGCGCGGCAGGCTGACGGTGAAGCGTGCGCCGCCCAGCGGCCCCCGCGTGACCGTCAGGCTGCCGCCGTGCTGCGAGACGATGGCGTGGGTGATGGGCAGGCCCAGGCCCGAGCCCTTCGACTTGGTGGTGAAGAAGGGCTCGAAGATGCGGCCGGTGTGCTCCTCGGGTACGCCCGCGCCGTCGTCGTCTACGTGCACCGCCACGGCGTCGGGGCCCGCCTCGCAGCTTAGCCGCACCCGGCCGCCCTCGCGCACGGCGTCGAAGGCGTTGAGCAGCAGGTTCATGAAGACCTGCCGCAGCTGGTCGGCGTCGCCGGCGATGGTGGTGGCGTCGGCGGTGTCGGCCTCGAGCGTCACCTGGCGCCGCTCGGCGTCGGCGATGATGAAGGCCACCACCCGGTCGAGCAGCGGGCCCAGCGCCGTCGGCTTCACGGCGAGCTGCAGGGGCCGCGCGAACTGCAGGAAGTCCTGCACGATGTGCTCGAGCCGCCGCAGCTCGTCGCGCACCAGCGTCAGCGGCTCGAGCAGCGGGCCCTGCTGCGCCTCGCCGAGCTTGAGCAGCCGCCGCTCGAGCACCGACAGCTGCAGCACCGCCGCGTTGAGCGGGTTGCGGATCTCGTGGGACAGCCCCGCGGTGAGGGTGCCGACGGCGGCGAGCTTCTCGGCGACCTGGGCCCGCCGCGTCAGCTCGCGCTTCTCCTGCTGCGAGTGGACGTGGCGGACGGCCTTGTCGAGCGTGGCCAGCAGGTCGGGCACCGCGCAGGGCTTGACGAGGTAGGCCCACACGCCCGCGCGCACCGCCGCCGCCGCCGACTCCACCGAGGCGTGGCCGGTGAGCAGAATCACCTCGCAGTCGGGGTTGTCGGCCTTGAGCTGCGTGGCCAGCGCGGTGCCGTCGCCGTCGGGCAGCTTGACGTCGACGAGCGCTACCTGCAGCCAGCCCCGGGCCGCCTCCCGCGCCCCCGCGCACGTGCCCACCGAGCGCACCGCGTGGCCGAGGTCCTCGAAGATCTCTCGCAGGTTCTCGACGAACGCGCGGTTGTCTTCGACCAGCAGCAGGTGGGCGCTCACGCGGGCTTCTGCTCCCGGTAGAACGTCTCGAGGCGCGCCAGCAGCGCCGCGGTGTCGAAGGGCTTCTGCACGCACTCGGCTCCGCCCAGGCCGGGCGCGTCATGGGCGAAGGCCGTCATGACGATGGCTGGCGTGTCGGGCCAGCGCGCCGTCACCGCCGCGAGCGCCTCGCCGAAGCGGGCGTCGGGCAGCTTGAGGTCGACCAGCGCCGCGAAGGGCCTCGCCGCGATGGCCCCGAGGTCCCGCAGCCGAGTCACCGACACGGCCGTCAGCCCGCGCTCGCACAGCGCCTCGGTGAGGTTGTCGGCCAGCGCCACGTCGTCTTCGATCAGCAGCACCGCGCCGTCTCGCCGCGCCGCCGTGAGGATCTTGAGCAGGCGGGGGAGCTGCTCGAGCTTCGACAGCACCGCGAGCAGCCCATCGCGCCGCGCCATGCGCAGGTGCTCGTCGTGGCTGTAGGCCGACAGCAGCACCGCGGGCACGCCGGGATCCACCCGGCGGATCTCGTGGAGCGCCTCGGCACCGCTCATGCCGGGCATGCGCATGTCGGTGACGAGGGCGTCGTAGCGGGTGCCGCCCACCGCCGCCAGCGCCGCCGGGCCGTCGTGCACCACGTCGACCTCGGCCCCGGTGTCGCGCAGGATCTCGGCGAGGTTCTCGGCGAACGCCTCGTTGTCGTCGATGAGCAGGTAGCGTCGCGTCATTCGGCCTCGGGCAGGTGGACGGTGAAGCGGGCGCCGCCCAGGGGGCTCCTCGAGGCCTCGATGGTCCCACCGTGGCGGTCGACGATGCGCTTCACCAGCGCCAGACCCAGGCCGATGCCCTTGGGGCGCGTCGTCACCAGCGGCTCGAACAGCCGGTTCCGTATGGCCGGGTCGACGCCGGACCCGGTGTCGTCGACGGTGACCTCGAGGCGCGAGCCCTCGCGGCGGGCCTCGACGAGCACCCGGCCTCGGGGCGAGGCGGCGTGCACCGCGTTGTCGACGAGGTTCACGAAGACCTGGCGCAGCTGCACCGGGTCGCCCGACGCGGCCCCCGGGACCGAGCCCTGCACCTCGACGGTGACGCCCTCGGGCCGCGGCACCGCCTGCACCACCTCGGCGAAGAGGGGCGCCAGCTCGACGCGCTGCCGGGCGAGCGGCCGGTCGCGGATGAGGTCGAGCAGCTGCGTGATGATGTCGTTGGCGACGCCCACCTGGTGCGAGATACGGTCGAGGTGCTTGACGACGCGCGGGTCTTCGCCGGCCCGCGATTTGAGCACGTACAGGCTCGTCTCGATGACGCCCAGGGGGTTCCGCAGCTCGTGGCCGATGGAGCCGACGAGCTGGCCGAAGGTCGCGAGCCGCTCGGCCCGCGCCTGCCGGGCCTCGAGGTCGAGGCGGTAGGTGTGCAGCATGATGGCGAGGTCGAGGTCGAGCACCCGCTGGACCGCGTGCCGGTCGCCGTCGGTGAAGTCGGCGGCCTCGAGCGCGTCGAGCAAGTCGCTGCGCACCACGCTCATCGCCGTCACCATGAAGTGCTGCGGCAGGTCGATGCGCACGTGGGTGGTGCCGATGCGGGCGCGACGGTCGACGTAGGCCTCGTCCCACGGGCCGAGGAGGAGCTCGCCCATCCACTGGTGCAGGGTGACCTTGAGGTGCCCCACCCGGCGCTCCCCCCGCTCGAGGGCCGCCCGCGCG
Source organism: Myxococcaceae bacterium (assembly GCA_020247085.1). Lineage (GTDB taxonomy): Bacteria > Myxococcota > Myxococcia > Myxococcales > Myxococcaceae > Xiheimicrobium > Xiheimicrobium aquaticum. The sequence goes on along the minus strand of JADCJJ010000069.1, from coordinate 14,766 downwards.
TCGGGGTGCTCGAGAATGCGCGCGTAGAACCGCTCCACGGTGCGCTCGAAGTGGGGCGCGACACGGGGGTGCAGCGCGCGCAGGCGGTGCTCGTCGTCGGCGGTGAAGCCGACGTAGCGCTTGAGCTCGTCGAACAGCCGCTGCATGCCCTCCATGTACCCAGTGCTTTCGGGCGACGCAAACCTGTGCTGAAAAGTGAGGTACTCATGGTGGACGGGCCGAAGGGACATCTCGTCTTCGCGTGCGGTCCCGGGCTCTACGCGGTGCCGGCCGAGCGCGCCGCCGAGGTGGTCAACCTGCCGCCGCTCACCCGGGTGCCGGGCGCCGGGCCGCACCTGCTGGGCGTCTTCGCGCACCGCGGCGAGGTGCTGCCCGTCATCGACCTCGCGCGCCTCGTCGGCAAGCCCGTCGACGAGCCCTTCAAGCGGGTGGTGCTGGTGCGGGTGCCGAAGGGCGCGATGGCCCTCACCGCGACCCGCGTCATCGGCGTGAGCCACCTCGAGGGGGCGCTGCCGCGGCTCGCCGAGGCCGGGGCGCTGGCCCACCTCCACGGGCCGGCGCGCGTCCCCGCGGGCGAGTGCGCGGCCATCGAGCCCGAGGGGCTGCTCGACTTCCTCGCGAGGGGCCGCTGAGGTGAGCGCGCCCGTCGTCGACGGGGTGGTGCTGTGCCGCGTGGGAGGCGCGCGCCTGGCGCTGTCGTGCCACGAGGTCGAGCACGTCGCCGAGCTGCCCCAGGGGCCCATCGAGCTCGCCGTGGCCTTCGGTGAGCCAGCGCCGGCCGAGGGGCGGGCGCTGTGCGCCGCGGGGCGCTTTCTGCGGGTCGAGTCGGTCGACGTGCTGGCCACCCCGGGGCTGGCCGTGCTGCCCGTGCCCGCGGCGCTCTCGGGCCTCGCCGGGGGCGCGCTGACGGGGTTCGTCGAGCTGGCTGGCCAGCTCTGGCCCCTGGCGTCGGCGCGGGGCCTCGTCGAGTGGCTCACGGCGGGGCCGCGCGCATGACGACGCCCCCGGGCCCGGGTCACGCCCGCTGGCTCACTGCGCCTTCGACCGCGGCCGCGCCCGTGGGAGCGCTCGCCGGCCTCGTGGGGCTGGGCGCCGCCGCGGGCCGGCCCGTCGGCGGGAGCGTCGCCTTCGCGGGCGTGCTGGCGGTCTGCGTCGTCGGCCTCGCGCTCCTGGCCGGGTGGCTGCAGCGGCGGCGCCTCGAAGCGCTCACGGCCCTGGGCGCCGCGTGGCGCGAGGCGACGCCCGAGCGCCTCGAGGCGGCGGCCCGCGAGGTAGCGCAGGCCGCCGACACCGCGTTCATGCTGGCGCTGGCGGCCTTCACCGGAGGCGCCCTCTCGGTCGCGGCGGTGGGGTGGGCGTTGGCGGCGGCGCCCCTCGCGGCCGTGCTCCTGGGCGCGGTGTTCTCGGGGCTGGTGGCGCCGCTGGCGGCGATGCTGGCGCACCTCTTGGTACTGCCGCGCGCCCGCCGGGTGCTCGACGCGCTGACGGCCGCGGGGCTGCCGGCGGCCCGCCTGGCGGCCGCCGTGCCGGTGCGCTTCGAGGTGCGCCGGCGCCTGGTGCTCTACGCCGCCGTAGCGGTGCTGACGCCGATGCTGCTGCTCTCCGCCGCGAGCCTGCACCGCACCGCCGAGGTGTTCGAGGCCGTCCGCCGGGCGCCCGACCCGGTCGCCGCGCGGGCCGTCTTCGAGGCGCGGCGGGCGCAGGGCTTCACCGGCGTGGTGCTGCTCGGCGGCACCACCGTGCTGCTGGTGGTGGTGTGCGGCTGGCTGACGGGGCGGGCCCTGGGCCAGCCCCTCGCCGCGCTGGGGAAGGAGACCGAGCGCCTGGCCGCGGCGCGCTACGAGCGCGACCGGCTCGTCGCAGCCGAGCTCGAGACGTGGGCGGCCGCCCGCGCGATGGCCAGCATGGAGGTGCACCTGCTCGACGCCGTCGGCCAGGCGCAGGTGACGGCCCGCGGCATTCGCGCCGCCGCCGAGGCGCTGGTGGCCGGCCAGGAGCAGCAGGCGCGCGGCGCCGCCGAGCAGTCGGCGGCGTTGATGGTCACCACCGCCACCACCGAGGAACTCGCCCGGAGCGCCCGGCAGATCGCCGCCAACGCCCAGGTGGTGACCGAGCTCGCCCAAAGCACCCTCGACGCCGCCCAGCGGGGACGCGCCAGCGCCGAGTCCTTCGCCGCGGCGGTGGGCCAGGTGCGCGAGGGCAACCAGGCCATCGCCGACTCGGTGGTGCGCCTCAACAAGCGCGTCCAGCAGGTGGGGCGCATCATCGAGTTCATCGACGGCATCGCCGACAAGTCCGACCTGCTGGCCCTCAACGCCGAGCTCGAGGGCCACAAGGCCGGCGAGGTGGGGCAGGGCTTCGGGCTGGTGGCCGCCGAGATGCGGCGGCTCGCCGAGAACGTGCTGACGTCGACGCGGGAGATCGCCCGCCTCATCGACGACATCCGCGACGCGACCAACGCCGCGGTGATGGCGAGCGAGGCCGGCGTGAAGGCGACCGACAGCGGCGCGCAGCTCGCCAGCGTGGTGCGCGACTCGCTGTCGCGCATCGTCGAGTTCGCGAACCAGTCGGCCGAGGCGATGCAGAGCGTCAGCCTCGCCACCGCGCAGCAGCAAGGGGGCAGCGACCAGCTCGCCGCCACGATGGAGGACATCAACCGGTCGACCCGCGACGACCTCGAGTCGGCGAAGGCGCGCGCGAAGACGCAGGCCGAGCTGCTCACCGTCTCGAAGGACCTCGAGCAGCTCGTCGACACCTTCGGGGGGCGGGCGTGACGCTCACCGCGTGGCTCCCCGGGCGGGGCCGGTGGCTGATGATGCCCTCGACGCTGGGCAACGCGCTGGTGGCGCTGCTGGCGTCGCAGTACGCGGCGGCGACGTTCCAGTTCAAGGGCTCGCTCTCGGGCGTCTTCTGGCTGGCGGTGGTGGGCATCGCGGCGGTGGGTGTCGGCCTCTCGGAGCTCATCGCCTCGAGGCGGCTCGCCTCGCTGCGGGGCCTGGCATCGGGGCGGCTGCCGGTCAGCGAGCGCACGCTGCTTTCGGCCATCGACGAGGCCCGGCGCTTCCCCGACGTCGTCGCGCGGCTCGGGGCCTTCGGCTGGCTGGGCGCGGTGACGGCGCTGGCGGTCGTGCTGTCGCTGCTCGGCGGCTTCCCCACGTCGGTCATCGTGCGGCTGGTGTTGCTGGGGGTGGCCTTCGGGCCGATGGCGGCGGTGACGGTCGGGCTCTGGGTCGGCCGGCGGTCGCACGTGGTGGTCGAGCGGCTCTCGGAGGGCCTGTCGCCCGACGCCGTCGTCGCCTCGCTCGCCGTGCCGTCGTCGTCCATCGGGACGAGGCTGGTGGCCTTCACCCTGGTGATGGTGGGTGTGCCGTCGCTGGTGAGCATCGACGTCGACCGCGCCCTGGGCGACGCCCTCATCGAGGCGTGGCTGACGCAGGACGCGGCGGGGCGCGCGGCGCTCGAGGCCAGGGCCGGGCAGGAGCTGGTGGCGACGTGCCTCGCCTTCATCGCGGCGGCCGCGCTCATGGCGGCGGCGGCAGCGTTCGTCGGCGGCAGCCTCGTCGCCGAGCCGCTCCAGCGCGTCGCCAACGAGGCGAGCGCCCTGGCGCGGGGGCAGGTCGGTGCGGCCCGGCTCATTCCCGGCGACGGCGAGGTGTGGCTCATCAGCAACGTCTTCTCGCGCCTCAAGGAGCGCCTGGTGCGATTGGTGGCGAGGCTGTCGTCGGCGGCCGCCCGCATCACTGAGGCGGCCCTGGCGCTGCGGCAGGCGTCGTCGGCGTCAGAGGCGTCGGCCGCGCAGCAGGCGGCGGCGCTCAACCAGACCTCGGCCACCACCAGCGCGCTCGCCCAGAGCGCCCGGCACATCGCCGCCAGCGCCAGCCGCGTGCAGGAGCTCGCCCGTCAGACGCTCGACGCCGCCGAGGCCGGGTCGGCGACGGCCGTGGCCTTCCGCGCCGCCATCGACCGCATGCGCGACGACAACCGCGCCATCGCCGAGGCCGTCGAGCAGCTGTCGAGCCGCATGCAGCAGATCGGCCGCATCGTCGACGTCATCGACGGGGTGGCCGACCGGAGCGAGCTGCTGGCCCTGTCGGCCGAGCTCGAGGGCACCCGGGCCGGAGAGGTGGGCAAGGGCTTCGCCCTGGTGGCTGGCGAGATGCGGCGGCTCGCCGAGAACGTGCTCGAGTCCACCGCCGAGGTCGAGGAACTCATCGCCGAGATCCGCGCGGCCACGCGGCAGACGGCCGAGGCGACGGCGAAGGCCCGGGCGTTGACCGAGGGGGGCACGGCGCTCGCCGACGAGGTGTCGCTGGCGCTGACGGCGGTGGCCCGGGGCGCCCGGCAGACGGCCGACGCAGCGCGCACCATCGGCCTCGCCACCCAGCAGCAGGAGTCGGGCACCGACCAGCTGGCCGACGCGATGGCCGACATCCTGGGCATCACGCAGCAAACGGTGGGCTCGACGCGTCAGCTCGCCGAGGCCGACGAGCGCCTCGAGACGCAGTCGACGGCCCTCGCCGAGGTGGTGCGACGCTTCCGGGCGCGCGCATGAGCACCAGCCGCGACAAGCTGCTCGCTCAGTTCCGCGAGCTCGTCGGCGAGCGCGTCGCGAAGGTGAGCGGCTTCGTGCTGACGCTCGAGGCGGGCGCTGACGTCGAGGCGGGCAAGGCCACGCTCCGCGAGCTGCACGGCCTCAAGGGCGAGGCGCGCATGATGGGCTTCTCCGAGGTCAACACCCTGGTGCACCAGATGGAGGAGCTGGTGCGCGCGGTGGAGCCGCTCGGCTACGCGCTGGGCCCGGGCACCGTCGACGTGCTCCTGGCGGCGTCGGACGCGGTGACGATGCTGTCGGGGGCGAGGGAGGGCGCGCCGGTCGAGCTGCCGCGCCTGCTCGAGTGGCTCGCGACGGCGGTCGCGCAGGAGCGCGCGCGCGTCGATCAGGCGGCCCCGCGCCCGCCGCCTGCCCCCAGCGCGCCCCCTCCTCCGTCGGGGCCGACGCGCCCTCCGGCCCAGCCCCGGCCGGCGCCGCCAGCGGTGAGCGGCGGCGACGCGAGCGTTCGCATCAGCCAGCAGCGCCTCGAGGCGTTGACGTCGGCGGTGACGGCGCTGCAGCAGGTCGGCCAGCGCCGGGAGCTGGCCGCGCGAGGGCAGCGGGGGCTCGCGAAAGAACTCTCGCAGCTCCAGCGGCTGGCCGAGGGCCTCGGCCCCGAGGCCGTCGAGCTGGCCGCCCGGCTGTCGAAGGTGAAGGAGCAGGCCGGCGAGCTGACCCGCCTGCACACCCTGGCGCAGACCGACGAGGCGCGGGAGCTGTCGGTGCTCGCGCAAGAGGTGCACGCGCTGCGCATGGTGCCCCTGGGGGGGCTGTTCGAGCCGTACCCGCGCATGGTGCGCGAGCTGGCGAAGGACCTCGGGAAGGACGTCGAGCTCGTCGTCGAGGGAGCCGACGAGCGCGTCGACCGAACGGTGCTCGAGGGCCTGAAGGACCCGCTGCTGCACCTGGTGCGCAACGCCCTCGACCACGGGGTCGAGTCGAGAGCGGAGCGCGACGCGGCAGGCAAGGCGCCGCGGGGGAGGCTGACGCTCTCGGCCAGGCGCGACGGGGAGCGGCTGGTGTTGAACGTGGCCGACGACGGCCGCGGGTTGCGCGCCGCAGAGCTCACGGCGGTGGCGGTGCGGAAGGGGCTCCTCGACGAGGTGGCGGTGCAGGGCCTGTCCGAGGCGGCGGCGTTCGACCTCGTCTTCCTGCCGGGCTTCACCTCGAGGCGCGAAGTGACGGACGTTTCGGGCCGCGGCGTGGGGCTCGACCTGGTGAAGAGCCGTCTGCAGCAGCTCGGCGGCGAGGTGTCGGTGCGCTCGACGCCGGGGCAGGGCGCCGTCTTCGAGCTGCGGGTGCCGGTGTCGCTGACGGTCGCGCCGGTGCTCTTCGTGCAGGCGGGCGCCGAGCGCTACGGCCTGCCAGCGGCGAGCGTGCTGCGCGCCGTGCAGGTGTCGCCGGAGCAGGCGCGGGAGGTGGCCGGGCGCCCCACCGTGGTGCTCGACGACGAGGTGCTGCCGTTCTCGTCCATCGCCTCCATCGTGGGCGGCGCGCCCGGGCGGGCGGCCCAGGGGGGCGAGGTGGTGCTGGTGGTTCGGGGCCGCGGGCAGACGGCGGCCCTCGGCATCGACCGGGTGCTCGACGAGCGCACGCTGGCGGTGCTGCCGCTGAAGGGGCTCCTGGCGCGCTTCGCCCACGTCTCGGGCGCCACGCAGCTCCCCGATGGCTCGCTGGCGCTGCTGCTGTCGGCGCCGCACCTGGTGGCCATCGCGCACGGGCGCGAGGCGCCGGTCGCCGCCTTGCTGCAGCCAGGCCCCGAGGCGCGGGCCCGGCAGCGGGTGCTGGTGGTGGACGACTCGCCGCTGACACGGGGGCTGCTCGTCGCGCTCCTCGAGTCGGTGGGCTACGAGGTGGCCGAGGCAGCCGACGGGGCCGACGCCCTGGCGCGGATGGAGCGCGAGGCGGTCGACCTCGTGGTGACCGACCTCGAGATGCCCCGCGTCGACGGGCTCGAGCTGACGCGGCGGCTCAAGGCAGCCCCGGCTCTGCAGCACCTGCCGGTCGTCATCGTCACCACCCGCGGCAGCGAGCAGGACCGCCGGCGCGGCCTCGAGGCTGGCGCCGACGGCTACGTCACCAAGGGCGACCTCGTGCGGCAGGACCTCGTCGACGTGGTCGCCCGCCTGTTGGCGTGAGGCCACCAGGGCCGGGCGGCTCGAGGGCGGGGCCTGCGTGATGGGCAGGGCCGTCGCCCGCGGTGGCGCGTGTCAGTCAAGATGGCACCGGCCGGGAGAGGCGAGTTAGGCTTTTTATCCTGTCCATGAATCGGAAGTGCCAGGTCCTCGTCGTCGACGACTCACCGCTGTGTCGTCAGCTCATCATCGACGCCATCACGCAGGACCCCGACGTCGAGGTCGTCGGCTTCGCCGCAGACGGTGAAGAGGCCATACGGCTGGTGGCCGAGCTGAAGCCCCAGGTCATCACGATGGACGTCGACATGCCGGTGCTCGACGGCCTGTCGGCCTGCGAGCGCATCATGAGCGAGCTGCCGACGCCGATTCTGGTGCTGACGGCCGACCCGCAGAACCAGGCGCCGGCGCTCACGCACCGGGCGCTCGCCGCGGGAGCGCTGGCGCTGCAGGTGAAGCCGGCGCTCGACGCGGGTCCCGACGCGTGGAACCTCGCCCGCGAGGTGAAGCTGCTGTCGACGGTGAAGGTGATTCGGCACCTGCGCGGCGTGAAGCGGCCCGGGGCGCCGGCGGTGAGCGCGGCGCCGCCCGAGGCGGCGCTCTCGGGCGCGTCGCCGGTGGGGTTGGTGGTGGTGGCGGCCTCGACGGGCGGCCCCCAGGTGGTGCACAAGCTGGTGAGCGAGCTGCCGGTCGACTTCCCGGCGCCAGTGCTGCTCGTGCAGCACATCAACGCCGCCTTCGCCGACTCGCTCGTCGGGTGGCTGGGGGCCTCGGCGAGGTTGAAGGTGCGGGCGGCGCGCGACGGTGACCTGCTCGCGCCGGGCACGGTGCTGGTTGCGCCACCGGGCGCGCACCTCACCATTCCCTCGCGGGGGCGCGTGGCGGTGACGCAGGGCGTGCCGCGGGACGGCTACCTGCCGTCGGCCTCGATGCTGCTCGAGTCGGCGGCGAAGACCTACGGCAAGCGGGTGGTGGGCGTCATCCTCACCGGCATGGGCACCGACGGCGTCGACGGGCTGGCGGCCGTTCGCGCGGCGGGGGGCACGACGGTGGCCCAGAGCCAGGAGTCGAGCGTCGTCTTTGGCATGCCAGGCGCGGCCATCGCGCACGGCGTCGTCGACCATGTCGTGCACGGCGACGAGATGGGCCGGGCGCTGGTGCGCCTCGCGCGAGGGCAGGCCCCCTCGCGGTGACGCCGTCTGACGTGCTCCAGCCCCTCTACGCCCTCGTCACTCGCCGAAGCGGGAGCGGGCTGTCGGCGCTGCAGCGGGCACGGGTGGCCGGTGCGGCCGAGGTGCTGTTGCGGGCGCGGCCGCTGCCAGACTTGCTGCGGCACCTCGAGACGCGCGAGGGGGCGAGCGAGCTGCTGGGGCTGCTGTCGGCGGCCTCGGTGCACAAGACCGACCTCTTCCGCGACGAGGGCCAGCTCGAGGCCCTCGAGCGCGAGGTGCTGGCCCCCCTGGCGCGTGAAGGGCGGCCGCTCGAGCTGTGGAGCGCCGGCTGTTCGACCGGCGAAGAGGTGGCGACGCTGCTGCTGCTGCTGGCGCGCAGCGGCGCGCACGCCGACAGCCGGGTGCTCGGTACGGACCTGGCCGAGGTGGCGCTGTCGAGGGCGCGAGCCCTGACGTACTCCGCCGAGGCGATGCGCCGGGTGCCGCCCGCCCTCGCGACGCTGCACTTCTCGCGCGACGGCGGCGGCTTCAGGCTGGCGCCGGCGCTGGCGGCCCGGGCCCGCTTCGAGGTTCACAACCTCATGGAGGCGCCGTATCCACGGCCCGGAGCAGGGCAGGGCTTCGACGTCATCCTCTGTCGCAACGTGCTCATCTACTTCACCCCGGGGGCGGTGGAGCAGACGGTGGGCCGGCTCCTCGAGCAGCTGGCGCCCGGAGGCACCCTGGTGCTGTCGGCCGCCGAGCCGTTGCTGAGGCCCCGCGACGACCTCGAGGTGGTGCGCGCCGAGGGCTCGTTCTTCTATCGGCACCGGCGCTCCGTCACCGGCAGGGTCGAGGCGCCGGTCGGACTGCTCGCCGAGGAGGCGCCCCTTGTCGCGCCGGCCGAGGCGCCCCCGGACCCGCGGGACGGCGAGGCGCTCTTCTCGTTGGTGCTCGAGTGGGCGGCCGAGGGACAGCGAGAGGCCGAGACCGAGGCCGGGCTGCGGAAGGTGCTGTCGCTGACGCCCGAGCTGGCGGCGGCACGCTACTGCCTGGGGCTGCTGCTCGAGCGGCGGGGCCTGCGCGCGCTGGCGGCCGGGGAGTACCAGCGCGCGCTGTCGCTGCTCGAGGCGTCGCGCGCCCGGCCGACGCCCTTCTTCCTCAACCCGGAGCGCCTCGGCGCGGCTTGCCGCCAGGCCCTCCGGCGCCTCGCCTGACGCCGGCCGCGCGTCTCACAGGAGCCAGCCCGAGTCGTCGTCGCCGAACTCGAGCAGCTCTCGCAGCACGTCGCCCTCGGCCCGTCGCACCACCCCCGACAGCGGCACCGCGCCGTGCACGCCGTCGACGCAGCCCTCGAATGCGCCGGCCGGCACCAGGAGCGTGGCAGGCGCCCCCCGCGCGTCGGGGCGGGTGAGGGCGCGCTCCACGAGGGCCAGCACCTCGGGCGGTGGAGCGCCGGCGTGGTGCACGTCGGGCTGGTCGCCCCGGCGCACCACCGCCGCCGTCACCAGCGATCCGAGCGCCTCGCCTGCCGCGGGGGCGCGCGACAGCGACAGGGTGACGCGCAGGCGCGTGCGCGGCCCGAGGCGCTCCAGCGAAACCCGCACGTCCCCCCGCCAGGGGTGCACCCGCACGCTGACGCGCTCGAGCTCGGTCACGCCGTCGGCCGCGAGCGCGTGCACCGTGAACTCGCCGCTGCGCCAGGGCATGGCCCTCGCGGGCGGCGCGCCAGGCCAGCGGGCGCCGACGCGGGCGCGGTAGTCGGCCAGCAGGGCGGAGGTGCGCTCGTCGAGCCCGCTCGAGGGGTGCAGGCAGCCGGCGCCGAGCAGCAGCGTGGCTGCGGCGGCCCAGGGGCGCCGGGCGGGCGCGTGGTGGCCTCGTCCGCTCACGGCCAGGGGGCGTCTCCCAGCAGCAGGTCGGTGAGCCGCGGCATGTGGCGCGAGAGCGCCAGCAGGCGTCTGGCCGAGCGCTCGGTCAGGCCGCTGCGCTGCAGGTCGAGGCGCGTCAGGCGCGAGAGCGCGGGGCTGGCCTCGAGGGCCTCGACGAAGGGCGCGCCGCTGCGCTGCGCCTCGAGGGTGAAGACGGTGAGGTTCGGCAGTCGCAGCGCCGCGTCGAGCAGCGGCCGCTCGACCTCCTGCGAGACGACCAGCTTCACCTCGGTGAGGCCGAGGCGGTTCTCGCCGAAGAGCGCTTCGTCGTGCTCGGCTCCAAAGTCGACGTAGGCCAGCTCGAGGGCGCGAAGCTTCGGCAGCGCCGGCAGCCGGCCCGAGACTTGTGGTACCGACAGGCCGAGCCGCTCGAGCGCGGGCAGCGTCGTCGGCACCTGCGACAGGGCGAACTCGCGCGGCGCGTACACCGTCAGCGACGAGAGCGCCCGCGGCGCGGCGCCGCCCAACGTGCGCAGCGCGTCGGCCAGCGGCTCCTGGCCCAGCGTCAGCGCCCGCACGAAGCGCAGCGACGGGTGCGCCAGGAGCGCGCCGAGGTCGACCGGCTCGGGTACCGCCATCGGCCGCAGCAGGGTGGCCGTGTGCACGAAGCCCCACCGCCACTGCGACAGCGGGCCCGGCAGGCACCGAATCGTCGGCTGGTACAAGAGTGCCTTGACGCGCTCGCGCTGCGCGCGGTCGAGCGACGGCAGCAGCTGCAGCGCGATGAGCTCGCCGCGCGGGTCGCCCCGCTGCGACAGGAAGTCGCCGTAGACCGCGTAGCCGCGCGGGTCGTCTGGGGCTCCGTCGATGGCGCGCTCGATGGCCGCGACGGCCACCGCCTCGGGGTCTTCGTCGTCGCGCCCGGCCGCCTTCATCCCATCACCGCGGCCTCTGTCTCAAAGGGTTGAATATTCAAGCAGGCCTCTGGCTTCACCATGGCGGCCGTGTCACGGCGTCAGTTTGCTGTCGGCATGAAGCTGTCGCCCAAGTATCTGATTTTCCTGAGTCTTGATGTTGAAGCGGCAAGCCTCGCCCGGTATCTCTCGCGCCGCGGCACGCCGTCCTGGCGCCGCGTGGAGGAGGTCTGATGGCTCGCATCGAGGTCGTTCTGGTGGGGCTTGTGTGGGCTGGCGTCGCCCTCGCGCAGCCGGCGCGGCGCGACGCGTTTCTGTCGCGGGGCGAGGTGCGTGAGGTGCCGGCGCTGGGCGAGCTGTCGCCGCGGACGCAGGCGGCGGTGCGCGCGGGCCATCTGACGTCGTCCGAGCCCCGGCTCGGCGTCCCCACCTTCTTCTGGGTAGGCCGCCCGCCAGCGGGCGCGCGCACGCCGAAGGACCAGGGCTTGTCGGCAGAGCATGTCGCGCGGCGCACGCTTTTCACGTTCGCGGAACTGTACCGCAGCGAGCGGGGGCGGTGGGCCGACGCGCGCCTCTCGCACCTGCACGCGCTCGACGACGCAGGCGCCGTCATCGCGGCCTTCCAGCAGGACGTGGGCGGGGTGCCGGTGTTCCGCGACGAGGTGAAGGTGGCGATGACGAAGGACTTCGTGCCCGTGGCCATCGCGGGCTACCTGACGCCCCAGACGAAGCCCCTCGGGCGGTTCGACCTGTCGGCGCCGACGGCGGCGCTGGCGGCGGTCACGGCGCTGTCGGGGCGCGGCGTCGAGCCGGGCGACCTCTCGCCGCTGTCGTACCGCGACGGGTACCAGCTGTTCCGCCTGCGCGGTCAGGCGACGCCGGTGCGCTCGCGCCAGGTGTACTTCCCGTTGCCCGACGGGCTCGAGCCCGGCTTCTACGTCGAGGTCGAACTCGACGAGGCCGAGACCGACTCGCGCCTCTTCTCGTTCGTCATCTCGGCCCAGACCGGTGAGGTGCTCTACGAGAAGAACCTCACCGCCGACGCGGACTATCGCGTGTGGGCCGACCCGACCGGGCCGGGGCTGCCCTTCGACGGCCCCGCGGGCAACGCGCCGACCCCGCACCCCGACGGCGCGCCGACGGGCTTCCAGCCGGCCTTCGTGCCGCAGGCCCTCGTCAGCCGCGACTTCGGGCCCATCAGCACCATGGACCCCTGGCTCCCGCCGGGCGCGACCCGCACCGAGGGCAACAACGCTTTCGCGTACGCCGACGTCGCGCGGCCCAACGGCTTCGGGGCTGGCGACCTCGCGGCGACGATGACCGACGCCGGCGTCTTCGACCGGCTCTACGACGTGACCCAGAACCCCGACGTGAGCGCCGAGCAGCGCATGGCCGCCACGACGCAGCTCTTCTACGACGTCAACTTCTTCCACGACTGGTACTACGACAAAGGCTTCGACGAGCGCGCCGGCAACGCCCAGGCGAGCAACTACGGGCGTGGGGGCCGAGAGAACGACCCCATCAACGCCGAGGCGCAGGACAACTCGGGCCGAAGCAACGCCAACATGTCGACGCCCAGCGACGGCGCGCGCCCCCGCATGCAGATGTACATCTTCGACGGCACCGCGACCGAGCGCCTCACGCTGGGCTCGGCCACCATCACCTCGAACGGCGCAGGCTTCGGGCCGCAGCGGTACGCCGTCACCGCCGAGCTCGTCCTCGTCGACGATGGCGACCCGACTGGAATGAACGGGTCCGTTCACGATGGCTGCCAGGCGAACTTCGCCACCCCCGTCGCCGGCAAGGTCGCGCTCATCGACCGCGGCAACTGCACCTTCGTGCAAAAGGTGCAGCTCGCGCAGATGAACGGCGCCGTCGGCGTCATCATCGCCGACAACGTGATGTCGACGCGGCCGCCTGACCTCGTCGGCGCGCCCACGCCACCGACGACGATTCCCGCCGTGAGCGTGACCCGGGCCGCTGGAATGACGCTCCGTGCGGCGCTCGGCGCGGCCACCCCCGCGCAGGTGACGCTGTTCCGCAGCGCCACCCCCGACCGAGACGGAACGCTCGACAATGCCATCATCGCGCACGAGTGGGGCCACTACATCTCGAACCGGCTCATCGGCGATGGCAACGGCCTGTCGTCGCGGCAGAGCGTCGGCATGGGCGAGGGGTGGTCCGACTTCCACGCGCTGCTGATGATGGTGCGCGCCGAGGACGCCGCCGTGCCCTCGAACGCGAACTGGACGGGGACGTGGCCGGTCGGCGGCTACACCACCTCGGCGACGTCGCCGAACGGGCACTACTACGGCGTGCGCCGACTGCCGTACTCGGTGGACTTCACGAAGAATGCGCTGACGTTCCGGCACGTGCAGCGGGGCGTGGCGCTGCCGCCGGCGCCGCCGACGGCCTTCGGGCGCGACGGCTCACTCAACGACCAGGTGCACCAGACGGGCGAGGTGTGGGCCTCGATGTTGTGGGAGTGCTACGTGGCCCTGCTGCGCGACGGTCAGCGGCTCTCGTTCGAGCAGGCGCAGGACCGAATGCTGCGGTACCTGGTGGCGGGCTACAAGCTGACGCCGGTGATGCCCACTTTCGTCGAGGCGCGTGACGCGCTGCTCGCGGCGGCGGTCGCGCGGGACGCCGACGACTTCGCGCTCTTCTGGGCCGCCTTCGCCCGCCGCGGCCTCGGCATGCAGGCCGTCGCCCCCGACCGCGACGCGCCCGACAATCGCCCGGCCCTCGAGAGCTTCGTCGTCGGCAATGCCCTCGCCATCACCGACGTCACCATCGACGACAGCGCGACGAGCTGCGACCTCGACGGCGTGCTCGACACCGATGAGGCGGGGGTGGTGAAGGTGACGGTGAAGAACGTCGGCGTCGGCGCGCTGGCGGCGGCCTCGGTCGGCCTGGCGACCACCACCGCGGGCCTGTCGTTTCCCCAGGGTGCGTCGGTGCCGGTGCCGCAGTTGGCGCCCTTCGCGTCGGCCACGGTGTCGGTGCCGGTGCGCCTGAGCGGCGTTCGCGGCTTCGTGGCCGCCACCTTCCGCGTCGAGGCCACCGACGCCTCGCTGGCGGTGCCGGGCCCGGTGGTGCGCGAGGTCCGCGCGCGGCTCAACTCGAACCTCGAGCCGATGGGCACGGCCATCGACGACGTCGAGGCCCCGACGTCGCGGTGGACGGTGGCGAACAACCCGAGCGGGAACACCGGCAGCGACTGGCGCATCGCCCAGTCGAGCGCGACGGCGCACTGGTGGTTCGGCCCCAACCCGGCCTCGCCGGCCGACACCTACCTCGTCTCGCCGCCACTCGACGTCGGCTCGGGGCCGTTCGTGCTCTCGTTCAAGCACCGCTACGAGTTCGAGCACGACGCGACGACGTTCTACGACGGCGCCGTGCTCGAGCTGTCCACTGACGGGCGCACCTGGGTCGACATCGGCGCGCAGGCGACGCCGGGGTACGGCGGCTCGATTCCGCAGCAGACGTCGAACCCGCTGCGCGGCCGGCGCGCCTTCGTCGGCCGGAGCCCGAACTACCCGACGTTCGAGCCCGTGCAGGTCGACCTCGGCACCCGCTACGCCGGCCAGCGCGTGCAGGTGCGCTTCCGCATCGGCTCCGACGACGCCGCCGCGAACAAGGGGTGGGAGGTCGATGACCTCGCCTTCTCCGGCCTGCTCAACCTGCCCTTCACGTCGGTCGAGCCCGACCCCAACACCTGCTCGGGAAACCGGGCGCCGGCCCTCACCGTCGGCGCCGACCAGGTGGTGCGCGAGGGCGACGAGGTGACGCTCGAGGCCACGGCGGTCGACCCCGATGGGGACCCGGCGTCGGTGCTCTTCCTGCAGCGCGAGGGGCCGGCCGTGGTGGTCGAGGGGCAGCGCTTTCGCGCGCCGCTCGTCGAGGCCGACGCGGTCATCGCCTTCGACGTCGTGGCGACGGACGCGGCGCTCGAGTCGATGCCCCGGCGCGTGACGGTGACGGTGCTCGACTCGGCCTCCCGCCCGCTGGTGACGGCGCCGCGGCGGGTCGAGGTTGAGGAGGGCGAGACGGCGCGCATCACGGCCTCGGCGCGGGCGGCCCCGGAGCGCGCCATCTCATTCCGGTGGG
>JADCJJ010000068.1 GCA_020247085.1 Myxococcaceae bacterium | reverse complement strand
GCTCGACAAGCTCGACGGCTGGGGCACCTACCAGTCCATCACCGTCGGCTTCGACAGGCCGCTCGACCTGCAGAACATCGTCCGCCGGCACCAGGGCGACGACTACGAGCCCGCCGACGACGTGGCGTACCTGCTCGACGTCACGCCCGACTCGCCCGACTTCTGCGAGCGCACGCCGCTGGACTTCGGCGAGGGCAACTTCCCCACGGTGCTCGAGCGCAAGGCGTACTTCGACAACGACCGCGACTCGGAGCAGCTCTCATTCGAGGACCGCGACGAAGACGCCAACCGCAACGGCGTGCTCGACCTCGGAGAGGACCTCGACATGGACGGCGTGCTCGACGCGCCCAACGTGCTGGTGCCGGGGCAGACGAAGTTCCAGACGATGGAGTGGTACGAGCGCGAGACGAACACCCTCATCATGAAGCCGCTGATGCCGCTGCGCGAGAACACCACCTACGCGGTGGTGCTGACGCGGCGCCTGGTCGACGAAGACGGCCGGCCGGTGCGCTCCCCCTTCGCCTACGTCAACCACACGTCGCAGACGCAGCAGCTCGCGCCGCTGGGCCAGTGCCTGCCGAAGTACGGTCTGGGCCTCGACGACGTGGCCTTCACCTGGGCCTACTCGACCATGTCGGTGAGCCGCGACTTCCGCGTCATCCGCGACGGGCTGTACGGCCTGGGCCCGCTGTCTCGGCTGTCGACCCAGTTCCCGGCCGAGCTGAAGGGTCTGCTGCAGCTGCGGGAGTCGTCGGTGCCCAACAGCCGCATCGTGCCCTCCGAGGCGCTGCGCGCCGCCCTGCCCGACATCTTGAAGGCCCTCAACCGGGGCCGGCTCAGCAAGGCCGACGAGGCCCTCATCGACGCGCACAAGTTCGTCGACTTCCACGCGGTCTTCTCGTTCGAGTCGCCGCAGTTCTTCCGCCGCGTCGACTCCGAGGACAGGCCCCTGCCGCTGTACAAGCAGACCTTCGAGCTTGACCCCGTCTCGGGCGCCGCCTTCACCCGGCCCGAGCGGTCGTTCGTGTGGCTCACCGTGCCGAAGAACCGCCGCGGCCCGGCGCCGGTGGTGATCCTCGGACACGGCTACACCGGCAACAAGCTCGACCCGCTCATCTACGGCGGCTTCTTCGCCCGCCTCGGCCTCGCCTGCATCGGCGTCGAGAACGTCAGCCACGGCATCGACGCCGAGAGCACCGAGATTCAGGCGCTGGGCGGGCTGTTCAAGGCGCGCGGCCTCGAGAACTTCTTCACCGCGCTGACGAAGAACGACCGTGCGTTCGACCAGAACGGCGACGGTCGCAAGGACTCGGCGGCCGATTTCTGGACCTCGTACATCTCGCACACGCGCGAGGTCGTTCGGCAGTCGGCCGTCGACTACATGCAGCTCGTCCGCATCCTGAAGACGTTCGACGGGGCCACCCGCTGGGAGTGGGACGTCAACCGCGACGGCGCGAAGGACCTGGCGGGTGACTTCGACGGCGACGGCCAGGTCGACGTGGGCGGCGTGGGGTCGATCAACATCACCGGCGGCTCGCTCGGCGGCATCATGAGCGCGCTGATGGCGGGCCTCGAGCCGCAGATGGACGTGGCGATCCCCGTCGCGGGCGGCGCCGGCCTGCCGGACATCGGCGTGCGCTCGATTCAGGGTGGGGTGCGCGAGGCGGTCAACCTGCGCATGCTGGGGCCCCTGCTGGTGACGATTCCCTCGAGGGACGACGCGACGAAGCGCGAGCTGTGGACGGTGCTGCCCGACCTCAACGGCCAGGGCCGCCGCCGCATCGCCGCCGTGCCGGTGCCGCTCGTCGAGGGCGACACGGTGGTGCTGCACAACCTGACGACGAAGGAGCACCGCTGCTTCCGCATGGGCGCCGACGGCCTGTCACGGGCCGCCATCTCGTCGGACCAGTACGACGGCTACCGCTACGAGATCTACCCGGGCGTGCTGCCGCCGAAGCCGCGTGAGGGCTGCGAGATTCCCGCCGAGGCCAGCCCGAAGTGGGTGCTCGAGCGCTTCGAGTTCGACTTCACCTGGCAGGGGCGACCCTTCAAGGCGGGTGACGCCCTGGTCGCGCTCGGCGATGGCTTCGGCTTCCGCCGCAACAGCCCCGAGATCCGCCGCTTCATGGGGCTCGCGCAGCTCGCCATCGAGCGCGGTGACCCGGTGAACTACCTGCCGAACGCCGAGCGGCACCGCATTCTGCGCTACGGCACCGGTGAAGAGGTGTCGACGCGCCTCCTGGTGGTGAACACCATCGGCGACATGAACGTGCCCGTGGCGGCAGGGGCCTCGATCGCCCGCGCCGCGGGCTTCATCGGTCTCACCGAGAAGGACCCGCGCTATGGCAAGACGCAGAACCGGGTGCTCATCGACACTGGCGTCATCAAGGCCGTCGAGCGCGACCTGCCGTACCGCAACTCGAAGGGGGAGCCGGTGCTGCTCGACGTCGATCACTGGTCGGCGGTGAACGGCGTCGACGACGGCTTCGACGTGCCCCGTCTCAACCCGCCGCTGCGGCTGGTGAAGCGGAGCGAGCGCGTGGGCGGCTTCACCGGTGTCATCTTCCCCATGGTGGTGCCGACCGGGAAGCACGGGTTCGACCCGCCGAATCCCGAGCGTCCCTGGGACCTCGGCTCGTTCTTGATGAACCTGCTCGGCCGCTACATCGCCTCGGGCGGCAGCGAGTTTCCCGTCGAGCCGTGCGTGATGCAGAACGCCTGCTCGTGGATCCCGCCGGTGCCGAACGACTGAGCGTTCAAGGCGGGGGGGCTGCCCGTGACCGCCCGGCCTCACGGGGCGGGCGCCGTCGCCTCGAGTCAGTCGGCGCCCTCCCAGGGGCGCGGCGGCGCGGCGAGGGCGTGGGCGATCGAGGCGGCGCCAGCGTGGACGGCCTGGGGGCCTGCCGCCATCGACCGCGGCGACACCGGGGGCAGGTGCGAGGTGACGACGTAGGTCGGCACGCCCCGGTGCCGGAGCAGCTCGAGCTGCAACTTGAAGTGCTCGCGGCGCACCGCGGCGAACCCGCTCGAGAGGCCGGCGGCGTAGGCGAGGGGCC
This sequence comes from Myxococcaceae bacterium, assembly GCA_020247085.1. Classification (GTDB taxonomy): domain Bacteria; phylum Myxococcota; class Myxococcia; order Myxococcales; family Myxococcaceae; genus Xiheimicrobium; species Xiheimicrobium aquaticum. The sequence continues at coordinate 557 of JADCJJ010000068.1, read as the reverse complement.
CGCCGGGCGTGCTGTCGTCGCCGCGGCTCGGCAGGTAGTGCACCAGCAGGGCGTCGAGGGGCGTCACCTTCGCGTCGAGCAGCGCGATGGCAGGAGCCTTGTCGACGATGCCGCCGTCCCACAGCAGCTCGTCGCCCCGGCGCACCGCCTGGAACAGCCCCGGGTAGGCGCATGTCGCGTGCACCGCCGAGGCGAGGTCGCCTGACGTCAGGGTGACGGCCCGCCGTGACGAGAGGCTCGTCGCGACGAGCGCCAGGGGGGCCGCCGTGTCCTCGAACCGCCTCGCCGGCAGGTGGCGCTCGAGCAGCTCGCGAAAGCGCGCGCCCTTGAGGAGCCCGCTCGGCCGGTGGCCCCTGCGTACGCTGTCGACGGCGATGCCCAGCCAGTCGGGGTCCCAGAAGTGCTCCCGCCGCTGCGAGGTGACGAGCGCCTTCAGCTCGGCCGGCGGCAGGCCCGCGGCGGTGAAGGCCGCCACCAGCCCGCCGGCGCTGGTGCCCGCGAACGCCGAGGGGACGAGGCCGTGGCCGAGCAGCCCGTCGACGAAGCCCGCGTGGCCG
>JADCJJ010000067.1 GCA_020247085.1 Myxococcaceae bacterium | reverse complement strand
CCCGGAACGTTCGCCCGAAATACTCGCTGAGCCCGAAGCTCGAGTCGTCTTCGTTGGTGACGACGATGATGGCCAGGGCGGCGTTCGGCCGCACGAAGCCGGCGTTCGGCTGCCCGGGGTTCGTCAGCGGCGGGCTCAGCGCGAACTGCGCCATGCGCAGGCCCTGCTCCCAGCGGGAGCGGTTGGCCGTGAAGGTGGTGTTGCGCTCGAAGACCGACCGCGGGTCGGGGGTGCGGTTGGTGATGATGGCCGGCATGCCGCGCAGCCGCCCGCCGTCGTTCGAGACGATCGAGATGACGCCCATCTGGTAGTCGACCCGCAGCGCCGACAGCTCACGTACGAAGCTGTTGAAGTTCGCCACCAGCCGGCGGCGCTCGTTCACCATCGAGCCCGAGTCGTCGATCACCCAGAGGATGTCGACGACGCCGTCGGCCTGCTTGAGCACGTCGATCTGCGTCGCGTCGACCCGCGGCGGGTCGACCACCTTCACCCGGCCGACGGTGTTGCGCTCGACGCGCGGCGGCTTCACCTCGACGGGCGACAGGCGCGGCGGCGCCACCTCGGGCACGGCGTTCGTTCGCCCGTTCTCGCGGCCGATTCGATCGCACCCCGTCCACGCGAGCAACAGAAGCGGCAGCAGGTGGCGCATGAAGTGCTTCACACGATGGTTGACCACGGCGGGCTCATGCAAGCGGCAGCCTTGACGCACAACGTCCTTGATTCGTTCAACCCCTTGCGTCGTGCGGGTGCGACGCCTACGACACCACCGTCACGGATGCGCGCTTTTCTTCCACTGCTGGTGATGGGGCTGGTGGCGCTCCCTGCGTGCCGGTGCGGGCCGGCCACTGCGACGCCGGTCACGCTGCGCGTGAAGAACACCGGGAAAGACGCCATCCTGGTGCGGGACACCAAGGGCCAGCTCGGCGTCACCGTGCAGCGGAACGTCAACGGCCAGTGGTTCTCGTTCGACGACTTGCCGTGCGAGTGCCAATCGTGTGCGCGCATCTGCGAGCGCAGTTGCCGGTGCCCCGACGCAGGGATCAGCGATCAGGTGCTGGCCATTCCTCCGAACGGGCAGGTCGAGCGCGCTTGGGACGGCGTCATTCAGGTCGCGGGCTTCTCGTGCGGGCAGGTGTGCCTGTCGCCCGAGAACGCGCCGTCGGACGAGACGTTCCAGGCGCAGCTGTGCTTCGTGAGCCAGATCGACGGCGTCAAGCCGCCGCCCGACGGGGGCCGGTTCGCCGCGGGGTTCCCCCAGCCCGAGCTCCAGACCTGCGTGGTGCGTCAGTTCCAGCCGCAGCAGGGCGTGGTCGAACTCAGCCCGCCGAGAGGGGCCGACTGCAGCCGGAGGGCGGACTGCCGGGGCCTCGATGAGCTGTGCCTGGGGGGCTCGTGCACGGCCGCGTGCCCGCCGAACGCCTTCCCGGCCCAGCCCGAGCTCTTCGTCACCGTGAGCAACATGGGGTTCTTCACCGAGGCGCGGGAGCCGGATGGCGGCCGGGTGCTGCAGATCGGAGAGGGCACCCTGGTGGCGACGCAGTTCGTCGGTGACGTGCTGCAGCTGTCGCTGGCGGGCCCCAACGGCGCCGGACGGGTCGACGTGAAGCTGCCCGGGGGCCTCGGCGGCCCGACGTTGTCGAACAACGCGCGCGTGCGCGTCGAGGTGGCGGCCCAGCGCGACGGCGACAAGACGTGGCGGGGCGTGACCGTGCGCAGCGAGGCGCGGGAGCTGCTCTTCGCGGCCGACCCGGCCCTCGGATCGCCGGCGTTGACGGCTGCCGACCTCGCGCCGTACGCGGTGACCCTCGAGGACGAGGGAGTGGGGTGCCGGCTCGACGCCGTCTGCGGCAAGTTCGTCTTCGCAAACCAGGCGCTGTCGAACGGGACGGCCTCGGTGTCGGTGGCTCCGGGAAAGCTGGGCAGCCTGGGGTCTGGCACCCAGGCGATGCGGCTGTGGAACGTCACCGCCGGCCGCTACGGGGCGTCGTCGCGGTGCGCCTCGTACCGCCCCTACGCGCTCTGGCGCGAGCCCCGCTGAGCCAAGCGGCCCTTCGGCGCTGCGCCGTAGGCGTGCTACCGTGTGAGGTTCCATGGGTTCGGCGAACGCCGCATCGGACATCGACCGCGGCCGGAGAATCGGCAAGTACGAGATCCTCACGCGCCTCTCGATGGGCGGCATGGCCGAGCTCTACCTCGCGTTCCTGCCTGGGCCCGGCGGGTTCAAGAAGTTCGTGGCGGTCAAGCAGATCCTCCCCGACGTGAAGCGCGACGAAGCCTTCGTGAAGATGTTCCTCGACGAGGCGCGCATCACCGCCGCCTTCAGCCACGCGAACATCGGGCAGGTCTTCGACCTCGGCGAAGACGCCGGCGAGCTCTACCTCGCGATGGAGTTCATCTCGGGCCAGAACCTGGAGCAGCTGCTCAAGCGCGCGGCCCGGCGCGAGGTGCCGATCCCCGTCGGCCTCGCCGCCAGGGTGGTGCGCGACACGGCCCTCGCCCTCCACTACGCACACCAGTTCACCGACCCGTCGACGGGGCAGGCGATGCCCGTCGTGCACCGCGACATCAGCCCGAAGAACGTGATGATCACCTACTCGGGTGACGTGAAGGTCATCGACTTCGGCATCGCGAAGGCGAAGGGGCGGCTCAACCGCACGCAAGTCGGCGTCGTCAAGGGCACCTCGGGCTACATGGCGCCCGAGCAGGTGAAGAACGAGGCGCTCGACGGGCGGTCCGACCTGTTCGCCGCGGCGGTGATGCTCCACGAGATGCTGTGCGGCGAGCGGCTGTTCACGGCGCCGTCAGACGCCGGCATGATGATCAAGATCGTCGAGTTCGACGCGCCGCCGCCCACGCAGGTGAACCCCTACGTGTCCGAGGCGTTCTCGGCGGTGGTGCTCAAGGGCCTCGAGAAGAGCCGCGACCGCCGCTTCGCGACCGGCAAGGAGTTCGCCCGCGCCATCGAGCAGGCCTGCCCCGAGATGTTCGAAGAGGAGCAGGTCGCCGAGTTCATGCAGCAGCTGTTCGAGGACAAGATCGCGCTCACGCGTTCGGTGCTCGAGCTGGCCAACGAGGCCCAGGACGTGTCGAGCCTGTCTCGCGCCATCGAGGGGCTCAAGCAGGAGGAGAGCGAGCAGGGCTCGTCGGGCGGCCGCAAGAAGGCGACCGACGGCGCCGGCGTGAGGAGCACGGCGACGCCCGCGCCGCGCCAGGGGTTGCCGCGCAGCTCCGCGTCGAGCCAGCGGCTGCCGAAGGTCAAGTCCGGGTCGTCGAGCCAGCGCCTCTCGCCCGTCGGCAGCGGTCCCAGGTCGGCCCGGTCGCTCCCAAAGGTGAGCGACTCGCGCCGCGCCGTCGACCCGGTCGAGGCGCCCGACGACGAGCAGACCGAGAAGCGCTCGAGCCGCCGCCTGGCGCCCGTGGCCGACGCCAAGGGCCCGCCCGCGCCCCGAGCGAAGACCGCCGCTGCGCCGGCCGAGCCGGTGAGGGCCGCGGAGCAGACGTTGCCGCCCGAGGGAGGGGGGGCGCGCGGCCTGGCGCTGGCGGCTGGCGTCGTGGTGCTGCTGGGCCTCATCGGCGCCGGCGGCTGGGTCGTCACGAAGGGGTCGCCGGCGGCGCCCGAGGAGCCGGCGCAAGCGGTCGACACCGGGCCGACGCCCATCGCGGTGGCGCCCGAAGCGGCGGCTCCGTCAGAGGTGCCGCAGTGGCTGCTCGAGAAGCAGGAGCAGCAGCGGCGCGAGGCGGAAGAGAAGGCGCGCCAGAAGGAGGTCGAGGAGGCCGCCAACGATCCGGAGCGCCTCCAGCTGCTCCAGGAGATCATGGCGCAGATCCAGCAGCTCGATCGGCTCGAAGAGGAGCAGCGGCAGCTGAAGATCGCGGCGAACGAGTCGAAGTCGAACACCGAGCAGAACAGCAAGAAGATCGAAGAGCTCCAGAAGCAAATCAATGATCTCAAGGGAGCACTCGCGGAGAAGGAGTCGCGCAAGAAGACTGCCGGCGCCCGGCGTGGGGGGGCTCCGGGCGAGGTGCAGGTCGTGCGCGACTCGCGCTCGGCGAAGGCCGCCGCGGTCGGCTTCCTGACGCTGCGCACGGTGAACCCGGCGTCGGCGAACGTCTTCCTCGACGGAGAACCCCTCGGCGCCACGCCGCTGGTCAAGCAGCCCATCGACACCGGCACCCACGCGCTGCTCGTCATCGACGGCGACTCGAAGGGCCGAACGCTGTCGGTCACCATCGCCGCGGGCAAGACCGAGGAGCTGCGCGTCGACGTGGGCTCGCTGCCGCTGGCGCCGTGAGGGAAGGGGGCGGCGCGGGCCCTGCCCGTGGTTCTCCTCGCGCCCCGGGGGCCCCGCATGTAGGGTGCCGCCGCCATGTACTTTCAGGACTTGATCCTCTCGCTCCAGCGCCACTGGGCGAGGCTCGGCTGCATCGTCACCCAGGCGTACGATCTCGAGGTCGGCGCGGGCACGATGGCGCCGTACACCTTCCTCCGGGCGCTCGGCCCAGAGCCGTGGAACGTCGCCTACGCGCAGCCCTCGCGGCGGCCTGCCGACGGGCGCTTCGGTGAGAACCCGAACCGGCTGTTCCAGCACCACCAGTTCCAGGTCATCTTGAAGCCGGCGCCGAAGAACGTGCAGGAGCTCTACCTCGACTCGATCAAGGCCTTCGGCATCGACCCGCTGGCGCACGACATTCGCTTCGTCGAGGACGACTGGGAGTCGCCCACCCTGGGGGCCTGGGGCCTCGGCTGGGAGGTGTGGTGTGACGGCATGGAGATCACCCAGTTCACCTACTTTCAGCAGTGCGGCGGGTTCGACTGCAAGCCGGTGGCCGCCGAGCTGACGTACGGGCTCGAGCGCATCGCGATGTACCTGCAGGGCGTCGAGAACGTCTTCGACGTCGAGTGGGTGAAGGGCGTGAAGTACGGTGAGGTGTTTCACGCCAACGAGGTCGAGATGTCGAAGTACGCGATGCAGGCCTCCGACGCCGCGCAGCTGTTCGCGGCCTTCGACAGCTTCGAGAAGGAGTGCCGGCGGCTGGTGGTCGACGAGCAGCTGCCGATTCCGGCCTACGACTTCGCGCTCAAGTGCAGCCACACCTTCAACCTGCTCGATGCGCGCGGCGCCATCTCGGTGTCCGACCGGGCGCTGTTCATCAAGCGCGTGCGCGACAACGCCCGGCTGTGCGCCGAAGGCTACCTGCAGATGCGCGAGCGGCTGGGGTACCCGCTGTGCAAGACGGCCTGGACGGTGGGCGAGCAACCGGCGCTGCTCGAGGGCAAGCGGGCGTCGACGTACTGGAGCACCGTGAGCCTCGCGAAGAAGGACGAGAAGGAGGCCGCGCGTGGCTGAGCTGCTCTTCGAGCTCGGCAGCGAAGAGCTGCCGGCCCGCTTCGTGGTCCCCGCCCTCGACGAGCTCGAGCGGCTCTTCAAGGAGCACTGCGCCCAGGCTCGCGTCGGGCACGGCGCCATCCGGCGGTTCGGCACGCCGCGCCGGCTGGCGCTCCTCGTCGACGGCCTCGTCGATCAGACCGCCGACGTCGTCAAGGAGGTGCAGGGCCCCTCGGTGAAGGCCGCCTTCGACGCCGAGGGGAAGCCGAAGGTGCCGGCGCTCAAGTTCGCCGAGTCGGTCGGCCGGCCCGTGGAGCAGCTCAAGCGCGTCTCGACGCCGAAGGGCGAGTACCTGGCCGCCGACGTCGAAGAGAAGGGCCGCCGCACCCTCGAGCTGTTGCCCGAGGTGCTGAGCGCGTGCGTGCGGAAGCTCCAGTTCCCGAAGTCGATGCGCTGGGGTGACGTCGAGGCCTCGTTCGGCCGCCCCCTTCAGTGGATCGTCGCGCTCTTCGGCGCCGAGCTGGTGCCGGTGACGTTCGCCGACGTGCGCAGCGGGCGCCAGACGCGAGGCCACCGCTTCCTCTCGAGCGGCTGGCTCACCGTCGACCAGCCGGCGGCCTACGAGGCGACGCTCGAGAAGGCCCACGTGGTGGCCTCGCTCGAGAAGCGCCGCGCGTTGCTCGTCGAGCGGCTGGGCGCGGCGGCGGCGCGGGCCGGGGGCGAACTCATCGCCGACGAGGCGCTCGTCGAACAGGTGCTGAACCTCGTCGAGCTGCCCAACCCCGTGGTGGGCACCTTCGAGGCGCGCCACCTCGACCTGCCACCCGAGGTGCTCATTCAGGAGATGAAGAGCCACCAGCGCTACTTCTCGCTCACCGACGCAAGCGGCGCGCTGCTCCCGCGTTTCATCGCGGTGTCGAACACGCCGGTGAAGGACGAGGCCCTCTCGGTGAAGGGGTACGAGCGCGTCTTGCGCGCGCGCCTGACCGACGGGCGCTTCTTCTTCGACGAGGATCGCAAGGCCCCGCTGCAGGACCGCCGGCCGAAGCTGGCCCGCCGCAACTGGGTGCAGGGGCTGGGGTCGATGGCCGAGAAGAGCGACCGCGTGACGGCGCTCGCGCTCTTCCTCGCGAAGGCGACGGGGAAGGGCGACGCCGCCACCATCGAGCGCGCCTCGTTCCTCGCCAAGTGCGATCTCGAGACGGGCATGGTGGGGGAGTTCCCCGAGTTGCAGGGCGTGATGGGCCGTGAGTACGCCCTGCACGCCAGGGAGCCGAAGGAGGTCGCGCTGGCCATCGCCGAGCACTATCTGCCGAAGGGCGCGACCGACGGGTTGCCCACGCGAGACGAGGGCGCCCTCATCGGCCTGGCCGATCGGCTCGACTCGCTCTGCGGGCTGTTCGCCATCGGCAAGAAGCCCACCGGCGCGAAGGACGAGTTCGCCCTGCGGCGCGCGGCCATCGCCGTCATCAACCTGGTGGTGGGACGGGGCTACCGCTTCTCGCTGTCGGCTGCCCTCGACGAGGCGCTGGGGTTGCTCGGGCCGGTGCTCGCGGCGGCGAAGAAGCGGGTGGGCGACGCGCAGGTGAAGGTCGATGTGGCCGAGTTTCTCAGAGACCGGCTGCGGCCGTTGTGGGGCGAGGCGTTCCGCGCGGACCTCATCGACGCGGTGGTGGCGGCTGGCGCCGACGACCTGGTCTCGGTGCGGCGGCGCCTCGAGGCGCTGTCGGCGTACGTCACCCGCCCCGAGTTCGCGTCGCTCGCCGCCACCTTCAAGCGGGTGTCGAACCTCGTCGAGAAGCAGGCGAAGGACGTCGCCCGGGCGCCGGTCGACGCCTCGAAGCTCGTCGATGCCGCCGAGGTGGCGCTGGCGGGAGAGGTGGTCAGGGTGCGCGACGCGGTGCGCGCGAGCTTCCAGGCTGATGACGTGGCGGGGGCGCTCGCGAAGGTGGTGCCGCTGCGCCTCCACGTCGACGCCTTCTTCGACCAGGTGATGGTGATGGCTGACGACCGGGCGCTGCGCGAGAACCGGGTGCGGTTGCTGATGGAGATCGGCGAGCTCTTCGGCGCGGTGGCTGACTTCTCGAAGATCCAGTCGGAGGGCTGACGTGCACGCGCGCAGGCTGGTCCGCACGGGGTGGGTGCTGGGAGTGGCGGTGCTGGCCGCGTGCCCGCCCGTCGAGGTGTCGCTGCCGGCGCCGCTCGACCGCTTCTACTTCCCTTCGGCGCTCGCGCACGTCGACGCGCGCGACGGAGGCGACGGCGTGTTGCTGGTGGCGTCGGCGAACTTCGACAAGCGCTTCGCGACGGGGGCGCTGGTGGCGGTGAACCTCGACGCTCTGCCGACGCCCCTGCCGCCGTTCGGCTCGACGCCGCCGTCGGCGGTGCAGGTCGAGGCGTTGCGGGGGCCCGAGGCGAGCCCCGACGACGACGCCGTGCGCATCGCCCCCTTCGCAGGGCAGATGCGCGTGTGGCCGCTCGGGGACGGGCGGTTCCGGGCGTTCGTCGCCACGCGCTCGGAGTTCCAGCGGGTGCACGCGGTCGACCTCGAGCTCGGCGTCAGGGGCGTGGCGCGGCTGAGCTGCTTCGGCGGTGACGGCGGGCGCGACTGCGGCGAGTCGGCCCCGTCGCTCACCCAGTACGAGCAGACGACACCGACGGGCCTGCCGCGGGCGCCGGGGGCGTTCGGGGTGGCGCTCCGCGAGCGGACCTGCGTCGTCAACGCGGACTGTGGCGCGCCCGAGGTGGCGTACTCGTGCCGCGCGGGCCGCTGCGTGACGAGCCGGGGCGGGCGCGAGGAGCCGGCCGCCGACGTGCTCGTCACCCACATCGCCCAGGCCGACTCGCCGCTCGGCTCTCAGACGAACCAGCGGGGCTACCTGGTGCGGCTGGCGAGCGAAGACCTGACCCTCTCGCCGGAGCGCTTCATCGAGCTCGGGCCGGGCGCGACCCATGCGGTGGCCGTCGGGGCCAGGTGGAACTTCGTCAGCGGGCGGTTCCTGAACCCCGAGGCGAACCTCGTGCGGCTCGTCGACCTGTCGTCGGGGCAGTTCCTGTCGAGCGGGCTCGAGACGAGCTTCCGCGTGGCAGAGGCCCGCGGCATCGCCCTGTCCGAGGACGAGCGCCGGGTGTTCCTCATCGGCCGCAACCCCGACGCGCTCCTGGTGGCGAGCGTCGACGACCCCACCGGGCCCTCGCCGCGGCTGCGGGTGGTGCGCGGCAACCCGCTGCCTGCGGGCCCCAACGAGGTGGCCGTGCTGCCGCGGGCTGGCCGGGGCGCGCTCCTCGCCATCACCTGCACCACGGCGGGCGTGCTGGCGCTCTATGACGACGAGGTGGGCGAGGTGGCGGCCGAGGTGCCGGGCGTGGGGGTGCAGCCCTTCGGCCTGGCAGTCGACCTCCGCGGCGCCGGCGCCCGGCTGTACGTCTCGAACTTCCAGGATGGCCGCGTGGCCGTCATCGACGTCGTCGACCTCGACGCGCCCCGTACCGCGCGGCTCGTCGCGCACCTGGGGCGCCAGCAGCTGTGCCTGGTGCGCCCCTCGGACCCGTCGTGCGCGCCCGACGGAGGAGCCAGCCCATGAAGGCCCTCGTTCGCCTCTGGCCGGCGCTCCTGCTGTCGGCGTGCCAGAGCATGACCGGCGGGAACGCCGGGCGCGTCGTCGGCGCCAACGACGTCGTCCTCGTCGATCGGCTCTCGGGCCTGGCGCTCGACGCGCCCGCCATGGACGTCTCTCGCGCGCTCAACCGCTACCTGTTCGTCACCTCGACGGACACCAACGAGCTGCGGGTTCTCGACCTCGCCGGTGAGAGCGTGTGCGGGGCGTCACGCTGCTACGTCCCCGGGCCCAACCCGCTCGAGACGCTGTCGATCCCTGTGCTCGACCGCCCGACGTCGCTGGTGCTCGACGAGCGCTACGAGGACGGGGTGCGGCGCAAGGGGGCCCTGCTGTACGCGACGCGTCCGGGTGGGCCCGAGGTGTCGATCGTCGGGGTCGCGCCGGACGAGCTGCGCGAGGTGCGGCGGGTGAGCTTCCCGGCGCCGGTGACGGCCCTCGCGGCGCTGATGGTCGACCTCGAGACGAGCCGCCTCTTCGTGGCCACCTTCGACGGAGAGACCGCGACCGTCT
>JADCJJ010000066.1 GCA_020247085.1 Myxococcaceae bacterium | reverse complement strand
GGTTCGTCGGGGGCTTCCTCATCCTCGCGGGCACGTTCTGGTTCGTCGCCGACGCGTGGGCGGGCATGACGTCGACGGTGCGGGCGGTGACGGTGTTCGGCCTCGCCGCGGGGTGGACGCTTGCCTTCGCCGCGTGGGCGCGCTTCCTCTTCCGGCGGGAGGTCACCACGCCGGCGGCGCGCATGCTCGAGCGCCTCTCGGCGGCCATGGCCCCGCTCGCGCCGGTGGCGATGGGGCCCGCCCTCGACAGCCCGGCGCTCTTCTGGCCCCTCGTCGTCGGCTGGAGCGCCGTCACCGTCGCCCTTACCCGTGCGCCGGCTCGCCGCGTCGACGAGGCGGGCGCGTGGCCGCTCGCCGCCGCCGCCGGCGTCACCGCCCTGGTGATGGGCGCCGCGCCGCTCGCCGCGCCGCTCGGCGCGCACGCGACGTGGCTGGTGGCCCTGCCTGTCGCCCTCGCCGTGCTCACCTTCGCCGAGGGGCCCCGCGCGACTGGCGCGGCCGCCCGCTTCCTCCTCGCGGCCTTCGGGTGGGTGCTGGCGCTGTTCACGGCCCGCGTCGAGGTCGCCGTGGTGCACGCCGGCGTGCCGCTGACGCTGACGCTCCTGGCGCCGATGCTGGCCGCCCTCGCGGCGTCGGCCCGGTGGCTCGCCCGCCCGCCGACGCGCGCGGCCGACGCCCTCTCGGTGCTGGTGGTGGCGGTGCAGGTGGCGATGCTGGTGCTGGCCGCTGACGTCTTCACGCCGCGGCCGGCCTTCGCGGTGACGGCGCTGGTGGGGGCGTGGACGGCGTGGTCGCTCGCGCGCGAGCGCGTCTCGCCCACCTCGGCGCGCTGGCTGCCGGTGGCCTACGGCTTCGCGTTTCTGGCCTACCAGCGCCTCGACCAGGTCGTACCCGCGGCGGTGCTCGCCTGGTACGCGCAGCTCAAGGCGTCGCTCGGCTACGCCACCGCGCCGCTGCCGCCCAGCTACGGCTCGGTCACCGCGGCGCTCTTCGTGGTGCTGGTCGGCCTCTGGGCAGCGCTGCGCGCGCGCAGCGAAGACGAGACGCGCCGGCGCGAAGGGGCGGTGCTCCTCGACACCACCGGCGTCGGCGCGGCCGCCGCGTCGCTGCTGGGCCTCGCCTCGCTCGGCGCCGACCCCCGCCCGGCGCTGCTGGCGACGCCGCTGCTGGCCGCGGTGACGCTGGGCCTCGCGCTCTCGTCCGGGCGGTTGCTCCTCACCGGCGGCGGCGTGGTGAGCGCGCTGGGGGCCGCCGCGGCGCTGACGGTGGGCCTCGACTCGCTGGCCTTCGTCGGCCTCGTGGCGCTCGCGCTGGCGGCCGCGTCGGTGCCGGCGCTGCGCCCGCACCGCGAGGTGCTGGCCGCGGGCGCGCTGGCGCTCGGCGTCATCGGAGGCCTGGCGGGGCTCCTCGCCGTGCCGTCGGCCGGCGCGACGGTGGCGGCGGCCCTCTCGGGGGCTGCGGTGCTCCTCGTGGCGCGCAACGCCGACGACGAAGACTGGCTCGCCGTGTCGTGGCTCGGCCCCGCGGTGGCGGTGGTGGTGGCCTCGCGGTGGCTCGCTCCGGGGCTCGCGCCGCTGGTGCTGGCGACGGCGGGGGTGGTGGCCGGCGCGGCGGCGCAGGCCCGCGGGCGCGCCGCGTCGCTGCGCACCGTCGCGGTGGTGGCCGCCGTGGCGGCGTCGGCGTGGCACGGCTGGCTCGAGGGTTGGTGGCCCGTGCGCGGGCTGGCCTGGCTGGCCTCGTCGGTGTCCTTCGGGGTGGGCGAGGCGTGGCGCGACGCGCCCGCGGTGGTGCTGGTGCCGGGAGGCGTCACGCTGTTGGTGTCGGCGCTGGCGGTGGGCCTCGTCGCCCGCGCGTCCGCGGGCCTGGTGCGGCAGGCCCTGGAGGCCCTCGGCGTGACGCTGGCGGTGGCGACGTTGCTCCCGGTGGGGCTGCTACCCTGGCCGTCGGCGCTGGTGCCGCAGCTCGTCGTGCTGGGCCTGGTGACGCTCGCCTCGGCCGTCAGCGTCGCCAGGGGCCGCGCCTTCCGCTGGGCGTACCTGGCGGCGGCCGCGCTCTTCGTCGCCCTCTTCGCCTGCTCCGACGACGCCTTCGAAAGGGAGCGGCTCTTCATCGCCGCCCTCGCTGCGCTGCTGGCCACGCCCGCCTTGCTCCCGCTGGTGACGCTTCCGCTGGCGGGCGCGCTCGCGTGCCTCTTCGTCGTGCTCGGCCCCGGCGAGCACGGCACGGGCTTCGCCATCGTCGCGCTGGCCGCGGCGCTGCTGGGCCTGCTCGAGCGCGTCCCCTCGGGGCGCCGCGTCTGCTTCAACGGTGCGCCGGCGGCCTGGCCTGCCATCGCCACCAGCGCCCTCGCGCTGGTGCCGGCGCTCGCATCGCGGCCGCGCTTCGTCTGGGTGCCCGTGGCGCTGGGCGTGCTGGCGCCGCAGCTGTGGGCCGTCGCGGCCTCGCGGCGCTGGCTGCAGGCCTTCACCGCGCCGCTGGCGGCCCTCGGCGCGGCGTGGAGCGTCGGCGCCGGGGCGCCTGCGTGGCTCGCCGTGGCGCCGCTGGCCTCGCTGGCGCTCACCGTCCTCGCGCGGCCCGCCGCTTCGGCCCAGCGCGACCCCGTCTTCGATCGGCTCACCCTCATCTTGACGTCGGTGGCCGCCCTGGGGACGGCCGCCTGGAGCGCCGGCGATGCCTCGGTGCCGCCGGCCCTCGTGCTGCCCTGGGCGCTGGCGTTGCTGCCGCTGCCGGTGGGGGCGTTGGCCGTGCGCCTCGGGGTGGCGGCGGCGGTGGTGGGCCTGACGCCGGCGCCCGGCGTCGTGGGCCCGGCCGTGGCGGCGCTGCTGGCCGTCGGCTTCGCGCAGCGGCACGCGCCGGAGCGCACGGCCGCGTGGCTCGGCGCGCGCTCGACGGCCTGGGTCGGCTGGGCGTCGGCTGCGAGCGCGCTGGCGTTGGCGGCGCAGTTGGTGGTGCGGGCGCCGACGGCGTCGAGCCAGGCGGTGCTGGTGGGTGCCCTCGCCGCCTCGGCGGTGCTGGTGGGTGCGCTGCCGCTGTTGACGGCGGCCCTGGCCCTCGCGCCCATCGCGCTGCCGCGCGCCCTCGAGGCGGGGCAACTCGCGCTGTGGCCCTGGGCGCCGGCATGGGCGGGGCTGGTGGTGGCGGCGGCGGCGGCGCTGCGGGCCGGGCCGTCGGCGCGCGCGGCCGAGGGGCTGCTGGCGCGGCTCGGTGGCGGCGGGCGGGGCCTGGCGTCGTGGGTGTGGGGCGCCGGCGCGCTCGTCGTCGCGCTGGCGGTTCCCGAGCAGCGGCTGCTGTGGGCGGTGCCGGCGCTGGGGCTGCTGTGGACGCCACGGGCCGGCGAGGCGCTGGCGGCGGCGACGCTGACGGGCTTGGTGCTGGCGACGGCGCTGCCCCTGCACGTCGCCGCGGCCCTCATCGGCGCGCTGGGCGCGGCGCTGGCCTGGCTGGGGGCGCTGCGCCCGGACGACGCGGCGGCGCCAGGCCGGACGAGCGCCGGGTGGGTGCTGGCGTTGGCCTCGCTGGCCCTGTCGCTCGACGTGCACGCGTGGGGCATGCCGGTGTCGTGGTGCCTGGCGGCCGTCACCGCGTGGGCCGTACAGCGGGCGCACCCCTCGACGCGCTGGGTGGCGTGGGCGGCGGTGTGGGCCGCCTCGCACGCCGTGCTGGCGTGGGCGGGCGTCGCGCTGTCGTCGGGCGCGCCGAAGGTGCTCATCCTGCCCTGGTTCGGCCTTGCGTCGACGCTGGTGGCCATCGGGCCCACCAGGCGCCCCGAGGTGCCGCAGCACGCGGCGCTGGGCGTCACCTTCCGGGTGCTGGCGTTGATGGAGCTGGGCCTGGGGTGGTTGACGTGCCCCGGCGGGCGCCCCGCAGAGGCGCTGGCCGTCATCTTCGCGGTGGGGGTGGCGCTGTGGCTGGCCTTCAGTGACGCGAAGGAGGGCGAGCCCCGGGGCGTGTGGCTGGGGGCGCTCGCTGCGTCGGTGGGCTTCACGCTCGCGAGGCT
>JADCJJ010000065.1 GCA_020247085.1 Myxococcaceae bacterium | reverse complement strand
AGCTCGGTTCCCGACGCGCAGGGCAGCATCATCGTGTCCCTCGACGGCGCGCGCGTGCCCTTCGACGAAACGGGGCAGCAGGGCTGGCGATGGACCGACAGGGACAACGGAGAACTGACCCTCGTGGGTGACGTCTGCACCCGCGCCATCGCGAGGCCTGCCAGCATCGTCGTCAGCGTCACCTGCAGCGCGCCGTGACCTTCCGTCACGCCCCCAGCGCGCGTCATCACCGCGGTGACCAACTCCGCAGGTGGTGGTGATGCTCGAGCTCTTGCGCCTACCCGGTCTGAGAGCGCCCTCTTCTTCTCCGAGACTCCGGACCGTGGAGTGCGCGCTACGGAGCCAACGCGGCCGTTGTGCGCGGTCAGCGTCCTCCGATAGGGGAGAACGCATGGATTACCCGCGGCATCATGTACTGGCTGTGCTGCTTCTTGGTAGCTCGTGCGTGGCCGGAAGCCCGTTCTTGAACAGCTCGCTCGACTTCAACCGAGGCCGACCGCAACGCGTTGTCATTCAGGGTGAGCGCGAACTCGTTGAAGAAGCGCTCATCACCATCTTCAACGAGCGAGAAGGACTTCTTGCTCGGCGCAGGCAACTGGGCACCGGAGCTACACTGCTTTCGTTTCGGCGGGAGATTGAGCGAGTCGCCGGGACCACCACAAGCTCCAGCTCGGTCGTCGGCGGGTTCGCGACTTCGAGTGTTGCGAACACCGAGTTTGACTACCTGTCGTACGGATCACTCTACTACGTCGAGGTGTCTGGGCCTGCTGGGTCAGTGGTCGTCGAAGTCGTGGGCCTGCCCGTCGTCGAGGGCGTCACAGCCTGCCCCACGCTTCTTCGCGAACGCGACTACCGCGATTGCATCGCACAACCGCCCCCCAATACGACGGGCGAGTCCTACGCAGACTGGGCGACGCGCCAGTTCGACGTGCCGTCGAACGGCAGACGAGAGTCTGAGTTCATTGCAGGCGTGTTCGCGGAGTTGAGCCGAAAGAAATGGCGTGACTCGCTCGCATCGCCGGCGGACAAGGCCTTCAACAGGTAGCCGCATGCGTTTGACTGAAGTTGACCCGATCCCGTTGAGCGCATCGGACTTCGCTGCAGAGCCGATGCTTCAGTGAACAGAAGAACAAGTCGAACAAAGCTGAAAACGGGAAAGGCGTCGAGGGGGCGGTGGGGCCCACCGGGCTGCGGGGGTGTCTGGTTCGGCTGCTGATCACGAGGCGAGCCTGACCGGTGCACGAAGTGTCTTGAGGGTGAGAGCGATGCCAGTATCCCAGCGGTCGCTGAGGGCGAGCGGTTGGCGGCGCTCCGTCGGCGCGTCGCGACGTCACTCGAGGCCAGCCGGCAGCAGGCGCTGGGCTTCTCGCGCACCCAGTTGTCCCTGGACGACGTCGCGCGCCTCGTCTCCCGCGCGCTGAAGGTCACGGCGAAGGCCGACGCGGGGCTATTCGGCCGCAGCGGGGTCCGCGCCGGCCTTCCGGCGGGAGCAATCAAGCGACGCCATGCGTGCGCTTCAGACCCAGCAGCGCGCTTTGCTGCTGAGTGGCACTGCACGAGTCCCAACAGGACCTCTGTCTCCCCGACGAGTGAAATCAGGTGAGCCCGCGCGGCTGCCGAGTCCTTCGCGGTCGTCGCAGCACGCGCTTGTCTGGCCATGGTCCGCGACCTCTCGCGGCCTCAAAGAAACGGGCGGGGCCGGTGAGGAAGCCGACCCCTTCACGGCGAGGAGCTACCCCGTCGCTGAGCCCGTCAACGTCCCAGCCCGGCGGGCTGACAGTCACGGAGTCAGGATGGTGCCGTCGTCGACAGGCGGGAACTCCGTTGGAACCAGCCCGGTCGAGGGCAACTCCTCGACGGCGTACGCGCCGAGCGAGAAGGACACAGCGTCGCAGCTCCACTGCGGGAACCCGGTAACCGGCGTGCCACAGGACAGGAAGTTGGTCGGAACACGACGAACCGGCTGGGCAAGGCGGTAGAACCGGGCTTCCATCACCCCGAGGCTGTTCCTCGTTCCTCCGTAGAAACACCTGCCGTACGCCGACGCCGACCAATTGACGCCGATTGCACTGTCCCGAACCGTCAGTGACATGAACGGGAGCATCGGCGTTCCAGTGCATGCCACCCCGGTCCAGCAAAGCCGAGCGAACGACGTCACGGCCTGCGGCGAGTAGCCGGGGACGCCCGTGAAGCAGCGGGCAGCGGTCGAGTAGAAATCGGTCCCAGTGGCGTAGCCCAGTAAACCGCCGTCGGGCCCCATCACCCGAAGCCCGCCAGTCATCCCCACTTCACCTTGCGGGCCCGCCACGACGACGACCCCGCCGTCGACCACCGCGGTGCCGCCATCCGCAGCGAAGATGAACAGGGCCTGCCCCGGTGCGCCCTGGACCCCTTGCTGACCCGGCGCCCCCTGTGGCCCCGCGACGATGGCGACACCGCCGTCGACGACAACCGAGCCACCGTCAGCCGCGACGAGCACGACCACCTGGCCGGGCGCTCCGGTCATTCCTGCGGGCCCGGTCTCGCCAGCGTCGCCACGCGGGCCTGGGATGCCCTGCTGACCGCTCGAGCCCATCACGCCCGGAGGTCCTGCGGGGCCCTGCGCTCCCGTGTCGCCCTTCGGTCCCTGCTGACAGTCAACGAGCGCGACGGACGCCGCAACGAGCAACCGATTCACGTGGACCTCCTCAGGTCGAGCGCTGTCCCCACAGCGCCGCGAGACGCTACGGGGCGTCGTGCGCCATGGCCAGCAACTCGGCGGTCATCTGGCCAATTCGTTTGCCAGTTGAACGCTTCCAACTCCGCCGGCGACCACAAGCGAGAGAGAGCCGCAGATGGCAGCCGCCCTCAAAAAAACTCGATGTTCAGTCCGTAGGATAGGAGCAGGCCAGCAAGCGCTGCCGTCACTGCGAGGCCAATCAACCCGCCAACGCACCCGAACATGGCGACCCTCCCTGAGTCGCTTGGAAGGCTAGAGCGCCGAACAGGTTCGGTCACGCCGCACGCGGAAGGTAGCGCGCCGTGGCAGCGTCGGCGCTGCGGCGTGCGATGGTCTCGAGGTTCTGCACTACCGAGAGGCACCGGAGGTCGGCGAGGTTCTTCCGGGTGCCGAGGGAGCGAGCTCTGGGGCTCTGGCGGTTGGCGAGGTGCGCGAGGCGGTGTTCGACGCCGACGCGCTCCCGCAGGTCTTCGCGACCGGCGCGGGTGTGCTGAAGCACTCGGAGCTTCTTCTGGAGCGGCTCGTTGTCGCCCATGGTGATGGAGCGCCCCTT
>JADCJJ010000641.1 GCA_020247085.1 Myxococcaceae bacterium | reverse complement strand
TCTCAGTGCTGCTCGGGCCAGTGCAGCAACGGCACCTGCGGAGCCCCGGCCTGCCGCTCCGACGGCCTCTCGTGCAGCACCGCGTCTCAGTGCTGCTCGGGCCAGTGCAGCAACGGCACCTGCGGAGCCCCGGCCTGCCGCTCCGACGGCCTCTCGTGCAGCACCGCGTCTCAGTGCTGCTCGGGCCAGTGCACCTCGGGGTATTGCGGGAACTTCACCGCGTCGTGCAACCCGGTCACCAACTCGGGCTGCAGCCCGGGCGATGGCTGCCTGGTGCTGAGCAGCGAGACGACCGTCTGCGCGCAGACGGGGTTCGGCACCCAGGGGAGCACCTGCTCCTCGACGACGCTCTGCGCGGGGGGCTTCGGTTGCTTCAGCGGCCGGTGCCGGAAGCTCTGTCGCCGCTCGACGGGCCAGGGCTGCTCGAGCGGGTCGAGCTGCAGCGCCGTCTCGGGCTGGACGACCTACGGTGCGTGCATGTGAGCGACGCCCTGCTCGGGGCACCCGGGAACGCAGGGGCCGCGCGCTCCTTCCCCGAGTGGTCGCAGTTCAACTGGCTGCTCGTGTACGTGCCGGCGCAGCCGTCGATCGCCGCCCCCCCCCCTCGTGCTCGACCTCGAGCCCGAGCACTGCGAGCTCGGCGCGCTGACCAACGGCGTCCGAGGGCAAGAGGGCTTCGTCTTCTGGTTCGAGGGCGGCGTCGTCGGAGCGGGTGAATCGAAGGGTGCGTGGCTCCCGCTCGAGGGGCCGGCCTGCCGCGAGAACCTGTCTCACGAGCGGTACACCGCCCGGCTCGATGGCGAGGGCACGCTGCGCGCGCGCCTCGAGGCGTGCCACTCCGGCGACCAGGCCGAGCGCTGGGAGCGGCGGAAGCTGGGGGCGTCGCCGAGCGACTTCAACGCGTTGCTCCGCTGGGCCGTCGGCTCCGTCTCGCCCCTCGCGCGGGAGTCCGAGGGGCGGTGGGACGTCTGCGCCCACCGCTCCGGGGAGTGCGGCTTCGGCGTGACGCTGGTGTCGCCCCGGTACGCCTCCAGGAACGGCAGCCGCTGGCTGGTGCCGCTGAGCCTGAGCCGCCAGGGCTTCGAAGACCTGCAGCGCTTCGAGTGGAAGCACGACAGTTACGTTCCGGCCCCGGCGGGGATCGACCTCGAAGAGCTCGAGGTTCCCGCCGGGTTCCACGCCGTGAACCTGCCCGACGCCGTGCCGGGGCTGGCGATTCGCCTCACGGCCGAGCGCACGCCGAAGGGCGTCAAGCTGACCCGCTGCGCGACGCTCACCCGGGGCAGCTCCCGCCGCGAGCACCTCGCTCGCCTCGGGCCGCTCGTCGAGAGAGTGCACGCCTGGCGCAAGACGGTGCTGGTCTCCGAGCCAAACTGACGGGAGCGGGCGCGGCGCCGCCCGCGGGCGGGTGGCGCGCCAACCTTCACGGTCCCAAGAGCCCTTCGTCGCCGACGGACACCGGAACGACCAGCCCTCGCCGCGCGCCCGCCGTCTTCGCCGCGAGGATGATGGCGTCACCGACGAGCGGGCTGAGCAGGTACCGGCGCTCGTCCACGCCGAACGAGACCCCGGCGAGCTCGATGGTGGCGAGGAGTCGCTCCTGGTGCAGCCCCGCGGCGAGCATGAAGCCCGTCGCCGAGGGTGAGACGCCGAAGACGAGCGGCCCCGAGTCGACGTCGCCGCCCCGCGCCTCACCCCGGGGCCACTCGCGCACGCCAGCGAGCCAGCCGCTCAGCGCCTCGTCACCGAAGGCCTGCCAGGTGCGCTCGGCCTGCTCCCGCGCGAAGGCCTCGTCGACGAACGGCAGGAAGATGGCGTTCCACGCCGCGCCCGAACCCCGCGCGCCCTGCCCCGGCGCGAACACCAGCACGCCGGTGCGCGCGTCGAGCCAGCGGGCGCGCATCACCTTCACCCAGCGCGCGAGGGTCGCCGCGTGCGCGCCCGTGCCGGCGCAGGCGTCGAACATGGCGACGCCGGCGGCGACGGCGACGTTGTCGGGCACGTAGGTCTCGTCTGGGTACGTCTCGATGAGCGCATGCTCGGACGCATCGAGCCGGCGGGCGAGCGCGTCGACGACCTGCGCGTGCAGCGGCGTGACGACGCCGGTCAACGCGCACCTCGCCCCGAAGACGACGGCCAGGTGCCCAAGGTAGCCGGCGTGCCCCTCGGGGCCGGGCAGCGTCGCCAGCGCGTCGGCACCCCACTTCGCGCCGTCGAACGCGCGTACGTCGTCGCGCAGCATGCGCTCCGCCCAGGCTGACACCAACGCGGCGCGCGCCCGGCGCGTCTCGGGGCTGGCGTGCGCGAGGTTGAGCGCCGCCAGCGACGACATCGACAGCGTGCCCACCTTCCACTCGCCGTCGAAGGGCGGCCCGGGCGCGAGGCCGGGGAAGGTGCCGTCGTCGATTCGGCGCGCGAGGTACGCCAGGCGCGCCTCGGCGTCGGCCTGCGAGGTGCTGACGCACGCCTCGACCCGGACGACCTGGAGCGCCAGCGCGGCGACGACGACGAGGGGCCACCGCTTGAGCCGCTTCATGGGTCGCATCGTCGCCCGGGCGCCGCCCGACGGCAGCGGGCGCCGGCCGAGCGGTCGCGCCCTCGGGCTGGGCGGTCGGGCGCCGCGCCTCCACCGTCGTGCGCCGGGCGGCACGGGGGCGTCGGCGTGCCCCATCAGGCCAGACGACGTCGCCAGCGGGCCTGGGGGCTGGACCTTGAACGCCCTCGCGGCGCAGGCTTCATCCTGATGCGTTCATGGTTCGACCGGTGGCGTGCAAAGAAGTCCGAGGGCGCGGACCCGGCTCCCGCTGCGGCGCCCGGCCCGGCACCGGCGGGCTCGAGCCCGCCCTCGCCGCGAGCGACGGGAGCGCCGCACGACGTCACCAGCCTCGGCGCGGTGCTGTATGGCCTCGAGCATCGCGGTGAGCGACTCCCCGCCGAGGCCGTGGCGGCGCTGGGGCTGGCCCTCGTCGAGGCGCTCCGCGCGGCGCCCGGCACCCGCCTCAATGGCGCGATGCCCAACGACGTGCTGCTGACGCGCGCGGGCCCGGTGCGCCTCCGCCTGCGCGTGCCACCAGAGGACCCGAGCGCCCTGCCTCCGCTCACCTACCTCAGCCCTGACGCTGCCGCGGGGCGGCCGCTCGACGAGCGCAGCGACGTGTACTCGGTCTGCGCCCTGCTCTTCGTCGCGGCCTGCGGCCGGGCGCCCATCGCGCCCCAGCACAGCGCCTTCGACTTCCTTCAGGCGCTCGTCGGCGGGCCCCGCGACCCGCTCGGCGGCCTCCGGCCCGACCTGCCACCTGCCCTGGCGAGCGCCGTGGACCGGGGCCTCGCCGCTGTCCCCGCCTCCCGCCCTCAGACGCTCGCCGCCCTCGAGGCCGCGCTGACGCCGCTCGCCGGGGCGGCCGGCGAGGGCCGCGCGCTCCTTCGCACCTTCGCCTTCGAACGCCATGACGCGCCGCCGCTCCCCGTGCCGCTGCCCACGGGGAGCGACAGCCAGCTCCTCCTGGCCATCTCGGGCGGCGACGAGGCGGCGCGGCTCGTCTACGCCGACGTGCTCGAGGAGCGCGGGCTCCCCCACCACGCCGCGTGGCTCCGCCTCGAGGCCGAGGCACAACGCGCTTCGGACTCGGAGCGCGGCGCGCTGACAAAGGCGCTGCGCCAGCTCCGACCCCGGCTCGACGCCGACTTCGTCGCCGCGGTGGGCCGCGCCGGCCCAGAGGGGTGCGTCTTCGCCTTCACGTGCCCGATGCGGTGGGAGCAGCTCACGCCCACGCCGGACGCGCGAGTGCGCTTCTGCGAGAACTGCTCGTCGACGGTGACGTTCTTCGACGACCTGGGCGAGGCACGACGAGCTGCCGAGGCGGGCGCCTGTGTCGCCCTCGAGCGGAAGCTGGCCGGGCCGGGGCCCCTCAAGGCGGCCCCCCTGATATTGGGCAGGCTCGCCCCGTCGAGCCTGGACGAGCCCCAGCCCTGACGTTCGCCGGAGCCGTCGCGACCCTCCGGCGAGGCCCGGCGCGCCCGTACGCGCCTCGGCAGCCGCTCCACCACAGGCGCGCGGCTCCCCATTCAGCGCCTCCGCGCACGGCCTGTCCGCCGTCTCCGGCAACGGCTGGGGGCGAGGGCTCGCCCGGAGTCGAACGAGCGACCGGGCGAAGGCGCACCGGGCCCGCACGACGACCGCGACTCGGCACGAGAGGGGCCCAGCTGTTTCTCTACGCCACCGACAAGGACGACCTCGTCTTCCTCGGGATGCACGACCGGCTCTCGGCGGTGAGCGACGAGTGCCTGTCGAGCGGCCCCAGACGCGCCGGGCTCGTGCAGCAGCTCACGCACGTTTTCGGTGGGCTGTGCGCGCTGTACGCCGAGCGCGGCGAGGTGGGCCGACGCTTCGTGCGGGCGACTTCGAGCTCGAGCGGATCCCCGATGGGACGATGAAGCTCGTCAACCGGGAGCGCTCCCCGGATGTGATGGCGCCGGTGACGCAGCGTCTGCCGATGATGGCCGGCGCGCAGGCCGGGTTTTCGACCATGAACGCCGAGCTCGCGCGCGAGGTCGAGCGTCGCGCCCGGGACCGTCTCCTCCGGAGACACGGACCGGTGGCCACCCGCGGGCCGCGCAGAAGGACTCAACGTCGGCTCGTTGGATGGCGACTGGTTGCGTGTTGGTGGGACCCGCAAGCAGGCAACGACCTTCATGGGTGTCCGTCCGCCGGCTCGCCGTCGGACACGCTTGACGTGTGAGCGTCAGCGTCAGCATCAGCGTGACTGGCGGGACTGCTTCCAGGCGGCCGGCGTCAGCGCGGGGATGTCCCGCAGACGGACGCGGCGCGCCAGGCGAGGAAGGACGTCGGCGAGGTACTCGACGGGGTTGACGTCGGCGAGGGCGCAGCTGCCG
>JADCJJ010000640.1 GCA_020247085.1 Myxococcaceae bacterium | reverse complement strand
TTCGTCGCCAAGCTGTTCATGGGCGGCGACTTCGAGGCGTTCCGTGCGGCCGTTCGCGAGGCCTACGCCGACGTGAAGGTGGTGCGGCCCGAGGCGACGCGCGGCGGCTCGATGGAGATCTACCTGGTTGGCCTTCAGCGGCGCGCGCGCCCCTGAGCCGTGGGGGTCAGGCCTGGCCGGCCTGAGGCTCTGACGCGCTCCGCTGCTGCGAGAAGGGCCCGCGCTCGCGCCCGGGGTGTCGCTCCATGCCGGGCTGGTAGCCGGTGACGCGGTTGCGGCCCCCGCGTTTCGAGGCGTAGAGCGCCGAGTCTGCCGCGTCGACCAGGCGCGCCTGCTCGGCGGCGTCGGTCGGGAAGGTGGCGACGCCGACCGAGATGGTCACTTTGCCGCCGGGCTGCGTGCGGCCCATCGGGAACGCGTGGTCCTCGATGGCGCGGCGCAACTTCTCAGCCACCTCGAGCGCCGCCTCGCGGCCGACCTGCGGCAGCAGCACGACGAACTCCTCGCCGCCGTAGCGGGCCACCGTGTCGAGCTTGCGCACCACGCCCTTGAGGTTCTGACAGACCTGCTTGAGGGCCTCGTCACCGGCCTGGTGCCCCGAGGTGTCGTTGAGGTGCTTGAAGTGGTCGATGTCGATCATCACCAGCGAGACCGGCGCGCCGGAGCGGCTCGAGCGCCCGAGCTCGGCCTCGAGCTGCTGGAACAGGTGCCGGCGGTTCGACACGCCGGTGAGCGGGTCGGTCACCGAGAGCGCCACCGTCTGCTGGTGGAGCCTGGCGTTCTGCAACGCGATGGCGGTCTGGTCGGCGACGGCGGTGAAGTACTCGATCTCTTCGCGATCGAAGTCGGCCTTCTGGGCGCGCTCGAAGTTGAGCACCCCGAGCAGCTCGGGCCCATGCAGCATGGGGATCGACAGCAGGCACCCCCGGCCGCGCATCATCGCCGGGTCGAGCACCTTGAAGCGCCGCTCCTGCTCGAGGTCGGGCACGTAGACGCTCTTGCGCGAGAGCGCCGCGTGCCCGGCGATGCCCTCGCCGAGCGCGAACCTGAGGCCCTGGCTCGGCTCTCCGACGGGGAAGGCCTTGTGCACCACCAGGTGCTCGCCCTCTTCGAGGAGCATGATCGAGAAGCGGTCGACCTTCAGCCGCGTCGGCAGCGTGGTGGCCACGCGCGAGAGCACCTCGTCGAGGTCGATGGTCGAGGCGAAGGTGCGCAGCGTCTCGAAGAGCACCTCGAGCTCGTCGACGCGCGTCGTCAGCCGCCGGTTGAGCGCCTCGAGCTCGGCCTTGAGGGTGAGCTCGGCGCGCGCGCGGTCGAGGTCGCGCTGGGTGTCGATCTCGGTGACCTTCAGCTCGGTCAGCTTCTCGAGCATGCCGTTGAAGGCGCGGGCGAGGGCGCCGAGCTCGTCATCGCCCAGGTCGGGGGCGCGCACCACGAGGTCGCCGCCCTCGGCCCGGCCCATCGCGCGCGAGAGGCGCGCCAGCTTGCGGGTGAAGAGGAGGCGCAGCGAGATGGCCACGGCCGCGACGAGCACGATCGAGAAGCCGCCGATGCTCCACAGCGCCGCGAGGAACACCGACGACACCCGGGCCCGGAGCGAGGGCTCGGCGACGGTGAGGTGGAGGACGCCCGTCTTCAAGGTTGCGGGCCCGGTGTGGCACCCGCCGCAGGCGACGCCGCCGAGCGGGTAGACCACCTCGCCCCCGCCGCCGGAGCTCCACGGAAACACCGACGCGGGGGCCGCGAAGGTGGCCTGGCCCTGCCGTGCGTCGAGCAGCCGGGCGGCGTCCGGGAAGGGCTTGTCCTCTTCCTCGATGCGGCGCGACCAGCGCGTCACGCCCTTCGCATCCAGAACGCGAAGCTCGGTGGCGAGGCCCAGGCCAGACCAGTCACTGCGGACGATCGACGTGACTACCCGGTGGGCCACGCGGGCGGTGACGCCCGGCGGCGCGCGCTCGACGGTGCCGAAGCTCGTCGCGACGAAGGCCGACAGGCCCAGCGCCTGCTGGCGGCTCTCTTCGCGAACCGCGTGGTCGGTCTGCCGCCACAGCAGCGCCACGCCGGCCACCGCCACCAGAAGGGTCGGCAGGGCGATGGCGACGAAGAGCTTTCGCCCGATGGTGCGGAGCAGCGCCACGGGTGGGGCAGATACGCGAGCCCTCCGCTCCGTCAATGGCCAACCGCCGGGGCAGGGGGGCGAGCGTTGGACGACGCCCTTCGGCGCGGTGGCTCCGTCGGTGCGTCGCGTCCGCATCGTTTCCAAGAGGCGCAGCCCGCCCTCCCTCGCGGTCGTCGCGGCGGTGGGGCCCCGCCGGGTGCGCTACGGTGCGACGGCGATGGCGCTCCTCACGTCGAAGCTGCTCACCGTGCCGCACGGCTTCTCGGACCGGCACGGCGGGGTGTCACAGGGCCCGTATGCCTCGCTCAACGCCTCCCGCTCGGTGGGAGACGACGGGCGCGCGGTGGACGAGAACCTCGCGCGGTTGGCCGCGCTGGTCGGCGCCGCGCCCGACGCGCTGGCGACGGTGCAGCAGGTGCACGGCACGACGGTGCTCGAGGCGACGCGCGCGAAGGGCGGGGCCGTGGGCGAGGCGCTCGGCGACGCCGACGCGGTGTTCACGCGCGTCTCGGGGCTGGCGGTGGGGGTTCGCACCGCCGACTGCCTGCCCATCCTCGTCGAGGACCCGGTGGGCCGGCAGGTCGCCGCGGTGCACGCGGGCTGGAGGGGCGTCATCGGCGACGTGCTCGGCGCGACGCTGGACCGCCTGCGACAGAACGGCGCGCGCCTCGAGGCCCTGCGCGTCGCCATCGGCCCGGCCATTCAGGCCTGCTGCTTCGAGGTGGACGGAGACCTGCCGGCGCGGTTCGAGGCGGCCTTCGGCCCGCGCGTCGTGCGCCGCGTCGACGGCAAGCAGAAGGTGCACGTCGATCTCCCGTACGCGGTAGCTACGTCGCTTCGGGCGCGGGGGCTCGGCGAGGCGCAGGTCGACGTGCTGCCCGACTGCACCCGCTGCGACGCGCGGTTCTTCTCGCATCGGCGCGACGCGGGGCGCACGGGCCGCATGCTGTCGCTCGTTCGCTGTGCCTTCTGACACAGCGCTGTAGCACCGAGGCGCAGGGGCGATTTCTTGACCCTCGCCGACGACGGTTCCTATCTTCGAGTGGTCATTCGATGGGTCGCCGCCAGCATGTCCGCCGCGCTCTGCGCGTGCGCGACGGATCAGGTCTCGAGCGCGGAGCGCCTGGAGCTCCTTGCCTCGCTGCGCGCCCTGCGCGCCGAGAACGCCCGGGTCGAGGCGCGGCTCGATCGGCTCGAGGCCGACCTGAAGGCGGTGGCGGCGGCCGCCGGGCGACCGGGCTCGGGTTCGCCGGTGGTGAGCCCTCCTGCGGCCGCCGCGGCTCCTGTGGTGAAGGGGCTCAAGGAAGAGATGCCGGCGCTCACCGTGGTCAAGCTCAAGCCGAGGCGAGAGGCGCCGCCCCGGCTGCCCACCGAGGTCGACGTCGTCGAGCCGCCCGAGGCGATGGCCGCCGAGGTGTCGGACACCGGCGGCGGCACGGGCACAGACGCCCAGGTCGAGGAGCAGTTCCTCGCCGGCCTCGACGCCCTCAAGACCGGGGACCCCGAGAGCGGCATCACCCGCCTCAAGCAGTTCGCGAAGGACTGGCCTCGGCACCCGAAGGCCGACAACGCCCTCTACTTCGCGGCCGTGGGCATGATGGCCAGCCGTGAGTTCGAGGTGGCCGAGAGCACGCTCGAGCAGGCCGTTCGCCAGTACCCTGCGGGCGACGCAACCGTCGACGCGCTGCTCAAGCTCGCCGACTGCCGCGCCCGCCTCAACCGCCACGCCGAGGCGCGGGCGACCTGGGAGAAGATCGTCGCCACCTACCCGGGCACCTCCGCCGCCACCACGGCCCAGGCCCGCCTCGCCGCCGCACCTGCTTCTCTACGGAAGGACTGACGCCATGCGCCGAACCCTCGTTTGCCTCGCCGCCTGCCTCACGCTCGCCTCGCCCGCCTGGGCCCAGAGCGACGAAGAAGAAGAGGCGGCGCAGCCCGTCGAGGGCGCGGCCACCGTTCAGATGCCGCCGAAGAAGGCCGAGCCCGCCCAGAAGGACGCGCCCAACGCTTCGCACACCGTCGAGCGCGGCGACACCCTGTGGGACCTCTCGCGCAAGTACCTCGGCAGCCCGTGGTACTGGCCCAAG
>JADCJJ010000064.1 GCA_020247085.1 Myxococcaceae bacterium | reverse complement strand
TGGGACTTCGACTGGCAGCGCTCGTACGCTTTCGCTGCACCGAAGACGCTGCGGGTGGGTGACCAGCTCAAGCTGTCATGCTCGTGGAACAACACCGCCGAGTTCCAGCCGGTGATGAACGGCGTGCGCGGCCCGCCGCGGGACGCCAACTGGGGCGAGGGCACCGGCGACGAGATGTGCCTCGGCATCCTCTACGTCAGTGAGTGAGGCGCCCCGGCCGAAGGCGGCGCCGCCCGGCGAGCGCCTGTTTCGCCTCGTCAGCCTCGTCGAGGGCGGCTCGTGGCTGCTGCTGCTCTTCGTCGCGATGCCGCTGAAGTACGCCCTCGGCCGCCCCGAGGCCGTGGCGGTGCTGGGTCGCGTCCACGGGCTCCTCTTCGTGCTCTTCGTCGCGGCCCTGGCGCGGCTGGCGGTCGATGGCGCCTGGGGCCTCGCGAAGCTCTCGCGCGCCTTCGCCGCCTCGCTGGTGCCCTTCGGCGCCTTCTGGTTCGAGTGGACGCTGCGCAACGAGGCCCGCTCACCGCCGCGCTGAGGGTGGCGCGCCGTTGGGCGCCGTCGCTGGCGGGGCGGGTGTGCGCTCGCGGTGGCGGCGTCCTCCGTGGGGCGCGACGGGGTGAGGGGCGTGCTCGCGGCGCCTCGTCACGAGGTGGGCCGCCCGAGCCCGAGCCCGAGCCCGAGCTCGAGCTCGCGCAGCTGCAGCAGGCGCACGGCGCTGAAGACGGGGGCCGCCGCCAGTACCGCGGTGCAGAGCGACGGGTTGGTGAACCACAGCGGCACCAGCAGGAAGACCTCGGTCACCGTCGCCACCCAGCCGACCCACGGGCGTCGCGTCACCGCGAAGAGGGCCGTGCACAGCACCAGCGCCACGAGGGCCGGGCCCAGCAGCAGCAGCGCGCCCAGGCGCCGCGAGGCGTCACCACCGGCCAGCAGCACGAGGCCCGTCAGCGTCACGGCCATGGCCAGCGCCACCAGCAGCCACGAGACGACGAGCTGCAGGCCCAGCGCGCGGAGCTGCGCGGGCCGCTTCGCCTGCTCGAGCTGCCGCACACACGCTTCGCACGTCAGGCGGGGCTGCTGGAGCGCGAGGGGCGTGCAGCGCGCACATACGAAGCGCCCGCAGCGCAGGCAGGTGGCGCTGGCGCCGATGTCGGGGTGCTGGGGGCACCTCGGCGCCGTCAGGTCCACGTCCGGGGCCGGCGCGTGGGCCAGGGGCGGGGCTGGCGTGGGTTCCCGCGCCGGGGGCCGCTCGGCGCCGCAGCCCGGGCGGAACGTCTCGTGTTCGCTCGCGGAGCCGCAGACGGCGCACACCATCACTGCGAAGGCTACCGCATCAGCGCAGCCAGAGCCCGGCCCCCACGCCCAGGGCGATGGCCACCAGGGCTGCCACCAGCCAGGGCACCAGGTCGCCGCTGCGCGTCGTGCGGCCGCCCATCGCCTCGAGCGAGGTGCGCACCTCGGTGAGGCTCGGGCGCTCGTCGGGTCGCTTCGCCAGCATCGAGGCCACCAGCGCGTCCATGCGGGCGTCGACGCCGCGGACGAGCGACGAGAGCCGCGGCGGCGCCGCTTCGAGGTGCAGCTGCGTCAACCCCGCCAGCTGGGTCTCGGTGAAGGGCCGGCGGCCCGTCAGCATCTCGAAGAAGCACACCCCCAGCGCGTAGACGTCGCTCGCAGGGGAGCACGGCTTGCCCAGGAAGAGCTCGGGCGCGCCGTAGGCCGGCGTGCCCACGAAGCGGCCCACGGCGGTGCGCGCGTCTCCGGGCGCGTCGAGGATGTCGGGCCGGGCGATGCCGAAGTCGATGAGCTTCACCAGCCGCTCTCCGTCGGGCTCCACGACGACGTAGACGTTGTCGGGCTTGAGGTCGCGGTGGACCACGCCGAGCGCGTGGGTCGCCTCGAGGCCCGCGGCGAGCTGCCGCATCAGCGGGAGCGCCTCGCCGACGGGCAGCGCCTGCCCCGCCCGGAGCAGCGCGCCCAGCGTCTCGCCGACGAGCCGCTCCATCAGCAGCCACGGCCGCCCGTCGGGCAGGTAGCCAAAGCCGAAGACGCGCACCACGTTCCGGTGCGTCAGCGCCGAGAGCGTCTGGCCCTCGGTCACCATGCGGCGCATCGACACCGGGTCGGCGGTGAGGAGCTTCTTGAGCACCTTCACCACCGCCTGCGTCCCGAGCAGGGTGTGCTGGGCCTCGTAGACGACGCTCATGCCCCCTTCGGCGAGGGGCCCTGTGACTTCGTAGCCGTCGAAGCGCTGGCCGGTGAGGTCGGCGCGCAGCTGGGCTTCGTCCACCGGCGTCGGCGGCAGCGACCGCTGGGACAGGCGCGGCGCGACGAGGGGCTTTCCGCTGCTGCCCGGCACCCCCAGCGCGAGCGGCTCGGTGGGCTCTTCGAGCGGCCGCGCGGTGGGGAGGGGGCCCGGTGAAGCGCGCGCCCGCGCCGGCCCGACGGCGGCCTCGACGACCGTGGCGACGGCTTGCCGGTCGGTCGCGCCGCCTCGCGCCACGACGGGCATGACGTCACGCACCGAAGGGCGCCGGGGGGGCTCGACGCGCTCTCGGCCAGGAGCGGCAAAGAGGCCGTTGCCCGCCGGGTCCGTCCGGGGCGCGTCGTTACCGAGCGCTGGTCGCTCGAGCAGGGTGTCTTGTGCGACGCCGAGGCTGGGCCGCTCGAAGTCGGTGCGGGCGTCGCTCAGGGAGAACAGCCCCTCGGGCTCGGTGTTGCGCTGGGTGGCCTCGACGAGGGGCACGCGATGCACCAGGCAGACGCGCTGCGCGAGCTCGAACTGGCGGCCGCACGTCGGGCAGCTCCCCAGGGCCACGGGCCTGGGCCCGCGCTCGTCAGTCATGGCGCTTCTTCGTCAGCAGCCCCAGGGCCCTGGCCGAGATGGACTGAATCTTCCGCGTCACCGTCTTGCGGCTGACCGACAGCCGCGCCGCTGCCTCTTGCCGCTCCTCGTCGCCGGCCAGCACCGAGAGGGCGATGTCTTGCGACATGGTGCCGAGCTCGTCGAGGAGCTTCTTCGATAACTGCCGCGCCTCGTACTGGCCGGTGACCTGGTGGGAAGGCTCGGCGGGCGACGTACCCTCTTTGGGCTCGTCGAGCGACTCGGTCTTCCGGGCACCCCGCATCAGCGTCATCGAGTGGTTCGTCGCCGTCTGGAGCAGCCAGGCGAGGAGCGCCTGCGGGTTCGTCAGGCGCTGCTCGTTGGCCGCCAGCTTGAGGAAGACGTCCTGCGTGGCGTCCTCGGCGAGCGCGGCGTCCTTGAGCAGGCTCAGGCACCGGCGAAAAACGGCGGCGCGGTGCCGCTCGTACGCGGCCGTCACCTTTGGAGAGAACCCGCTCACTGAGGGCATTGTGGCGCGGCGGGTGCCGTAGATCTACCGCCGGCGCCATTCCAATCACCCGCCTCGGTGACGGGTGGTTCCATGGGGGCCGGGGAGTGCGAGACTGGCGCCCGTGAGTGGTGAGCGGCTCGACCCAGCCCAGGCGGTGGCCTTCCTGCATGCGTGCGTCGCGGTGGCGCGGGCGCCGGTGCACGCCGCGCCGTGGACGATGGCGTGCTTCGAGGCCCTCGAGGCGACGTTCGCCGAGCGGCCGCTGCTGCCTGCGCCGACGCTGGTGCTCGACCTGACGGTGCTGTTGCAGGGCGAGCGCCCGGGCCCGGTGACGGTCGAGGCCCTGCCGGCGGTGAAGGACGCGCTGCGCGCCTATGAAGACCACGTGCTGGCGCGGCTGACGGCGGACCGACGGTGGACACGGCTCGCCGACGCGGTGAGGGCGGCGCCGAAGGAGCTGCGGGGCGTAGCCATCGCGCTGGTGGTGACGCAGCTGCTGGCCCGGCTGGGCCTCGGGGGCGGCACCGGGGTGAGCCAGGCGGTGGTGCGGCGGCTCTCGGCGCAGCCGCTGGGCGACGTGCTCGAGGGGGGCCGGCAGGCGCTGGCGACGCCGGTGGTGGCTGCGCGGGTGGTCGAGGGCCTGGAGCTGCTGGCGAAGGCAGCCCGGCGGACGCGGGAGCTGCTGAGCGACGCAGAGGTGTTCCTCGCCGAGAACGTCGCGTCGCTGCGCTCGCTGGGCGCGCGGGTGGCGCTGGCGCAGCTGGCCACGGCGGCGCAGCAGGTCGAGGAGCGGCTGCCGGCGCGCCTCAAGGGGCAGGTCTTCGAAGACGGAGACGCGCCGACGTCGCTCGAGGAGGACAGCGCCTACCCGGTGGGCGGCTTCGCCAGCATCGCGACGTCCGGGAGCCTCGAGAACCTGGTGACGTCCGAGCTCATCTACATGGACGACGCGGGGGCGGCGCGGCCTGACCTGTTCGACGTGCGCTTCGTCGAGGGTGAGCTGCTGTACTACTCGCGCGACGAGGCGGTGGCGGTGCGGCGGCGCCGGGCGGTGACGCTGGTGTTCGACGCCTCCCTCGTCGAGGCGCGGGTGATGGACGAGAAGGCGACGTTCCAGCGGCTGCTGTGGCTCCTGGGGGCGACGGCGGCGCTGGTGCGAAAGATGGCCGGCTGGTTCGACCGCGAGGCGCTCTCCTTCGAGCTCATCTTCGTGCGCGGCCCCGAGGCCTCGCTGGGCGAGGAGCTGGGCGTCGTCGGGCTGGTGTTGCGGCAGTATCGCGAGCGGGGGCAGCTCGTCGTGCGCGAGGCAGAGACGGCGGCGCAGGCGTGTCAGCAGGCGAGGGACACGTGGGGGCGGCGGGCGCGGGTGGTGCTGTTCGGCGCGCGCTTCCCAACGGGGCTCGACGACGAGCGCCGGCCCGATGCGTGGGTCGGCGTCGACGGGCCGCGGCCCGAGTTGGCGTGGCAGGGGGGCGGTGCCGCCGTGCGCGCCGACGAGGGCGCGGGGCCGGCCGACGCGTGGGCCCAGCTCGTTCGCGCGCTCGTCGAGGGCGTGCTGGCGCCGTCGAAGAAGCGGTGACGCGCCGGGCTGGTCGCGCCCGCCGCCGGGGCCGGGCGCGACCACGTCGCGTCCAGGGCCCGCCCGAGGAGACGGCCGCCCCGGCGCACGAGGTGGGCGCGGCCCGGGCGGCACCTTCACCCGCTCGAGGCCGCCGCGCGCCGCTTCAGGGCGTGGGCCAGGAGGGTGCGCAGCGCCGTCGGACGCCGAGCGGGCGGTCTTCGACGCAGGCCAGGTGCACCGCGGCCAGCACCACGGTGAGCCCCATCGCCGCGACACACCAGCGACCGAGGCAGGACGTGCTCGAAGGAGCCTGCGCCCACGCAGTTCGCCGGCCGCCGAGGGGCGCGTGATTGAGGTGGTGACGAACGACTGGTGTGGAACACTCCCGCCGCTGACCGTGTCCAAACGCCACCGTCGCTTCTGGGGAGCCCATGCGCCTGTGTGTCTTTGCCGTCATGCTCGTCTCGTCGTCCGCGCTCGCCCAGAGCGCGTCGTTCGACGCCGCCAACACGTACCTCTCCGAGCAGTCCTACGCGAAGGCCTGCGAGGCGTTCGACTCGTTCCTCAAGGCCGGGCCCGCGTCACCGCTCGCCCGCGAGGCCTCCGCCAAGCGCGCCCTCGCCTGCTGGAGGGCGGGCCGGAAGGACGGCTCCACCGAGCTGTCGAGGCTGGCCGAAACCGGCGAGCAGGACTTCGCCCGCGCCTACGCGCAGTGGGCGCTCGCCTCGCAGGGCTACCGCACCTTCCAGCAGGCGCTCCCCCTGCTCGAGGCAGCGACGAAGGCCGCCGGGCGCGTGGGCGACGAGGCGCGCCGCCTGCTCGTGGAAGGCTGCCTGCTCCAGCTCGACAGCCAGTACTACGACGTGGAGCTCTCCGCGGAGCTCACCGCCGTGGTGCTCAAGTACGCGAGCAGCGAGGGTGACCGGGCCCACGCCCGCTTCGCTCGCGCGCAGGGCTGGCTGCAACGCGAGGCGACCCGCGGCAAGGGCGAGCAGGAGCTCACCGACATCGGCGCGACCAACACCACCTGGGCCGACGACGCGCTCTACCGCCTCGGCCAGCAGCGTGAGGGCCGGGAGCAGTACTCCGACGCGCTCACCATCTACGACGGCGTCGTGAAGCGGTTCTCGCCGACGACCTCGAACCGGCACGGCGACGCGCGCAACGCCGCCGAGAACATCCGCCGGCCGACCCTCTCGGTCAGCGCGTACCAGGTGACGCTGCCGGGCCTGAAGCTGCCGGTCTCGCTCTCGTGGCGGAACGTCAAGCGCGTCACGTGGACGCTCAGGCGCGTCGACCCCTTCGCCGGCCGCGACGGCAACGACCCCAACTCCATCGACGCGTACGCCACCGGCGCCGCCGAGAAGACCTGGAGCGAGGCGCTCGAGGTGAAGACGGCGTGGGCCCCGGGCACCAGGAGCTTCGAGCTCGAGCTGCCTTCCCCCGGCCTCTACGTGCTGGAGGCGACTGGCGACGGGCTTACCGCGCGCGACTTCGCGATGCAGAGCCAGCTGGGCGTCATCACCAAGAGCGACCGCAAGCAGGTGCAGGTCTTCGTCGCCGACGTCGAGACCGGCAGGGCGCAGCCCGACGCCGAGGTGCTGCTCATCCGCGGCGCCTGGGAGGCGACGCGGACAGCGCGCACCAACGCCCAGGGCCTCGCGAGCTTCCAGCTCGAGAAGGAGACCTTCGCCGACTCGCACTCCGTCTGGGTGAAGCGCGGCCAGCAGGTCGCGTACGGACGGGCTGGCAACGCGTACTGGTCGAGCTGGTCGAAGCAGGAGCTCGCCTACGTGCTGATGGATCGGCCGCTCTACAAGCCGGGCGAGACGGTGGGCCTCAAGCTCTTCCTCCGCGCGCGCGAAGGCGGGCCGTCGGAGCCCATCGTCAACCGCACCGTCTCCGTGCAGGTGCGAGACCCGAACGGCAAGGAGGTCGCGAAGCCCTCGCTCACCACCAACGGCTTCGGCACCGCGAGCACCACCCTCGTGCTGCCGAAGACGGCGACGCTGGGCGCCTGGTCCGTGAACGTCTCCGACGGCCAGCACGCGTACCAGCAGCCGGGGCTCACGTTCCGCGTCGAGGCGTACAAGCCGCCCGAGGCGACCGTCTCGGTGAGCCCCGTCGGCAGCCCGAAGCCCGGCGACCCGGTGAAGCTGAAGGTGACCGCGAAGTACTACTCTGGCGGGCCGCTCACGGGCGCCCAGGGCCGGGCCGTCGTCACGGTGAGCCACTGGCAGCACCAGTTCGGCAAGTGGCCCGACGAGGCGCAGGACGGTCAGCCTGCCTATCGCGGCTTTGGCGACGATTCTTTCGACGACGCGCGCCCCTTCCGCCGCGGTGGCTCCCGCGGGTACGAAAGCGTCGTCGCGACGCACACGCTCGTCTTCAAGACGGGCGCCGACGGCACCGCCGAGCTCGAGGTGCCCGCGACGCCCGGGGCGGAGGGCGATCTGCAGGTCACCGCGCAGGTCTTCGTCACCGACGCCTCGCGCCGGGAGGTCGCCGGCACCGGCGTGGCGAGGATCTCGCGCGCGCCGTACTTCGTCGACGTGCGCAGCGAACACTTCCTCTACCGGCCCGGGGAGCGTGTCACGCTGCGGCTGCGCTCGGAGGACGCGAACGGCCGGCCGATGTCGCCCGACGTGGTGGTGCGGCTCTCGCGCATCTCGGACCCGAACACCGGCGCGCTGTCGAAGATCGCCGAGGCGCGGACGAAGATCGTCGACGGCCAGGGCCTGGCCCAGCTCGACGCCGACGCGCTGGGGGCCGTGCGGGTCGACGTGGTGGACGTCGACGCCGGGCCCGAGCAGCCGCCGCTCGCGACCGCCGACCTCTGGCTCACCTCGGAGACGAAGCCGCTCCCTCCACCGGGGCCCGGCTTCCAGCTCCTGATGGACCGAGCGCCGCTCGCGGTCGGCCAGGCGCTGCGGGCGCTCATCGTCACGCCCCAGCCGGGCGGCCACGTGTGGCTGACGCTCGAGCACGACCTCGTCGTCACCAGCCGCGTGGTCGAGATGACGGGGCGCACGAGGTACGTCGAGATTCCCATTCCGGCCGAGGCGACGCCGAACGCGTGGCTGTTCGCGAGCCGGTACGAGCGAGGAGACGTGCTCCAGCAGCAGCGCGAGCTGCGCGTGAAGGGCTCGGAGGTGGAGCTCGACGTGAAGGTGGCGTTCGAGCGCGCCGTCGTGGAGCCGGGCGCCACCATTCCGGTGAACGTGCGTGCCACGAAGGGCGCCGCCGGGCCGATGGAGACCGCGCTCACCGTGGTGGACGAGGCCCTGTTCGCGATCGAGCCCGAGCGGCAGGACTTCCTCACGTTCTTCGGTCGCCAGCGCCGCAACCACGCCGTGCAGACCCACCGCTCCACGGAGTGGCGCAGCTACCGCGATCGCCCGGACCCACAGCCCGCGGCGCCGGGCGCCGAGCCGCCCGAAGCGCCGGCTGTGAGGGGGGCCGTGATGAAGGACGTCGCGGGACGCGAAGAGGAGAAGGCCGACCTCGCTGTCGCCTCGATGGCCGCGCCCGCCGCGGTGCCCCCGGCCGAGCGCGTTCTGGAGCCGGCCAAGCGGAGGGCGTCGTCGGGGCCACGCGACGCTGAAGCGGACGCCGACGGCAGCGCCCGGGGTGACTTGACGCCGGTGAAGGCCCGCACCGACTTCGGCAGCTCGGCCGGCTGGTACCCCGGGCTCGTCGGCCGCATCGACGCGCCGCTGGCGCAGCCGATCACGCTCACCGACTCGCTCACCGCGTGGAAGGCCGTCGCGACGGTCGTCACCCAGGGCCCGAGCCTTGGCCGCGGCGCCGCGAGCCTTCGCACCGCCCGCGCCCTCATGGTGCGCCTGCAGACGCCGCGCTTCTTCATCGAGGGCGACGAGGTGGTGCTCTCGGCCGTCATCGAGAGCCACCTGCCGAAGGCCGGCCCGGTCGCGGTCACGCTCAGCGCGCCAGGGCTCACCGCGCTCGGGCCGACGAAGAAGACGCTCACGGTGACGCCGGAGCAGGTCACCCGCTTCGACGTGCGCTTCAAGGTGGTCGAGCTCGGCGACCGGTTGATTCGCGCGCAGGTGACGTCGGGCGCGACCGGCGACGCGATGGAGCTCACCATTCCCGCGCTCGTGCACGGCTCGGCGCAGCGGCAGTTCTTCGCGGGCCGGCTCTCCGACACGTTCTCGTTCGACGTCGAGCTCCCGCAGAAGCGAAAGGCGGCGCTGACGAAGCTCGAGCTCAACCTCTCGCCCTCGCTCCTCGCGGTGATGCTCGACGGGCTGCCGTACCTCGCGCAGTACCCGTACGGCTGCGTCGAGCAGACGCTCTCGCGCTTCGTGCCGGCCGTCATCGCGCGCAAGGCGGTGAAGGACCTGTCGCTGCCGTCCGAGCGGCTGCCGCCCCACCTCGATGACATGGTGCAGCAGGGCCTCGAGCGGCTCGCCGGCTTTCAGCACGGCGACGGCGGCTGGGGCTGGTGGCAGAGCGACCGCACCAACCTGTGGATGACGGCGTACGTCGTCTACGCGCTCGGGCTCGCGAAGGGCGCCGGCCTGGCGTTCGACGCGAACATGGTCGCCCGCGGCCGGGCCTTTCTCCTCGCTCATCTCGGCGAGGCGCTCGACCACCCCGACACGCACGCCTTCGCCGTCTACGCGCTCGCGCAGTCGGGGCCGGTGCCGAAGGCGGTACTCGACCAGACCTTCGAGCGGCGCACGAAGATGCAGCCCCGCGGCCGGGCCCTCGTCGCGCTCGCGTTCCTCGCCGCGAAGGACCCGCGGGCGCGCATCACGGTGGAGAACCTCGACGATGTGGTGAAGACGGCCGAGGCCCGCAAGGACGCGGCGGTGGGAGAGGTCAACGACGCCTGGAGCACCTCGGCCGCGATCGAGGCCACCGCGTACACGCTGATGGCGATGTCGCGCTGGGCCGGGGGCGCGAAGGACGTCGGGTCGCTCACCGACTTCCTCGTGCTGCGGCGCAACGGCGGCAAGTGGCGCACCACTCGCGACACGGCCTTCGCCATCTACGCGCTCGCCGACATCGCGCGCCGTGAGAAGGCCCCCGCGCAGCAGGGCACCCTCACCGTCACCATCAACGGCAGGCAGGTGAAGGTGGTGAAGTACGCGCAGGGCGGCCTCGACGTGCCCGCGTTGGTGTTCACCGACGCCGACTTCAAGCCGGGGAAGAACACCGTGCAGGTGCGGCGCGACGGGGGCGGCACCGGCTACTGGGCCGGCACCTGGGACGTCTTCAACCAGAACGACTTCATCAAGGGCGTGGGCGGCGACGTGAAGGTCGCGCGCACCTACACGCTCCTCGGCAAGCCGAGCGCGGAGAAGAGCACCGCGCCCACCGAGTACGGCATGCCGGTCGAGTCGGGCGTTCGCGTGCGGGTGGACCTCGAGGTCACTGCGAACAAGGCCGTCGAGTTCGTGATGCTGGAGGACCTGAAGCCCGCGGGCTTCGAGGCCGTGCAGCAGCGCTCGGGCCCAGAGGTGTGCAACTTCGCCTGCGCCCACGCGGAGCTCCGCGCCGACCGCGTGGCGATGTTCCTCTCTGAGCTCAAGGTCGGCACGACGAAGCTCTCGTACGAGCTGCGCGCCGAGACGCCGGGTCGGTTCTCGGCGCTCCCCGCCCGCGCCGAGGCCATGTACGCGCCCGAGATCCAGGCGACCGCCGACGAGATGCGCTTCGAGGTGCGTGACGCGCCGACCACCGGCGTCGCCACGCAATGAGCGGCGACGAAGACGAGCACCGGCCCAAAGCCCGGCACCGCCGCTGCTCGAGGCGCCGGGCTTCTGCCTGACGCGGGAGCGCGGCGACGACGTCACGCACCCGCTCGGGCTCGCGGACCCGTGCGAGGCCGGGCATGGCGATGGGGCCCGTCGCGGCGAGCTGCGCGGCGGCTTCCCGCCGAGAACCGCGGCTACTTCTTCGCGCCAGCCAGCTCCTTCGCGAGGCCCGAACCATCCGAGAGGTACGCGACGTTCTGCCACGGCACGAAGTCGTGTGGCGCCTCGTCACCACCGGCCTGGCCCGTCACCACGCCGTGCACGGTGAGCTTCAGCACCGCCGCGTCAGCCCCCGAGGGGTAGCCATAGTTCGACAGCGGCGCGAGCGTGGCGAGGCGCACGTGCGTCGGCGCCTTCGCGAGCAGCAGCCACTCGGCGACGTCCTTCGAGGCTGAGTCGTTCACTTTGAGAAGGTACTCCTGCATGGCGATCCCCTCCGGGCGTTGGTGCTGCGGTGGTGTGTCAGAACGTCGGCCACGCGCTCCAGCTGTCGGGCCAGACCACCTTGTCGGCGGTGAAGCGGAGCGGATCGTTCTGAGGCCACGGCGCGTCGAGGGGCTCGACCTTGAGCTCGTACACGCCGTTGTCGAAGGGCAGGCCCGAGGCCTTCTCTCTCAGCTCGACGCGCTCGCGCAGACCGCGGGACTGCATGGTGAGGGCGCGGTGGTGGCAATGGGGGTTGTTGCCGGGCTTGTCGAAGAAGACGTGGGCGGTCCACGTGCAGCCGCCGCGGCAGAGGTCGGCGTAGTCGCACGTCTTGCAGAAGCCCCACAACGGCCTGGTGCCCTCGGTGGTGCCGCCGACCTCGAGGTTGAAGGTGAGCTCCTTCGCCTTGAGGATCTCCTGGAGCGGCAGGTCGCGCACGTTGCCGCCGACGTAGCTGTCAGAGGGGAGCGACGGGCAACCCTTGATCTTCCCGTCGGCCTCGATGCCCAGCGACCCCAGGCCTGCCTGACAGCCCTGCCAGAAGGCGCCAAGGCGAAACTGCTCCTCGCGCAAGATCTCTTCGTACGGCCCGAAGAAGCCGATGTCGTTGCCTGGAATGACGCGCACGCCCTCGCGGTTGGCACGCCAGGTGACGCGCGCCAGCACCGGGAACAGCTCGAGCAGCTCGACGGGCTGAATGAGGAGCTCCGGCCGGTCTGCCGCGTTGCCCATGGGCACGGTGAGCGAGAACTGCCAGCCGTTGGCGCCGGCGTCGCGGATCACCTCGTAGAGGCGGGGCAGCTCGGGCGCAGAGCGCCGGTTGATCTGCGAGTTGCACCCGAACTCGAGGCCTGCGGTGCGGAAGTTCCTGGCCGTCTGGAGCGCCTGAAAGAACGAGCCCGGCTTCCCCCGCAGCGTGTCGTGTGTCTTCTCGAGGCCGTCGAGCGAGATCGACACCTGCGCCATGCCGGCGTCGCGCATCTTCTGGGCCGTGGCGAGGCTGATGCCATAGCCGCCCGTCACCATGGTGGGGATCATGCCCGCGTCGGCGATGGCGCGGGTGATCTCGAGCCAGTCTGGGCGAAGGAAGGCTTCTCCGCCGATGAGGGACACCTCGGTGATGCCGGCGTCGGCGAGCTGCTGGACGAGGTCGAGCGCCTCGGCGGTCGACAGCTCGTCTTCGCGCTTGTCACCAGCACGCGAGCCGCAGTGCGTGCAGCCGAGGTTGCACTTGAGGGTGATCTCCCAGACCGCGTACGCCGTGCGCCGGTAGTCCTTGAGGCGCTCGGCATATGCGAACGCGGGTTTCTCGGGTGTCGATGGCCCTGACTTCGCACCAGCCGCCGCACGCCGGCGGGGCGTTCGCGGCTTCTCGACCTTCGTCATGCGCGGGTGACGGGGCGCAGCGGGTTACTCGACGGAGCCACGACGCGCGCGGCCCGCGCTGGGCCGGGGCCTGGTCTCGATGCCAGGGCGGGGGCGAATGACGCCGTAGCGGGCGACCACGGGGGGACGCGGCGGATCGGTGTCGACGGGCGGGCGGATGACGCCGTAGCGGGCGACCACCGGCGGGCGCGGCGGGGTGGAGCCGTCGTCGATGACGGGCGGGCGAATGACCCCGTAACGTGCGACCACTGGCGGCTTTGGCGGCTTGGTTCCACCATCGACGGGCGGGCGAATGACGCCGTAGCGAGCGACCACTGGCGGCTTTGGCGGCTTGTTCCCACCATCGACGGGCGGGCGGATGACTCCGTAGCGCGCCACCACTGGCGGACGCGGCGCCCCCCCTTCTGGCTTCGTGTAGCGACCGCGCGGGTGGTCGCTGAGGCCCAGGCGGTCCTTGGCGCGGTTGATCGTGTCGTTCAACTTGACCGGATCCTTCCAGTTGGCGCGCGGGAACTCGACCTTGTCGGACGCCTTCGTGCCCGAGGCCTTCGTGGAGGCCTTCGCCGTCGAGGCCTTCGTCGTGGCCTTCGGCGAAGACGAGCGGCTCGTCGTCTTCGGAGCGGGTTTCCCGATGCGCGGCATGGTGGTTCCTTTGAGGAGGCGGCTGTGAAACAGCAAGGATACACCGCGGCGCGGCGCGGTGTGCAACGGGAGGCGTGGCGGTGGCCTGGAAGAGCGACTCCCGCGTCCACGTGTCGGTGCAATCGGCAGTGTTCCGCGGCACGGCAGGAACCGCTCCAGCGAGGCGTACCGCGACGTGCGGCTCGACGTGCGCGGTGTCGAGGGCTTCATTGACGTCACCGACGAGGACACGGCCTGGCGCCACCTCCGGCGGACGCTGCGGCGCACGATGTGGGTGTCCGACGCCGCGCCGCCCTTCGCCGGGCCGGAGTCGGTGCTGCGGCCCCTCGGGCGTCCACGCACCGGGTGGGCCGCTCCAGCCCCCGCCCCGGAACGCGAACGCCGAGTGATTCAGGGCAAGAAACGGAGCCGAGGGTCAAGAGGCGGCGAAGGACTGGCTGAGAAGGGGACGTCCTGCAGGCGCGCCGGTGACGGGCTCCGGGAGGGGGCCGTGGCCTCGGAGGCAGGCGAGGGCCCAGGCGTGGCGAGCGCGGGTGTGCGGTGGGGAAGGGGCGGTAGGCCACCAGGGCGACCGGGCCAGGCGCTCGAAGTCGCCCTGTCGTTGCCACGGACGGCGGCGTCGGCGGGAAGGGAGAAGCCCACGGCCAGGGCGACGCGCTGCCGGCGTGGACGCGTTGGCGAGTCCAGCGGCACCGGGCGCTGGAGGGATGCGCGCTGGAGCGCCTCGTCCTCGTCCGCAGGCCACGTGACGTCTTCGGCGGTGAAGTGCTTGCGGGCCTGGCGCAAGACGCGCCGGAGGATGGCGTCGTCGGGTGCGGGGAAGTCCATCGCCTT
Organism: Myxococcaceae bacterium; assembly: GCA_020247085.1. GTDB lineage: Bacteria > Myxococcota > Myxococcia > Myxococcales > Myxococcaceae > Xiheimicrobium > Xiheimicrobium aquaticum. Next base: position 21,907 of record JADCJJ010000064.1, on the reverse strand, counting down.
GCCGTCTTGCGCCCACAGCGCCTGAAGAGAGCAGCGCGTGGAGGTGCGGCGTCGGTTGAAGCATCGAGCCGAGCCACTCTCGTGAAGACGACGGCGTCGCCGCGAGGCGGGCCATGGGCGCCCAGCCTGTGTGCTCCCCGCCGCTGCCAGCGTCAGGTGGCGCGCACCATCCTGGCCTCCAGCGCCTGCAGCAGCGTCGGGCGCTTCACCACGGCGAAGCGCAGCCAGACGGGGCCGCTGACGGTCCACTGCCGGAGGCGGACGCGCGGCAGGAGGGCCACCAACCTCTCACCCGACTCCACCGCCCGACGGTTGGAGAACGAGGGGCAGAAGCCGCTCCTCATGCGCCGGGACGCCACCTCGTCGGACTGGTGGCACTCGTCGCAGGACACCTCGACGAAGCCCGGCCGCACGTCCCCGCAGCGAAGGAAGGCCGACACCTTGCGCCGCACCCGCGCCGGCACCGGCTCGCACACCTGCAGCCAGCCCTGCCGCACCACCGACGCCTCTGCTGCACCCCGGCCGTCCGAGCCCATCATCGGAGGGCGGCGCCAGCGACGGCGTCACCGCCCGCGCGGTTGGCGTCCCGTCACTGCGTCTGCCGGCTCACCGCGCCTTCGCGGGGGGCGCGCTGGACCGACTGGGTGGTGGCGGCGCCGCGGAACCACCGCACCGTCGCTTCGAGCGCGTCCGCGAAGGGCGTCGACGCGAGGCCCAGCGCCGCGCGCGTCTTCTCGTCTCCGACGACGAAGGGCCGGTCGAACTCGTAGGCCATCTCGACGAGCGCCTTCACCTCGGGGCGGAAGAGCCCGAGCAGGCCCAGCACGAAGGGCGGCGTCGACGAGAGCGGCACGGCGTGCGCCAGCAGGCGGGAGAGCTCGGCGGCGACTTCGCGCTGCGAACGAGGTCGGTCCGACGGGACGTGCCAGACGTGGCCCCACGAGGTGCTCAACCCCGCCGCGGCCAGCGTGGCGCCGGCGTCGCGCGTGTACGTCCACGTGTGGGGCGCATCGAGGTCGCCGAACCCGCGCGCGCCCTTTCCGGCGACGGCCCGCCCGATGAACTCGTCGCCCATCGCCGAGGCGCGCATGCCGGGCCCGAACAGGTCGCTCGCCCGGACGAACGTGACCTCGAGCACCCCCTGGGCGTACAGCCGGGCGAGCGCCTCACTCATCGCCGCGCGCACGCGCCCCTTCCCGGAGCACGGCGCGGCAGGCTGGCCCTCGGAGAACGGCGCCGCTCCAGGCAGGCCATAGGCGTAGACGTTCTCGAAGCTGACGTAGCGGGCCTTCACCGCGCGCGCGGCGCGCACGGCGGCCTCCTGCAGCGGGGGGAAGCGCTCCGGCCACAGGTGGTACGGCGCGTTGAGACACTGATAGACGACGTCGGCGCCCTCGCAGGCGCGCTCGAGCGCCGGCCCATCGAGCACGTCGGCCGCGACGTGGCGCACCGTGCGCGGCAGGCCGGGCGGGGCCGCGCGGCTCACGATGACGACGTCCTGCTGACAGCCCGCCAACGCCGAGGCGGCGCTCCGGCCGACGGGTCCTGCGCCGAGCACGACATGTCTCATCCGAGGGGCTCCTTCGCTTCGAGTCGACGGACACGGTGTGCAAGCCGCGTGCGACCGGCCTCTCCGGCCGGGTCCTTTCCCTCGGCGCCTGAGGGCGCCCGCCGTTGACGCGTGGCCGCTGGCGCTCCCCGGGCCACCGTGTCTCCGCACGTTTTGCGCCCGGGCCATCACGCCGGCGGGGCCGGGTCGCAGCGCTTGCGCCATCACTCGTGCCAGGGGGCGCCCGGGCTGACCTCGCCTGTCAGCGCTTCGGCGAACGCTCGCGCGCATGACCCTGTCGAGACCCCGGTTCGGCCCTGCGTGCACGTTCTGCGAGGACGCGACGGGCAGCTGCGCTCACCTGCTGCTCGAGGTCGACCTGTGGGACCAAGAGGTGCGCGCCGGACCGCTGGCCCAGGCCATGAAGAAGCGTTGGTGCGGGTACGCCGACTTCCATGACGAGACGATTGAAGACGTCTCCATGTTGGACCTCTTCCTGTTCGCCCTCGAGCCCGTCTCCGTGGTCGCCGATGACGTGGTGGAGAAAGAGGAGGACCCGATGCCAGGCCTGTCGTGGACGATTCGGCGCTACCTCGTGAAGGGGGACCGGGCGGCTGCGGTGGCGCGCGCCATTCGCCTGTTCGACGGCACCGAGAAGGCCCCGGCAGCGCCGCGACGCCGGGCGCGGGCGGCCTTGAAGAAGCGCCGCAAGCGCGCGGGCTGAGCGAGGCGACCTGCGGGCCGTCGTCGCCCGAGGGCCCGCACGAGGTCACTCCCCGCGCCAGCCGCTGTCCGCTCGACACGAAGGGCCAGGCGCGTGAGCCCTGTTCGCGGGGCCCGCTCGTCCATGGCTGACCGACGCCGTCACCGACGGCCGCCGGAGCGTGCCGAGCAGGCTGTGTTCAGCGTGCGCTGACGTCGCCCGTGGGCCAGGTGCCGGGGGGCACCATGATGAGCCCCGACAACCACGAGTACGTCTCGAGCGGCTTCTCGCTGAAGGGGCGCGACGAGGTGGGCTGCTCCGTCCAGTGGAACTCGTTGAGCTGGTTCCCGCGCCCGACGAAGGTGTGCTTCCCGCCGCGCGCCAGGCCGAACCAGAACGGCACCTCTTTCAGCCGCTCGATGCCGCTCATGTCCTGCGCGGTGCCGCCGCCCTCCGTCGGCCGGAAGTTCACCACCGAGTCGTCCACCTTGATGCCGTAGTACCCATTGCCGCGCCGCACCTGCGCCGCCGAGAACGAGTGCTCGCTGTCGCCGTCCGCGGGCTTCTTCGCGTCCGGGTTCCAGTAGATGGCCTTCCAGCCGTCCTTCTGGAGCTCCTTCGCCAGGTCGGTGCCCTTCGCGCCGTTGCGGGTGACGGTGGCGTAGATTTCGCGCCAGCGGTCGGCCTTGCCCGCGGCCGCGTAGGCAGCGCCCACGTGCTCGAGGGCCCAACCGATGCAACTCGACTCCTTGAGGCCCGTCGGAGGCGTCTGGTCTGGCTTCACGTTGTCCTGCAGCCACTGCCGCTGGCCTGCACGGTCGAGCTTCGCGAAGCCGGACTTGTCTCCGTAGTACAGGCCCACGCCCGTGCGCTCGAGGGCGTCGTGGTGGGCGCGCATCTGACGCTCCAGCGACTGCACGCCGCCGGCCGCCAGCCGTGCGCCCTCGCCGCGGACCCGCTGCGGCTCCGGCGCCTGCTGCGTGGTCGTGGCGGACGAGGGCCGGCTGCTCTGCTGCCCGCTCCAGCCCTGCGGGCCCGCCGGCGTGGTGTCGCCCGCCGGGGTGCGCGCCGGCAGCGTGAGCACCCACCCGACGGCCAGCGCGTTCCGGTTGGTCGCCAGGCCGGGGTAGCGGCCGACGTTCGCCTGCACGAGCGCGTCCATGGTGACGCCGTGGCGTCGGGCGAGCTTGCTGAGGGAATCGCCGGGCTTCACGTCGATGCTGGCTCCGCCCGAGGAGGGCGGCTGCGTCGGCTGTGTCTGGGTGCGGGGGGCGGGCGTCGAGACTCTCGTCGGCATGCGCGAAAGACACCACACGCCGCCCCGGGGCGCAGGGCGCCGGCCCCTGATTGATTCGATGTTCATCTTCGGTCCGAGGGATGGATGGCGCCGGCGCGGTGGGCCCGCGGGAGCGCAGCGGCGACGACGGGTGAGGCGCAAGGGCGCGTGACGTGGTGCACGCGACGCAGGTGCGGCGCCGCGCTGCAGGACTACCCGTCGCGACGGCGGAAGGCAGAGAGCCACGTGCGCAGCAGCGCCTGGAGGCGAGCGTGGCTCACGGCCCGGCGCCGCTCGCCGTACGCCTCGCAGCTCAGCTCGCCGCGGCGAGCCTGGGCGCGCAGTTCCAGCAGCGCCGTGAGCTCGGCGTCGTCACTGCGCCCCACCAGCGGCGCGGTGAGGTCGATGCGGGTGAGCTGGCCGCCGCGGGCGTCGAGCGTCGCCAGGAGCAGCGCGCTCGCGACGAGCGACCCGCCCCAGGGCGCCACCGCGCGGAGGAACGGGTGCGGCGCGCGGGGCAGGGGCGTGGGCCCCTCGACCGTCGGGCGCGTCTTGAGCCAGGCGCCCGTGGCGAGCAGCACGACGAGGCTCGCCAGGCCGACCCACACCGGCAGGTCGGAGTCCTCGAGGCCGGCCTCGAGCGTGCCCAGCGCCAGCGCGTTGTTCGCGGCGTGCGCGGCGATGGCCGGCCAGAGCGAGCCGCTCTTCAGCACCAGGAGCGCCAACATGATGCCGATGGCGAAGCGGGGGAGGAACCCCACCGGGTCCAGGTGGTAGGCGCTGAAGATGAAGCCGCTGACGACGGCGGTGGCGAGGGGGCTCAACCGCTCGACGAGGCCGCGCACCAGCACGCCGCGGAACAGCAGCTCCTCGGCCAGCGGCGCCAGCACCGCCACCGCCAGCACCATCGCCGCCCGCTCGAGCGGGTTTGTCACCATCTGCTTCAGCATCGCGCCGGTGTCGAAGAGCTCGACCAGGACCTTCGGGAAGACCGCCGTCGACAGCGCGCCGAGCCAGGCGCTCAGCGACAGGGCGTTGGTGACGCCCAGCACCACGCCCAGCGCCACGTCGCCCGGGCGGAACGTCAACAGCCCGGTGGCGCTGCGCCACTCGCGCCCGCTCGTGGCCAGGGCGACCAGCGTCGTGCCGCCCAGCGCCACCAGGCCCCCCACGACGCTCGCCACCCCGTTGAGTTGAAGGAAGGCGCCGCTCACCGTCATGAACGTCGCGAAAGACGCGAGCAGCACGAGCCAGGCGAAGCGGAAGGACCCCGTCATGGGCGCACAGCGTAGCCGCTGGCGCGCGCCGATGGCGCCCTCGTCGCCCGTCAGGGGCGCTGCAGCTCGCCGGGCCCCTCGCCGAACAGCCGCTCCCGCCTGACGTTGGTGGGCGTCGTCGAGCCGGGCGGCGGCATGTCGCCGGTGAGGGTGAAGACCTCGAGCGCGACGATGCGCTGCTCGGCCGAGGGGCGCCGGGCGCCGTGGCGCCGGAGCAGGTAGTCGCGGAAGTTCCGCCAGTGGTGCCTCCAGCCCGGCATGCGCGCGTGCACCTCGCACCAGTGCTGGTTCATGAACCAGGGGCCGTTGAAGAGCGCGTCGAAGTCGGGCGCGAGGCCGGTGAGCGGGTCGACGTGCGTGCCGTCGGCGAGGGTGGCGTCGACGACGAGGCGCGCGTCCTGCTTTGGCACGTCGGGCGCGAACATCGACCAGCCCTGCGGCACCTGCCAGACGTCGATGACGTCGGTCATCCACTGCGGGCGGCTGGCCGGCTTGAGGGCCGCGGGCACCGCCCAGTTCTCCATCAGCAACTGGCTCACCACCGCGGCGAGCACCAGCGCGGGCCCCGCCGTCGAGGCGAGCCCGCCCAGGCGCTGCACGAAGGGCGGCCTCGGGGGCGGCGGTGGCGTCGGCGTCAGCTGCGAGGCGAGGGTGGCGAGGCCCCACCGCAGCGCGGCGAAGGCCGGGCCGACGAGGGGGGCTCCCAGGCGCCAGAGGGGCAGCGCCTTCGCCACCGCCGTCACCTCGGCCGGGCCGAGCCGGGCCCCCGGTGTCGCCTCGAAGGTCAGCCGCTGGCCGAGGTCGAGGCGCGCGGCGAGGCGGGCTCCGAAGCGGTGAAGCGCGCTCGCCTCGTCGTAGCGCACCGTCACCGGTGGCCCCCGGCGCCAGCGGGCCTCGAGCCAGCCCCACAGGCCCGGCGTCACCGTCAACAGGCCGAAGGCCATCATCGAGTACGAGAAGGGGCCCAGCGTCGTCATCAGGGCGATGCCGCCGTGCAGGGCCCAGATGCAGCCCAGCGCGAGTGGCCTCAGCTTGTCCTGGAGCACGGGCGAGAGGAGCAGCACCACCAGGCCGCCCTCGATGACGAGCGTGCCGTACGTGAGCGCGGGGCTGAGGAAGGCGGGCTCGTGGTGGCGGATGACGTCGGCGAGGTGCGTCGCCATGCGGTTCTGCCACAGCAGGTAGTGCACGGCGCTCCCGTCGCGCCACGACGCGCCCACCTTGTGCACGGTGTTGAAGAAGTAGATGGCGGCGAAGTTGAAGAAGACGCCGAAGACGGCGAGCCCGGTGCGCGTCGCCGGCTGGCCCTCGAGCCAGGCCCGCTGGTGCAGCTGCGCGGGGGTGCGCTCGTCGTGCTGGCGAAGGCTGGCGAAGAGCGCGTCGAGCGAGAAGCGGTCGCCCAGCGGGAGGAACACCGTCCACACCGCGAGGATGTTCATCACCACCGTGCCGCCGTGCTGCGGCAGCAGGAAGCGGAAGTTGACCGACTCGAGCGCCAGCAGCGCGAGCACCTGCATCGCCCGCGTCCACAGGCCCACCGTGTAGAGCAGGTAGATGACGAGGACGACGGCCAGCGCGAAGCGCACCTCGCCCGGCGTCGAGAAGCCCGACAGCAGCGACCAGTAGCCGTGCGTCGGCGGCAGGAAGAGGGCGTAGTGGTTCGGCCACAGGCCGTCGTTCGTATAGAAGCTGACCAGGTCGTCGCCGAAGAAGCCGGTGCGGTCGAGCAGGTTCGACACCAGCAGCAGGCCGAAGCCGACGCGGAACAGCCCGAGGCTGCGGGTGTCGAGCGTTCCGAAGCGCGCTCTCAGGAACGGCCACATGCGCCGCCCCATACTCCACCGCCCCGGCGGCGGCGTCGAATCCACGCCCGCGCCAGGCGCCCGCCGCTGGCTTCGACCCGGCCGCGGCCCGTGGGAGACTCCGAGGGGCGTGGACGCCGGCTTCCCCCGTCTCGAGGTCATCAGCCCGCACGCCGGCGCGGCGAGGCGCGGGGAGCAGGTGGCGCTCGTCGACGGCCTCACCGTCGGGCGGTCGCCGAAGAGCGGGGTGGCGCTCGCCTCGGGCCTGCTCGCGCCGCTGCACGCGCGCTTCGAGTTCCGCTTCGGGCGGTGGTGGGTGTTCGACGTGGGTTCGGCGAACGGCGTGAGGAAGAACGGCGAGGCGGTGCGCGACGCCGAGGTCGAGAGCGGCGACGTCGTCGAGTTCCCCGACGGCGCCGCCTTTCGCGTCTGGCTCGCGCCGCCGCCGCCCGACAGCCCGGCGCTCGAGCGGGCGGTGCTCGACGACCTCGACGACGACGCGCGCTGGCTCGTGTGGGGCGACTGGCTCATCGAGAACGGCAACCCCACCGGCCGCCGCGTGGCGGGCGAGGCCGGCGACGCCGAGGACGACGCCCGGGCCCTGGGCTCGCTCGGCGCCGCCTGGCGCGACGGTTGGCTCGACGTCGACTTCCACCGGGGGTTCCCCCGCCGCGTCGTGGTGCGGGGGCCGACGCCAGTGTCGCCGATGGGCGAGACGCCGGCCCTGCTGGTGCAGCGCGTGCTCGAGGAGCCGGCCTGCCGCTTCCTGCGCCACCTCGAGGTCGACCCGGCGAGCTTCGGCACCGGGCTGCGTGCCGCGAACGACGTCGACCAGCTGCTCGCCCTGCTGGCCGCGGCCCCCTGGACGGTGCCCCTCGAGTCGGTGCGGGTGGGGCCGGTGGGGCTGGCGGTGCGCCCCGAGGCGGTGGCGAAGGCGTGGGCCGCGGTGCGCGAACGCCTGCCCCGCCTGGTGACGCCGGCGGAGCGGCTCCTCTTCTCGGCCGGCCAGGCGACGCTCGAGGTGGTGGCGGCCCCGGCGGGCGTCGCCGCGCGCCCCGGGCCCGGTCGCAGCATCGGCCTGTCGGGCACGCACCCCAACTTCATCGGCCAGCTCGACGAGTGCGCGGTACAGGTGAGCGCCGGCGACGAGCACCCCGCGTCGCGGCTGGCGCTGCGCGTCGAGGACGACGGCGCGCGGTGGTTCGTCGAAGACATCGCCGGCCTGGCGCGGGGCCGCAGGGCGTGGGGCCCGGCGCTCCGCGTCAACGGGCGGGAGCGGCCGTACGCCCACCTGCGCGACGGCGACGTGCTCGAGCCGATGGACGGCCTGCGCCTGCGCTTTCGCCTGCGGTAGCGCCTGGCCGAGAAGCGAAGGGCGCACCTGCGGTATGACGCGGCCCATGCTCCGAACCGCGCTCACGTTGTCGCTGTCGCTCGCGTCATGGTCCGCGCTGGCCCAGACGTGGAACTCGAACGCCGGAGGGTGGAACACCGGCTACGGCACCGTCTACAGCTCCTTCGGCTACGCCAGCGCCGTGCAGAACATCTTCACCACGACGCAGCAGAACATCGCGCGGCTCACGACGCGGCAGGCGATGATCAACAAGTGGGGCCTGGCCGCCGTCGAGAAGGCCGAGCGCGAGGCCGCCAGCGGGCGCGCGCTCCCCGAGGCCGGGCCGCAGGTGGCGGCGCCCCGCGTGGTGAAGAACCTGGGCGCCTTCAAGCCGGACAAGCGCGTGAGCGCGGCGAAGCTCATCGCCGAGGCCATCACCGAGTCACCCGAGGAGCGCGAGGGCGTGGTGGCCCTCGTCCAGGCGACGAAGGTGGGCTTCGAGGCGCAGCCCGAGACGAAGCCGTGGCGCAACAACGTCGCCGGGGCGCTCGCGTTCTTCCTCATCGCCAACGCCACCATCGCCAACGGCACGCCCGAGCCGTCCGACGAGGTGACCCAGGCCGTCTTCGCGGCCGTCAACGCGAGCGTCGACGAGTCGCCCGAGCTCGCGAAGCTGCCGAACAAGGACAAGCAGCAGCTGTACGAGCTGCTCCTGGGCTTCACCGGCCTGGCGATGGCGCTGTCGGGCGAGGCGCAGGAGCACCACGACGAGGCGCTGGCGGAGCAGGCGCGCGCCCTGTCGCGGCAGCTGCTGCAGCTGGTGCTGAAGGTCGACGCGGCGGCGGTTCGGTTCGACCGGCTCCTCTCGCAGCCCTGATGCCGGCACCCTGTCATGGCCGTCAGGGTCTACGCCTGACCGAGGCCCACGCGGCGGTGCTGCGCTCTGATTCCGGCAGGTTCTCCGATGGCGCAGGCCTTGCTCCGGCTCGTGCCCATCACGGGTCGGGGAGGTCTCACAACCATGTCTGCGTTGACGAAGTGTTCGTCGTGTTCCGGAGTCGTTCCCTCGTCGGCGTCGGCCTGTCCGCACTGCGGTGCCGAAGGTTCGAGAACGGCGCGGGTGGGCAAGCTGGCGCTGGGGTTGCTCGGCGGGCTGGGGGCGTCGATGACGCTCATGGCGTGCTACGGGGCGGCGCCGTCGAGCTGCTACGAGAGCATCACGCTGCCCGATGGGGGGCGGCAGACCGACTACGTCTGCGGTGAGGTGCGCGACGCGGGGAGCACCGACGCCGGGGTGAAGTCAGGCGACGCGGGGAGCACCGACGGCGGCGCGGCGGCGAGCGACGCGGGCGCTGACGCGGGGCCTTGACGCATGTCGCGGCGGCAGGACCTCTCGGCGGCCTGGCACCCGGCGTACGTCGTCTGGGAGCTCACGCTCGCGTGTGACCAGCCGTGCACCCACTGCGGCTCCCGGGCGGGTACGGCCCGCGAGGGAGAGCTGACGACGGACAAGGCGTTGGCCGTCGTCGGCGAGCTCGCCGCGCTGGGCACGCGCGAGGTGGTGCTCATCGGCGGAGAGGCCTACCTGCACCCGGGCTTCCTCGACGTCGTGGCGGCGCTGAAGGAGGCGGGCATTCGCCCGGTGCTCACCACCGGGGGGCGCGGCGTCGACCGAAGGCTGGCCTTCGCGATGGCCGGCGCGGGGCTCTACCAGGCGTCGGTGTCGCTCGACGGGCTCGAGGCGACGCACGACCTGATGCGTGCCTCGCGCGGCAGCTTCGCCGCGGCCACGGCGGCGATGGGCTTCCTGCGCGAGGCTGGCGTGCGGGTGTCGGCGAACACCAACGTCAACCGTCTCAACGTCGGCGACCTCGAGGGGCTGTACGAGCACCTGCGCGACCAGGGCGCGACGGCGTGGCAGCTCCAGGTGACGGCGCCGCTGGGGCGCGCGGCCGACCGCCCGGCGATGCTGCTGCAGCCGTGGAACCTGCTCGACCTGGTGCCTCGGGTGCTCGAGCTCAAGCGCCGCGCCTGGCGCGAGGCGAGGCTGGCGGTGATGCCGGGAAACAACCTCGGCTACTTCCACCCCGACGAGCCCGAGCTGCGGTCGCTCGCCGGCGTCGTTCCCGAGGACGCGTGGGCGGGCTGTCAGGCGGGGCGCTTCGTCATGGGCATCGAGGCGCACGGGGCGGTGAAGGGCTGCCCGTCGCTCCAGCCGTCGTACGTCGGCGGCTCGCTCGCCGAGCGCTCGCTGCGAGAGCTGTGGGAGGGCTCGGAGCGCATCGGCTTCGCGCGGGCGCGGACGGTCGAGGCGCTGTGGGGCTTCTGCCGCGAGTGCCCCTTCGCCGAGCGCTGCCTCGCCGGGTGCACCTTCACGGCCCACGCGGTGCTGGGGCGGCCCGGCAACAACCCGTACTGTCACTTCCGCGCGAAGACGCTCGCGCGGCGGGGGCTGCGCGAGCGCCTGGTGCTGCGCGAGGCCGCTCCGGGCGTGCCGTTCGACCATGGCCGCTTCGACCTCGTCGAGGAGCCCTTCGACGCGCCCGACCCCCGGCCGCCCACGCCGCGCGACCTGGTGAAGCGGCGGGCCCCCCAGGCACGCTGACGGGCCCTCGCGCGAGGTGATGGCATCGTGCCCAGCTGGCGGCGATGGGGCGCGGGCGTCACCAACGAGGGCGCGCGGCTCCGAGTCCGGGCGGCGTCGCCTGGCCGGCGAGCACGACCACGACCCGTCCGAGGGGAGCGTCACCTTCGCGCTCACGGCCGAGCGCCCCGGTGCGCCGCCCGGTGTCGTGGTGCCGCACCCGAAGGCCCACCCGACGAGCTGCCACGTGGGCGCGCGGAGTCTCGAGCCCCGGCACGTGCCATCAGGCGAACGGTGAGCGCGTCGTCGCGACGTCTCTGAGCGTGTCGCCTTCTGCAACGAGGTGGCTCCTGCCGACCTCGGCGGGCGCGGTCAACTGACAGCGAGGCGGCCGCGGCTCTTTCGACTTCTGCGTGCGCCGTTCTAGCGTGCGCGCGATGCCGCTCTTCCGCTCGACCGTCCTCGTCCTGGCTGCCCTCGGCGCTGGGTGTGGCCAGCCCACGCCCCGGCCTCGCGTCGTCGCCGTCACCGAGCTCGGCACGCCCAGCGGGGCGAGCACCACCCGCATGCTCGGCCCCGAGGGCGGCACCATCAGCACCCCCGACGGCCTGCTCAGCCTCACGGTTCCCGCCGGCGCCGTCTCGACGCCGACGATGTTCTCGATCACCCCCATCACCGCGACCGCGCCGGGCAGCGCGGTGGCCTGGCGGCTGGGGCCCGACGGTACGCGCTTCACGAGCCCGGCGACCCTCTCGCTGCGGTACGCAGAAGACGAGGCGAAGGCGACGGAGCCGCGCTTCCTGCGCGTCGCCTTTCAGGACTCGAAGCGCCGCTGGCGGCCCCTGCCCACGACGGTGAACGAGACCACCCGGACGTTGTCGGTCACCACGACGCACCTGTCCGACTGGACCATGCTGAGGGGCTTCTCGCTCACGCCCAGCAGGGCGCAGGTGAAGGTGAGCCAGTCACAGGTCTTCGCGTTGAGGAGCTGTGACTTCGCGCCCTCCGAGGTGGTGGAGGGCGACGAGCTGGCGCCCATCGCGCTCGACTGCGTCGAGGAGGAGTTGGCGCCGCTCCGGTCACAGGCCGCGGTCAATGGGGTCGAGGGCGGCAACGCGACGTTCGGCACCGTGCGCAACGCGGGGGCGCAGGTCACCTTCACGGCGCCCGCCCGCAAGCCGAGCCCCGACCTCGTCGCGGTGAGCCTGCGCTTCAACACGAGTGACGGGCTCACCACCGTGGTGTCGAACGTGCGCGTCACCGACGACCAGGTCGAGTACCCGGCCGAGCTGAGCGGAACGTTCACCTTCGACTCCGACCGCGGCGGCCCCGGCACCGGCTCGACGAAGCTGCGCGTCGCGGCCATGGGGCGCGTGACCTTCACGAGCCGAGACGAAGAGGGGAGCTACGAGGGCTCGGGGACGCTGATGGTGACGGCTGGCTTCGTCGAGCTGCCGGACTGCGACTGCGACCTCAAGGGTGGCAGCGCCCCGTTCATGGGCTCGTTGCGCCTGACCCGCAGCCGATACAGCTGGGGGTTCGCCGGTGACGTGACGGTGCCCATCTCGTGCCGACGGCGCAGCGCTGGCGCTGGCACGTGCCAGGCTCAGTACCTGGTGCCCGTGCTCTTCGACAGCGGCGATGACGCCTGCCCGGGCACCTCCACGACGACGTGGTCGGACCCGAGGTCGCTCATGGGTTCGTCCTCGCGAGCCTGCGCGAGTGGGCCCGTGCAGGCGACGTGGAGTTTCAGCGGGCCGTGAGCCAGCGCGCTCGGCGCTCCATGACGACGCGCACCTCAGCCGTGAGGACCTGACCGGGTTCGCGGAGCGGGCCGGGCGTCACCACTCCGTCGGACGGAGCGCAGGTCGTCTGCTCCCGCCGCAGGCCCTCGGGCACGAAGGGGCAGGTGAGGCTCGAGGTGCGGTCGGCCGAGCCGGGCGCGAGGCTAGACGTTGTCTCTTCCTCGCCGCAGGCGAGCACGCACGGGGCGATGGCCTTCGTCTCCGGCGGCAAGCGGCCTGACGGGAAGCCGTTCGCGGCAGGCCGCCACGAGGCGAAGGTGGCGTTCCTCTCGGAGGACGGGCAGGCGCTGCAGACCGAGGCGCTGGGTTCGTGCACGACACGCCCGAGGCGCAGCGCGCGCGGCACGCCGAGGTCGAGGGCAAGCTCGACCGCTCGCGCGCCGGCTCAGGCGCGGCGAGAGACGCCGGGCGGGCGCTCGAGGGGCATGTGCTAGCGTCAGGACTTCATGAAGCAAGAACCCCCTGAAACAGCGGCTGCTCTCGCCGAACTCACGACCCGGGTCGCCAGGCTCGAGGCGCAGGAGCGGGAGCGCTCGTCGCGCGCGCGCCGCCGCGCCAGAGTGCTGGTGGGCGGGGCGGTTCTGGCCCTCGTCGTCGCGCCGCTTGCGCTGGCTGCCGACGGCCTGTGCCCCAATGGCCTTCCCTTCTGCTTCTCTGCCGACACCCCTGCGAAGGCGAGCGAGGTGAACACCAACTTTGCCCAACTCAAGGAGTGGCTGGAGTCGAAGGTGGGCCCCGTCGACGGCGGAACCGTGACCGGCTCGAGCGCTTCGTTTGCCGGGGCGGCCAGCGTCGGCAGCCTGGCGGTTCAGGGGACGAGCCAGCTCAACGGCGAGGTGACGCTGTCCCAGACCGCGCGGGTCCGGATTCAGTCCTCCAGCTGGTGCGACTGCGAGTACGCCTCGCAGCTCACGACGCGGCAGGGCACGGTGCTCTCGGCGTCGGTCGCCGACCTGTTCCTCTTCGAGAACAACCAGGCCGGCACCTTCGAGTGCCGTGGAGGCCGGTTCCTCGTTGGCATCGAGAAGACGAGCGCCGGGTGCCTCTCCAGCGTGGGCTGTCTCGAGCAGTACAAGTGCTGCCGGCCCTGTAACTTCCAGCGCGAGTAAGCGCCGCCCGGGGGTCGCGGGTCTGGCGAAGGCGCGAAGGCCCGTGCGCCGAAAGGGCCGCGGCGCCCGCGCGGGTCGTCGCTTGACGCGCCCGCGCCGCGGTCGCGGGGGTACCGTCAACCGGGGCCGAGGCGGCAGCGCAGCCCGAGCACCAGCTCGAGCTCGTCGCCGGGGCCCACGCCGAACGCGCCCCGCAGGGGCAGCCCGTCGAGGCGCGGCGTCAGCGCATCGGGCGTGCGCGCGGACACCTCGAGCACCCAGTCGTCGGCGCGGCGCAGGGTGACGTCACCGCGCGCGCCGGCGACCAGCGCGCCGCCGTCGGCGTGGAACACCAGGGCGGTGTCGGCGTCGAGCGTCACGCGCTTCTCCGACGTCAGCGGCGAGAGCGCCGTCCAGCCGTCCCAGGCGACGAGCTGGAGCGCCAGCGGCCGTGCCGGCCCCTCTCGTGGGCTGGCGACGGCGCGCACCGCCCGCGGCGGGGCCTCGAGCCGGTCGCGCGCGCGGAAGTCGCTCAGGTCGAAGGCCCCGCGCACCCCCGTCTCGAGGCGGCCGACGCGCTCCAGCCCGGGCTGGCGTGAGAGGAGCAGGGCGAGCTGCACGGCGTCGTCCGCCGAGAGGCCCCACGTCTTCACCGCCGTGAGGTGGGGCAGGGCGGGGGCCACGAGGCCGAGGGCGTCGGCGAACCCGACGAGGTCGAGCTGGGGCCGGCGGCTCACCACCGCGCGGACGTGCGGGCCGCTGAAGCGGGCCTCGACGAAGCCGCGGGCGACGTCCCTCGCGAAGGGCCAGAGGTGGCGCGCCTGCTCCGCGCGCGGCACCGGCCGGCGCAGCGCCTCGGCGAGGGGCGCGCCGAGTTCGAGCAGCCGGTCGCGGTAGACGAGCGCCAGGGCGTCGTCGTCGGGCGCGGCGAGCGTCTGCGCGTCGAGCGTCGCGTCCGTCGGGCCCGGCCAGGGGCCCGCGGTGAAGCGCCAGACGTCGTCCCCGCCGATGACGTCCCCCGACACCAGCGCGCTGCCGCCGGTGGGGGCGCCGTTGAGCGTCACCTCGAGGCCCGAGGCGACGTGCAGCCGCCAACCGTCGTCCTGCAGGTACACGGCCCAGGCCATGTCCTTCAGCTGGTACAGCGAGGCGAGGGGCTCGAGCCCGCCACCGTCGAGCGGCAGGCCCGCGCCGGGCGGGGCGATGACGTGGCGGAGGCTCCGCGTCAGGCCCTGCAACTCGGGCAGCGTCGAGTCCACCCGGGCCCCTCTACCCGAAAGCGACGCGCGCGCCCCACTGCCGCTGCCGGCGTGGTACGCGAGCGCGGTGCGCGCCCTGCTCGTCGTGACTGGCCTCGCGCTGTGGGCCTGCAGCACCGCCGCGCCCCGGGCCCACGCCCCGCGCCGCGTGCGCCACGACGTCGAGGCGGTGTCGGGGCTGGGGCTCTTCCGTGACGAGCGCGAGCGCGCGCGGGCCCTGCTGGCGGCAGCGCTCGAGCGCCAGGGCGTCGCGGTCGCGCCGGCCGAGGTGGAGCAGGCGTGGGCGCTCGCCGCCGAGGGCAGGCATCCGCTCACCGGGCAAGTGTGCGGCCGGCCGCTGGTGCGCGACGAGGCGCGGCGGCGGTGGGCGGCATCGGTGGGGGTCGAGGCCTCGGTCTCGGCGAGTGTCTTCTGCGAGGCCGACGGCGGCTGCGAGCTGTCGGTGTATGGCCACCCGCTTCACGACGAGGGTGAGTCCGTCAGGCTCGTCGCGCCCATCGCCCGCGACGGGAGCCCGCTGGTCGCGCTCGAGGAGGCGCTGGCGCACGTCGCGGCGCCTCCGCCGAGCGAGGGTCGTGGGGGCCTCGGCGTCGGCGGTCTCGGCTCGCGAGGGGTTCAGCGCGAGGACCGGCTGCGCGTGGTGGCGTCCCCCGCGGACCGTCGGCGTCGGGCAGACGCCCCGGAGCCGCCGCTGACGGGCCTCTCGCTCGAGCAGGTGTCGGCGTGCCTCGGGGCCGGAGACGAGGTCGCGTCGCTGCTGGTTGAGGTCCGTGACGGCCTCGTGTCGCGCTGCGAGGGCTCGGAGGACGAAGCGGCGTCGGTGGCCGGCTGCGCCTGCGCCCTGCTCGCCCGCGCGCGCCTCTCGGACGGTCTCGCCGCGGGGCGGTGGCGCTTGTCGTTGCAGAGAACCCGTTCCGACTCGATGACGCTCGATGGGGCGCTGGTCCTGAGGGGCTCCTGGCGCAAGCACCTCGAGCGGCACCAGGCGCCTGGCGCGAAGCGGCCGACGTTCCGCCCGAAGGTGGAGCACCCCAGCCTCGAAGACTGGAAGACGCCGCCGGCGCCCCTCACGGGGGCGTGCTTCGCCGGCGCCTTCCACACCGCGGGCGACCTCGCCACCCGCTGGGCGGTGTGGTTCGACACCAGAGGCCGCCCCGCGCGCATCGTCGAGCAGAAGCGGTACCCGCCGCTGCCGCCCGCGGTCGCGGCCTGCGTGGCCCGGAGCCTCGAGCTGGCGCAGGCCCCGTGCCCCGCGCGCGGCGACCTCTGGGCGATGGCGGACTTCACCATCGAGGCCCGCGACCCTTCGGCCCCGGCGAAGCCACTCTTTCGGGCGTCGCCTTCCGCCGCCGATGGAGGCGTCACCGGGTGGTGACCCTCGGCCCGAGGGGCGCGCGAGGCGCGTCGAAGCGGCAGCGGGCTCTGGGCGGAGCGCGCTCGCTGGGCTGACGGCGCCCGGGGCCTGGCTGAAGGCGTCGGCGTGCGTCCGCCCAGCCCGGGGCGTCCGGGCCGTCGCGCCCAACGGGTTTCGTGATGAAGTCGCTGACATCATGCGCCAGCCAGCGACAGTGCGTCTCGTCAGCGCGGGAGTCACCCGGGCGCCGCGCGGCGCGAGGCGAGCCGACGGGCGGGCCCTTCGACGACGGGGTGGACGGCTCCACCGCTCGGGGCCTGCGCTGCTCGACGGCGCGCGCGACGTCCTCGGCGTCCCCGGGCGTGGGCCGGTCGGCGTCGCGCTCGCAGCTCCCCGGCTTTCACCACCGCCGGAGCCGCCGTGAGGGTCGTCAGGCTCGACGACTACCAGTCGTGGCGGGTCGACGTCGGCGGGCGTCGCGTGCTCGTCGACCCGTGGCTCACCACGGAGCTGACGTATGCCTTCGGGCTGGCGACGCGGCGCAGGGCCTTTTCGCCGGCCGAGGCCGAGCGCGAGGCCGACCTGCTGGTGCTCACCGCGCACTTCGGAGACCACCTGCACCCGCCCAGCCTCGCGCTGCTGCCGAAGGTGCTGCCGGCCTGGTCGACGGCCGCCGGCTGCCGGCGCCTCGGGGCGGTCGGCTTCACGCGCGCGCAGGTCGCCTCGCCGGGGCAGGTGGTGGCGCTGGGCTCCGGCGCGTCGCTCACCTTCGTCTCGCCCGGCTTCCCCTTCTCGACGAGCGCGCTGGGCCTGGTGTTCGAGGAGGCCGGCAAGCGGGCCTACCTCGAGGCCCACGTGACGACGGCGCAGCGCCTCGGGCAGGTGGGCCGGGTCGACCTGCTCGTCACCACGGCCGAGGGCGTGCGCCTCTTCGGCGTGCAGCTGTCGATGGACGCGCGGCGGGCGGCCCGCATGGCAGCGGCGGCGGGCGCGCGCGTCGTCGCGCCGACGGGCCTGCACCCGCACGCGGCGAAAGGCCTGCTGCCGTCGCTGCTGTCGGTCCGCAGCGAGCCAGACGCGCTCCAGCGCGAGCTCGAGCGCTGCGGCAGTCGGGCGCAGGCCCGGTGGCTGAGACCCGGCGAGGCCGTCGAGCTGTGACGCGCCGCGCCCGTCGGGGCGGCCTCGACGGCGCCCGCTGACGGCGGCCAGCTCGGCCGAGGCGGACAGCGCCGGGGCTTCATGCTCATTTCCCCGTCCGCCATTCCTCGAGGAGGACCCCGTGACCCCGCCCCCCGTCGCCCCTGAGAACGTGAAGCGCTGGGAGCGCCCGCCCGACCGCGTGCCCGCCTTCGTCGAGCACTGGGGGCGCGGGCCCTTCGTCGCCACGGCGGTGCTGCTGACGGCCCTTGCCGCCGGGGCCGCCGCGTGGAGCCCGCCCCTGGCGCCCCTGCTCGCCCTGCCCGCGGCCTTCTGGGTGATGGGCCTGGGGGACATGGCGCAGAAGCGGCAGACGATTCTGCGGAACTTCCCGGTGCTCGGCCGGCTTCGCTCCTTCGCCGAGTCCATCCGACCCGAGCTGCGGCAGTACTTCGTCGAGAGCGACCACGAAGAGAACCCCTTCTCGCGCGAGCAGCGCAGCCTCGTGTACCAGCGCTCGAAAGACGTGCTCGACACGCTGCCCTTCGGCACGCGCCTCAACGTCTACCAGACGGGCTACGAGTGGCTGAACCACTCGCTCGAGCCGACGCACCCGGGGCCCGAGACGGCGCGCGTGCTGGTGGGGGCCGAGCGCTGCAAGCAGCCGTACAGCGCCAGCATCTTCAACATCTCGGCCATGAGCTACGGCTCCCTGTCGAAGGCGGCGGTGCGGGCGCTCAACAAGGGCGCGAAACTGGGAGGCTTCTTTCACAACACGGGCGAGGGCGGGCTGTCGCCGTACCACCTCGAGCACGGCGGCGACATCGTCTGGCAGGTGGGCACCGGCTACTTCAGCGCCCGCGGCCCCGACGGCAGGTTCTCGCCGGAGCGCTTCGCCGAGAACGCCGCGCAGCCCGCGGTGCGGATGATCGAGGTCAAGCTCTCGCAGGGCGCCAAGCCGGCGCACGGCGGCATCCTGCCGGCGGGGAAGGTGACCGAAGAGGTGGCGCGCATTCGCGGCGTGCCCATGGGCAAGGACGTGCTCTCGCCCCCGGCACACACCGCGTTCTCGGGGCCCAGGGGGCTGCTCGAGTTCGTGGCCCGGCTGCGCGAGCTGTCTGGCGGCAAGCCCGTGGGCTTCAAGCTGTGCATGGGCAACCCGGTCGAGTTCATGGGCATCGTCAAGGCCATGCTCGAGACGGGCCTGCTGCCCGACTACATCGCCATCGACGGCGGCGAGGGCGGCACGGGGGCGGCGCCGCTCGAGTTCTCGAACTCGGTGGGCGCGCCGCTGGTCGAGGGCCTGCGGCTGGCGCACAACACGCTGGTGGGGGCGGCGCTGCGCGACCGCGTCGTGCTGCTCTCGGCGGGCCGCATCACCTCGGGCTTCGACCTGATGCACCACCTCGCCATCGGCGCCGACGCCTGCAACTCGGCGCGCGGCATGATGTTCGCGCTCGGCTGCATCCAGGCGCTCAAGTGCAACTCGAACAAGTGCCCGGTGGGCGTGGCCACGCAGGACGAGCGCCTGGTGGCGGGCCTCGACGTTGACGACAAGGCGGTGCGCGTGGCGAACTTCCACCGCCGTACCGTGACCTCGCTGCTCGAGCTCGTGGGCGCCGCCGGCCTCGCCTCGCCCGCCGAGCTGCACCCCGAGCTGCTCATCCGACGCATCTCGCAGACCGAGGTCAAGCCCGTCTCCGAGATCTACCCCACCGTCGAGTGGGGCTGCCTCGCCGCCGGGGAGCCGCCCCCGCGGTACGCGAGGTGGTGGGCGATGGCCTCGGCCGACCACTTCAAGCCCGCGCCCGTCGAGGCGCTGCTGGCGAAGACGCACCTGGCGCTGGGCAACGCGCGCATGGCTGAGGTGCTCGCCGCGGAGCTGAAGCGCCTGAGCGGTTGCGCGCCGACGCGCTGAGGGGGCCCCGACGGCGGGGGCCAGTCGCATCGCGTCCCTCGCCCGCTCGACCGCGACCTCTGGGGCATGGGCAGTGACACGGTGACCGGCCTCGTCTGGCAGCGAGGCTCTGCGGCCGGCTCCGGCTTCCCGGCGCGCGGTGGCGCGGTGACGAATCGCGCCACGCCCTTCAGGGCGCGCCGAGCTCGCCGCAAGGCACCCACGGCCGCCGGTGGTGCGCGTCGTGGTGCAGGAAGCTGGCGACGACGGCGCTGCGCGTCCACGTCAGGTGCCGCGCGAGCCTGACGAGGAGCGGGGGCGGCCGGTGGGGCAGGTGGCTCGCCCAGAGGGCCATCGTCGCCTGCAGGAAGAGACACGCGCCGAGCCAGGTCAGCGCCGCCGGGGCGTGGCTCTCGAGCGCGGCGAAGGCGAGCGCGAGGCCGAGCGCGGTCTCGGCGATGACCCAGGCCCGCTCCGCGCCGTGCGTACCGGTCAGCCCCTCGAGCCGGTACCGGAGCGCGTTTCGCGGGCCGATGCACAGCGCCCCCCACCATGAGCGCCGGGCGCCCTCGCCCTCGACGTCGTCGTCGGCCAGGGGCCGGGCGTGGTGCCGCGCGTGCAGCCGCCGCATCGCGTGGCCGGGTAGCAGGTTCGTCAGCGCCGCCGCTGCGAGCGCCACGTCGTTGAGCCGGGGCGGCAGGCCAAGCGCGCCGTGGGCGAGGTCGTGCGTCAACGCGAACCCCGCGAGGAAGACGAGCGTCGCGCCGACGAGGCGGCCCAGTGGGTGGGGCACGAGGAGCAGGAGGGTGAGTGGAATCGCCAGCTTCGTCAGGTGCATCGCGAGGTGGTACCGCTCGACCGGGCGTCCCATGGGGGCCTCCACCAGGTGGTACCGGAGCCGCCCCCACCGGTTGCGCCGAGTCCCGGGAAGGGCCCGTCAGCGCTGGGCCGGCCCGACGGCCTCGAACCGGCCGCCCGGGCGGGAGAGGCCGTCTCTCCGTGAGTAGGCCCGCCTGCCGCGCACGTACGTTTCGTGCACCACGCCGAAGAGCGTGCGGCCGGCGTACGGCGTCACCTTGTGGCGGTGGCGAATGCCCGCGGGCTCCACGGTGAACGAGGCCTCGTCGTCCCACAGCACGACGTCGGCGTCGAAGCCGGCAGCGAGCTGGCCTTTGCGCGCCTGCAGGCCGGCGAGGCGGGCAGGCGCGAGCGTGTTCCAGCGCACCACCTGGTCGAGGCCGGAGCCGCGCTGCCGGGCGAGCGTCCACAGCACCGACAGGCCGAGCTGGAGCCCGGCGATGCCACCCCAGGCGCCGAGGAAGTCGCCGGTCTCGGGCTTCTTCAGCGCCGGCGTGCAGGGGGAGTGGTCGGACACCACCTGGCTGATGATTCCGCGCTCGAGGCCCTGCCAGAGCCGCTCGCGGTTCGACGCCTCGCGAATCGGAGGCGCGCACTTGAAGTGGGTGGCGCCGTCGGGAATCTCTTCGGCGGTGAAGGCGAGGTAGTGCAGGCACGTCTCGGCGGTGACGGGCACGCCCTCGGCCTGTGCGCGCTCGAGCAGCGGCAGCGCCGAAGCAGACGAGAGGTGGACGATGTGCGCCGGGCAGCGGTGCTTCGCGGCCAGCTCGATGACCATCGCGATGGCCTCGTCCTCGGCGGCGTTGGGGCGCGAGCGCAGGTACGTCTGGTACTTGCGCGGGTCGGCCTGCTCGGCGGCGAGCTCGGCCTCGGCGCGCTCGAGGGGGCCCATGGCCTCGGCGTGCACGAGCAGCACCTGGCCGGCGTCGCGCAGCACCGGCATGGCGGCGTCGAGGTCGTCGCGGGTCGACATGGGGAACTCGTCGGCGCCCGAGTGACAGGTGAAGCACTTGCAGCCTGGCACGCCGAAGCGCGAGAGGCCGTCGAGCTCCCCTCGGTTACCCGGGACGACGCCGCCCCAGAAGGCGACGTTGACGTGCAGTTGGTCGCCGAGCGCGTCCTGCTTCGCCTTCGCGGCGTCTGCGCTGGTGGTAGGGGGAATGGAGTTGAGCGGCATGTCGACGACGGTGGTGATGCCGCCGGCGGCCGCCGCCTCGGTGGCGGTGCGAAAGCCCTCCCACTCGGTGCGGCCGGGCTCGTTGATGTGCACGTGGGAGTCGACGAGGCCGGGCGTGACGAGCAGGCGGCCGGCATCCACCACCGGCACGTCGGCGGGCGCGGGCGCGTCGAGGGGGGTCACCTCGGTGATGCGCTCACCGCAGACGTGCAGCGTGGCGGGGGCGAGGCCCGTGGGCAGCAGCACGCGCTGGCCACGGATGAGCAGGGTGGGGTGCGGCATGGGACTGACATCATGCCCCACCGGGCCGTGAAGTCAGGACTCGGGCACGTCGAGGGCTGGCCCGGTGCGCGGCCCTTCAGCGTCGCGTCCTGCGCCGGCGCCGGACCAGCGAGAGGAGCCCGGCGAGGGCCAGCACGCTCCCGGCGTCAGGAGACGTACAGCCGCACCCGCCGCCCCGGAACGCCACGTCCGGGAGCAGCGAGACCGTACCGCCGCTCTCGATGTCGGGGCCGCCGTCGGTGAGACCGGTGTCTCCGGCGTCGGCGTCTCCAGCATCGGCGGCGCCCGCGTCGGCGTCTCCAGCATCCGCTGCGCCCGCGTCGACCGCTCCACCATCGAAGGAGCCACCGTCGACGGATCCAGCATCGACGGACCCGGCATCGACGGAGCCAGCATCGACGGACCCGGCATCGACGAACCCGGCATCGACGAACCCAGCATCGACGGACCCGGCATCGACGAACCCAGCATCGACGGACCCGGCATCGACGGACCCGGCATCGACGGACCCGGCATCGACGGACCC
>JADCJJ010000639.1 GCA_020247085.1 Myxococcaceae bacterium | reverse complement strand
TGATACCCTCCATGGAACTGAACGAGATTCTGCAGGTCGCCCTGCGTGGCGGTGCCTCTGACATTCACCTGAAGGCCGGCCTCCCGCCGATGTTCCGGGTCGACGGCGCGCTGGTGCCGCTGAAGGACGGCCGGCGTCTGCCTCCCGAGGAGGTGGCGCGCATGGCCTTCGGCATCATGAACGAGTTCCAGAAGGAGAAGTTCAAGACCTCGAACGAGGTCGACCTGGCCTACGGCGCCCCGGGGCTCGGCCGGTTCCGCGTCAACGTGTTCCAGCAGCGCGGCACCATCGGTGCGGTGCTCCGGGTGATCCCGTTCAAGATCATGACGCTCAAGGAGCTCATGCTCCCTCCGGTGCTCGAGCAGATCGCCCTCGAGGAGCGTGGCCTGGTGCTCGTCACGGGCACCACCGGCTCGGGCAAGTCGACCACCCTCGCCGCGATGATCGATCACATCAACTCGACCGAGACGAACCACATCATCACGGTCGAAGACCCCATCGAGTTCCTCATTCGTGACAAGCGCTCAATCGTCAACCAGCGGGAGATCGGGGTCGACACCATGTCGTTCAGCCAGGCGTTGCGGAGCGCGCTGCGCCAGGACCCCGACGTCATCCTCGTCGGTGAGATGCGAGACGCCGAGACCATCGAGACGGCGCTGCTCGCCGCCGAGACCGGTCACCTCGTGATGTCGACGCTGCACACCCTCGACGCGGCCGAGACCGTCAACCGCATCATCTCGGCCTTCCCGCCGCACCAGCAGAAGCAGACGCGCCTGCAGCTCGGCAGCGTGCTGCGCGCCGTGGTGTCACAGCGCCTGGTGCCGCGGGCCGACGGAAAGGGGCGCGTGGCGGCCGTCGAGGTGCTCAAGGCGACGGCGCGCATCAAGGAGCTCATCGAAGACAAGGACCGCACCAAGGAGATCCCCGACGCGATCGCGCAGGGCAACGTCGCCTACGGCATGCAGACGTTCGATCAGTCGCTGATGATGTTGGTGCGGCAGGGCCACATCACCTACCAGGAGGCGCTGCGGCAGGCGTCTAACCCCGACGACTTCGCTCTGCGCTACCAGGGGGTGAGCTCGACGTCGGACTCGAAGTGGGACAGCTTCGACAAGGGGCAGGGGGAAGAGGCCCAGGTCCCCGGCTCCATGGCCTACGTGAAGCAGATGAACGCTCAGCCGCAAAAGCCGGCCGCGGCGTCGGGCTCATTCGGCGGAGCCTTTCCGGCGGCCAGTCCATCGGCGGCGCCGGTCCCCGCGCGCCCGGCCGCGGCGCCCGCTGCTCCGAAGCCGACGACGACCGAAGACGACTTTCAGATCGAGCGCTTCTGACGAGGGCCGTGGGCTGGGCTCGCACGAGCCGCTGCTCGGTCGATTGCAGGGGCGCGCTGATGCACGGGCGCAGCCGCGAGGGCGTCATGGCGTGAACGCGGGCTGACGACCTCCCGGCAGCGCTGGGTGGGCACCGCCACGGGTTGACGGGGCGCAGCACTTCCACGAGGGCCTGAGGCGCTCGTGGCGAGTCGTCCCTGGGGAGGCGCCCGTCGTCGAGCGTTCGGAGGGAGGGGCCCGCGGGAGGCGTCCATGCTGAGGCCTTCTACCGCTGGGGGCCGAGCCGCGGCCGCCGTGCGCGCCGCGAGGGGGGCATCAGCGCCACGGCTGGCCAGCGGCGCCGACGGAGGTCGACGCCCCGAGTGCTTGTCCTTCGACGCAGCGCTCCGAGCGCGGGCGCTTCAGGGCGACACCCCACACGCGCTCGCGATGCGCCGAGGCCGCCTCCCTCACGGCTCGTCGTCTGGGTCATCCTCGGGCTCCTCGGCGTCGTCGATGGCCGGTGCCTTCGCGGCGGCTCTGGTCACGTCGGTCAACCGGGCGAGGCGCATCGGCCCGAGGAGCCCGCGCTGTGACAGGAACGAGAGGAGCTCGACGAGGGTGGCGCCGGCGCGCTCGAGCTCCTGGCTGGCGACCGACCCCGCCAGCACGTCCATCGCGTCGTCGACGTGCTCTGCGGCGATCGGGAGTGGTCCATCGGCCCACGCCGCCTCGAGGAGCGCGTCGGCGATGGCCAGGCGCAGCGGCCGGGCCTTCGGGTCAGCCTGTTTCACGAAGGCGTCGACGTGCGTCTCGACGGCCTCGGTGTCGAGGCGGGCGAGCGCCGGTAGCCCGTCGAGCGTCTCGAGGAGGAACCCCGCGTCGAACTCGCCCGGGTCCTCGGCCCAGCCGAAGCTCTCGTCGAGCACGGCGTGCTGCAGCAGGCCGAGCGCCTCGTGCCGGTTCGCTCCGGCGGCCATCACCCCGTCGAGCGCCGCCTGCGCGCGCGCGGCCGTCGCAGGCTCGACGAGGAGCCGTGCCGTGGCGGCCTTCGTCGAGGCGACGACGAGGCGCTGCTGCAGCTCGTTTGACAGCTGGCCGACTCCGGCCGCGAGCACCCGTGGCTCGAGCCCGTCGTCGGCGGTGACGGCCTCGCGCAGGGCGAGCGCTTCGGGGTCGTCGGCGCGGCCCTCGAGGGCGGCGACGACGGCGGAGACGTCGAGGAAGCGTCGCTGGAGCGGGTGCATGGCCGCTCTATGTCGTCTCCCTGCACGAAGGTCTACGGCCGGCTGCCGGGCGGGCGTCACGCTCGCCGCCACCACCGCCGGGGTCTCAGGTCGGCGCGGCGGAGCGGCGCTCGCGCCGGGCGTTGGCGCGAACTATGAAGCGAGAGTGCGTGGTGGTCAGGTTGAAACCGACGGTGCTCGAGGCGGCGCAGCGGCTCCTGGCCGCCCGTGAGAAGACGCGCGCGCAGCTGGAGCAGGCCCTGCTTCGCCGTGGCTATTCCCCCGAGGCCGTCCTCGACGCCGTCACGCGGCTCGAGAGGCTCGGGGTGCTCTCAGACCGGCGTGCCGCGGCGCTCCACGCGCGCAAGGGCTTCGAGGCGCGGCAGTCGACGGTCGCGGTCACCCGCAAGCTGGTGGGCCTGGGCCTCGGCGAGGCCGAGGCCGGCGCGGCGGTGGCCGAGGCCCGGGTCGAGGCCGGGCACGATGACGAGGCCGCCGCCCGCGCGCTGCTCGCCCGGCGACGGCTCGAAGGCGTGAAGGCCGCCCGGTTCCTCGCCAGCCGGGGGTTCGACGAGGTGTTGATTCGGCGGCTGCTCGACCTCGAAGACGCGCCGTGAGGGCCTTGTCAGGTGCTCCCCCGCGTGAGCCGATGACCCCGCTGACCGAGAGGGTGGGGCGTTCTGGCAGGGCCCCGGGGTGGCCGCAGCGCTCGGCGGTGACGTCACTGTGCCGAGGAGCCCAGCTTGCGTGACAGGAGCTCGAGGTCCTGGTCGGCGTTGGGCATCTCGGTCATCACCGCTTCGGGGTCGTACTGGAACTCGGCCTGCTTGAGGGCGAGCAGAGCGGTGATGGCCGGCTCTCCCTTCTTGTCGGTGAAGGTGGCGTGCATGACGCGGCCACGCTCGAGTTGCAGCAGGCCCTCTTGCGGGCCGTTGCGGATCTGCAGCTTCCCCGACTTGCGCCCTGCGCCGAGGACACGGACCAGCTCTTCCGGGGCCAGCTCGTCGAAGCTCCCACGCACCACGTGGCCCGGGCCGCCGTTCGCCAGCCGGTCGGCGTAGGCGCCGCGAATCACCGCCGCGGCGTCGTCGGGGTTCCCGTTGTTCGGGATGAAGCCGGTGATGCCTGCCTGCACCATGCGCTCGCGGGTCGGCGCGTCGGTGGGCTCTCCGAGCACGAGGACCGGCAGCGAGGCGCTCTCGGGGCGCGCCCTGACGAACTGCACCAGCGCCACCAGGTCGCCGACGCCGTAGCCCAGGCCCGCGACGACGGTGTCGGCCTCGTTGGCCAGGACGGCGTCGATGATGCCGTCAAGCTTCACGACGGCCTGCACCACGAGGCCCATCTTCGAGACGGCGTCCATCAGGTCCGTGCGGGTGGCCTCGTCGGGGTCGGCGATGAAGACCTGGCGCCCGTCGGTCTCGACGCGCTGCTTGAGCAGATCGCCGCTCTGCAGGGTGATGAGCGCGTCGACGACGACGGGGTCGAACAGCGCGCCGCCCTGCGCGTGCAGCGTGTCGAGCGCCTCGTGCTTCGGCAGGATGCGGCCCAGCGGGTTGAAGGGGTTGCGCGTGTAGTCGAGGAACGCATCGACGGCGGCGATGATGCGCGCGCCCATGGGAATGTCCTCGCCCTTCACGCCCTGGGGCAGGCCCGAGCCGTCGAACGCCTCGTAGAGGTGCGCCAGGAGCGAGTTGACCGGCGTCGGCAGGTGCACCGTCTCGAACAGCTTGATGGGCGCGCGCACGTAGCGCTTCGCCTCGGCCTTGAGGTCGGGCGTCACCGCCAGCAGCGGCAGTGTGAGGTGGCGGTCGGGCTTCTTCCCGAGGTCGTGCAGGAAGGCAGCGATCTGCGCGTTCGCGACGTCGCGGGGAGGCACCCCGATGCGGCGCGCGATGAGCGCCGTCTGGCGCGCGACCTGCGCCGAGTGGCTGCGGAAGTCCTTCCGGGGCATCTCGAGCAGCGAGACGAGGATGTTGAGCGTCTCGAGGAAGTCGTTCTCGCCGACGCTGCCCCGCACCGCGCCGAGCGCCTCGCGGAGCTGCGTCGGGTTGATGCGCGACGACGTGCGGCCCGAGCCCGAGGCGCTCGAGCGCGAGGAAACGTCGGAGGCCGAGGTGATGCGCGAGGGCTCGCTGTAGTCCCGGGCGCCGCTGGACGAACTCGGCCGCGGGTAGGCCTGCGTCGCCCCCTGCTCCAGCGACGCGAACGCCGTCGGGTCACCGTAGTAGTGCTTCTTGATGCCCGCCTGGATCGCGCTGCGGACCCCGATGAGCGGGAAGACCTCGCTCATCTCGGTGACGAGGGTGATCTCTCGGACGAGCTCGGTCTTCTGGGGCTCGGCCATGACCACCGAGAGAATCTTCCGCTCCGCGTCGTAGGCGATGGGCAGGAAGCACTGGGCCTCGGCCATGCGCACCGGCACCTTGTCGAGGGCCTCGGGTGGAATGGTGGCCTTGGCCAGCTTGTCGGCCGAGACGTACCGGGTCTTCAGCTCGTTCGCGAGGAAGCGAAGCAGCGCGGTCTCTTGAATGAGCCCGAGCTCGACGAGGCAATCGCCGAGCCGGTGACCGGTGATCTTCTGGTGCTGGAGCGCCTGCTCGACCGCTTCGGCCGACGCGAGGCCGGCCTCAATGAGCTTCTCTCCGAGCCGCTTGGCCATGGCGTCGGTCCGAAGGGTCAGGCTCCGCCGGTCGGGCTCTCACCGTCGCCGATCAGGGCCTTGAAGGGCTTAAAGGCGAGGCCCTCGGGGAGCGCACCGTCGCGACGGGCCACCTCGGGCTTGTCTCCCTCGGCCGCGCGATGCGCCTCGGCGCGCTCCGGACGCGGAGGGCGGGCCTTCTTCTCGACCCTCGGCCCGGCGCCCGGGGCAGGCAGGGGCTGGCCGGACAGGCGCGCGACGACGCGCTCTTCGATCTGCTTCTCGAGGTGCGTCAGCAGCGCGTCGAGGCCGAGCGCGATGGGCGGGTGGTCGAGCAGCTTGAGCAGGCGCTGGCGGGCGGCCTTGTGCGAGGGCGCGTCGTCGTCCGGGCGCTCAGGCTTCTCGGCGCGTTTCTCGCGCTCCTTGGGCGCCTGGCTCACCGGCGCGACGAACTCGAACTCAGCCGGGTCGATGGGCTCAGGGTCGAGGCGCTCGAGCCGGTCGACGACGATCTGTGTCTTGCCGTGGAACGCGCCGACGCGCCCGTCGAGCAGCAGGTAGTCGCCGGCTGCGAAGGCACCATCGGCGGCCTCGACATTCTCGAAGACCCGGCCGTCGACCTGGCCGGTGCGGTCGGTCAAGGTCAGCGAGAGGTACGGCTTCCCGGCGCGACTGCTCGCCCGCTCCTTCCGGGTGGCCTTGAAGACGGTGCGCACCGCCTCGCCTGATTTCAGGTCCTTGACGTAGGTCTTGCGAATGCGCTCGTCGTCGCTCGGCCGCTGGGTCTCGTTGTCGCTCACAGGGAAGAGTTTAGTCCGGGACGAGGCCTTCCAGTCATCATTTCGAAGCGGCGCTGGCGGGTCGGCGGCGCCGCCTCAGGGCATGGTGAAGAGGCAGCGGGTCAGGGGCAGGGCGATGTCCTGAAGGACGTACAGGTAGTACTCACGCCCCGACACGAGCGGCGCCGGCGAGCCCGAGGTCGGGAACCGCTGCGCCGTACCCTCGGGCGCCACGCCGTAGGTCGCCCCCGAGGGGACGCCCTGACCCGCGCTGTCCGGGACGTCGAAGCGCCACAGGGTGCCCGTGGGCAGGTCGAGGTTGGGCGGAACACCGGGGCTCGGCGTGCCCTTCTCGAGGATCCACACGTAGCGCGCGCGGCCGCCGCTCCACTTGATCGTGCCCGAGGCGTCGACGCCCTCGCCGTTCTCGCACGCGCGGGGCACGTAGAAGCGCTGGTCGTCGAGCGGACCGGCTCCGTAGACCTGCCCGGCGAAGTCGGCCTTCGTCTTTCCACGGGTGGCAAGCTCGGCCTCGAAGAAGCGCTTCATGCGCGCTGGATCGGTGGTCACGAAGATGGAGTCGTTCGGCCGCTCCGGCGTGGCCCGCGAGAAGCCGTTGTTCTTCTCTGGCGGATAGGCGCCGAAGCCGACGGTGTCGATCCACCCGGCGCCCATCGCCAGGCCGCGATCGTAGAAGCCATTGATGAAGTTGCCGGGCTGGTCGACGTACCAGTTCGACGGGCCCTGGGGGGCCGAGGCCTTGTGGCAACAGACGCACGCCGTCGAGTTGATCTGCCCCCTCACCCACTCGAGTTCGGCGCGGTACGCGGGGTCGGCGAGGCGGGCGTCGTCACGGGTGGCGTTCATCGCCGTGGGTGCCCCGTAGTAGGGCCGCTGCGTGCGGACGGTGTCGCAACTGGCGTACTGCTCGAAGGCGCGCCCCTCTTCGGTTGCAGCGCTGATCATCGACCAGGTGCAGACCTGCCCGTCGGGGCCACGGCCCGCCGCTTCGCCCGGCATCGGCGCCTTGCAGACGAGAGTGGGCTGGCGGAACGTGACCAGCCCCGAGCCGCCGCCCTCGGTCACCTTGCCGCCGCACAGCGGAGCCGGGTCGAACAGCCCGCCGCCGAAGATCTCGCAGCCCCGCTCCGCCGGCGCGCACTGGGCGTCACGGTCGCCGGGAAGGTGGATGCGGGTGAACTTGCCGCCGCTCCCCAGAATGCAGTACCCGAGCGTCGAAGGGTACGAGCAGGTGGTGCCGGCGGTGTACGGCGCCTTGGCGCCCTGGAGTTGCTGGCCGTTGCAGTCGTCCTGCGCCTGCTGCTCCGTCCACTCGCCGACGTAGTCACGGCACTCTTCGACGCGGGCGAAGGGGTTGGTGTAGCGGCAGTTGCCGACGACCTTCTCCGGCAGGGTCGGAACGGGGTCGTCCCGAAGGCAGCCGACGAGCGCCGCGAGCGTGAGGGTCGACACGAGAAGACGGGACATGGCAACTCCTGGGCGAGACGAGAACGACTAGACGGGGGCCGAGTAGCCCCGGAGAAAACCCTGCACGTGCGAGGTGACGAACGCCTCGAGGTCGAGCGGGCGGCAGGCTCGCCCCTGCAATTGGAGCTGGTGGAAGCAGGCGAGCATTACGGGCGCCAACAACGCCAGCGCGCCCGTCCGTACGTCGGGAACGCGGAGCTCGTTTCGCCGGTCGAACTCCGCGAGCAGCGCCTCGACGGTGGCCAGCGTCGGCTCGAGCATCGCGCGCACGTAGGCCTGGCCGACGGTCCCGTCGACCATGCCCTCGACGAAGCCGGTCGCGTGCATCGCGCCGAGCAGGCCCTCCCAAGCGCCGACGACGCGCACCAGCAGGGTCGTCAGGCCCTCGGCCGCCGGGCGCTCGCTCAACTGGAGCGCGCGCACCTTTTGCTCCTCTCCGAGGGGCAGCAGCGTCTCCATGGCTGCCTGCACGGCACCACGGCGATCGTCGAAATAGTGCCGAAGGGTCCCCGGGTCGACCCCGACGCCCTCAGCGAGGGTTCGCAGGCTCGGCAAGGCGTCGCCGGGTGACAGCAGCCGCTGGGCGAGCTTCCGGGCAAGCTCGTTGCGCGTCTCAGCGTGATCCCGGTTGAGTGAGCCTGCGGCGCGTCCCACGATGCGCTTCTCTACCCGAGATAGGCTCGGAGTGCTCGCGTATTTTTATCTCTTCGAGCGACGCAAATTTGAGCCGCCATAAAAGAAAAATAAAAACAATAACTTACGTTGCTTTCGGGCGGCCTTTGGCTGTCGTGGGTACAGACCTTGAACAATGGTCGAGTTGCCGAAACGAGCTCGCGGCCGCACGCGAGGTCCGGCGGTGCAGGTGGAAGCGGGGGTTGGAGGGCGCCTTCGCCGCGCCGTCAGCCCAGGTAGCCCTTCTCGGTCAGCAATTCGGTGAGGGCGCGAACGACGGCCGAGGCCTTCTCCTGGTTGAGGCGACAGGCGTCCAACAGCCGCAGCTCTTCTTGTGAGAAGGCGGAGGCCGTCAGGTCGAATGGGTCGGCCGGCTGCGTCGAGGTGCTCCAGGCGGGGGCCGCCGGCGCCGGGACCTGCGGCGGCGTCGCGGGCGCCTGGTCGCTTGGCGGGGCCCGTGGAGTGCGTGTGGGTGCCAGGTCGGTCGGCGCGCGCTCCGGCTGGCGCACCAGCCTCGACTGGGCCCTGGGGTGGGCCTCGAGGCCACGATAGTGCGTGGCGATGGCGTGCATGATCTCGCTCTCGGGAGCCAGTTGCGGAACGATCCGCAGCCCCACCCGCGCGGCGACCGCGTCGACGAGCGAGAGGTCGGTCGGGTCGGCCATCGCCAGCAACAACGAGCGGCCGTGAACCTGCACCGGGAAGACGGCGTGCTCTTCGGCGAAGTCGACGTCGAGGCGCGCGAGCACGGCCGGGTTCCTCCGCACCGGGCCCAGGTGGGTGACCGGCATCCCAAGCGCCTTGCCGATGGCCTCTGTCAGCGCGGCCTCGTAGACGAAGCCGAGCTCGACGAGCATCGCCGGGAGGCGTCCGCCCCACTGCTCGATCCGCCCCGTCGCGGAGCGAAGCTGGAGCTCGTCGATGAGCCCCGAGGCGATGATGATGTCGCGAAGGCGGGTGGGCGCGCGGTTCCCCATGCGCTCACCATACCTTCGGGGTGAGGCGCTGCTCGTTTGTCGCCTGGCCAGCCCGTTGGGCGTGGGCGCCTTTTCACCTGCGGAGGATTCGGCTACGCGCCTCGACACGATGTCACGCCTCTTCACGCTGCCCCTCCTCGGTGTCCTGGTCGTCGGGTGTACCTGCGGAAACTTCGTGCCCGTCGATGACTGCAACGGCGTTCCATGCGCGGGCGGTACCGCGGGCGGGGCGGCGGTCGCCGGCGGAGCAGCGGCTGGCGGAGCCGCCGCCGGAGGGGCGGCCGGCGGCCTGGCGGCCGGTGGAGACGCCGGTGGCTCGGCCGGCGGCATGGCGGCCGGTGGAGACGCTGGCGGCGCGGCGGGTGG
>JADCJJ010000638.1 GCA_020247085.1 Myxococcaceae bacterium | reverse complement strand
GGGGGGGCTGCCGTCGGTGGCGGCGTTGCGTTCCCGTGTGCCGGTGTGAGCTGTCGAGCGCCGCCGCCAGCGACGTGCCTGGGTCAGGTCGCCCGGTCGTACGCCGAGCCCGGGCGCTGCGAGCCGACGACCGGTGCCTGCGTCTACCCGTCGTTCGACCTCGACTGCGCTCCGGGGGCTTGCGCTGCCGGCATCTGTGCGCTGACGGTGACGCAGGTCGGGCCACGGCTCCGCTTCCCCATCAGGGCCATCGACCTCGCCCCCGGCTCGACGGGGTCCGTCGCGCTCGCCGTCGGCGCCGACAGCCAGGTGGCGGCGTGGAACGGCACCCGCTGGGCCCCGGTGACTCCGCCGGCGGAGGGGGTGGCGCTCACCGCGGTGAACTTCGTCTCGCCCACCGTCGCCTGGGTGGTGGGGGAGCGCCGCACCGCCTGGCGCTTCGACCGCGCCAGCGCCTCGTTCGTGGCGACGCCCGCGCCGCCGCTCCCGGGGAGCGCCGTCGTCATCGGCGCCGACGGCACGTCGGAGGCGTCGGTGCTCATCGCGGACGACTCGGGCGGCTTCGCGCGGTGGAACGGCTCGGCCTGGGCCGGGGGCTCGCTGCCCACCTCCAGCGCCAGCGACTACGAGCTGACGAGCCTGTGGGTCGACGAGACGGGCCGCGAGCGCATCGCCGGCGCGTGCCGGAACATGGCCGGCCTGCGCCGCACCTGTGCCGCCTACCGCAACCTCGCCACCTCGAGCACCTGGTTCGTCGACACCGCGGTGAGCGAGACGCGCCGCTGCGCGCGCATCGGGCCGTGGGTCGAGGTGCCCATGAGCGCAGGCCAGGACGCGCTGTGCGGCTTCGACGACAACGAGTCGGTGCGCCACGTCTCGACGGGGACCTTCCTCTCGAACCCCGCGCTCGTGCTCGGCGTCGGCGCCGGCGTCGTCGGCATCACCGGTGGGCCGCCCTCGGGCGGGACGCGCAGCGTCTGGGTGCTGACGTCCTCGAGCGGCGGCGTGGGACGGCTCTATCGGCTGACGGGCAGCGGCTCGGCGCCGATGCCCGTCGCGCAGCTCGACACCTTCTTCGGCAGCGAGGCGCTCTCGCCGTCGGAGAGCGCCGGCGTGCTGGTCGCCGAGAGCGACCGCGCCAGCGGCGTGAACAACGTCTTCTACCGCCGGACGGCGCCCGTCGAGCGCACCGAGGCGCTCGACCTGGGCCTCGACTTCGCGGGCGTCACCACCTTCGCCGGAGAGCTGACGCTCGTCTCGAGCCGCGGCGACCTGGCCGTCAAGCGCGACGGCGGCGAGGTGTTCGAGTTCCGCCGCCCGCCGCCCAGCCCCCAGTACAACGTCGAAGACGCCGACGGCCGCAACGGGAGCGCGGCGGTGCTGGTGGTGGGCCGTGACGGCGCGAGCCAGGGGCTCATCGCCCGCGTCTCGATGGCGGGCTACACGCGCATCGCCTCGGTCCCCGGCACGCAGTTTCGCGCCGTGTGCCGGGCCAGCGACGCCGAGGCCTTCGCCGTCGGCACGCAGGGCGCGCTCTTCTCGATTCCCATGAGTGGTGCGCCGACCCGCGACCTGTCCGTCACCACCGTCAGCGATCTCGCCGCGGTCGACTGCCCCGCGCCGGGTGAGGCCGTGGCCTGCGGCGCCAACGGGACGGTGCTGATCAGGACCGGTGGCGGCCCCTGGCAACCCGCGCCGGCCCTCCCTACCCCCGGCAAGCTGCTCACCAGCTGCAAGCTGCTCGGCTCGACGGTCTACGTCGCGGGAGACGGCGTCTTTGGCCGGCTCCTGCGCGGCGCTACACAGTGGTCGATGCTCCCGGCCCTCCCCGGGCTCGACCACCTGCTGCCTCGCGCGCCCAACGACGTGCTGGCCACCAGCGCTGCCAACCCCTCGCAGTTCGACGTGGTGCGTTACGACGGCACCGCCTGGAGCGTCGTGTTGGCGCGGGTTTCTGGACGACCCGGGGGGGGTGTGCAGGTGGGGTTGAAAGTGGTACTGGGTGGGTCCGCGGGCGCGCTCGTCGAGGGGCGCTGACGGGCGACCAAAAGGGGCAGTACGCCTCTGCTACTCCGGGGGCCGGACATGGGTGAGCTGGAGCCAAAGTTCAAGATTCGAGCGCCGTTGCGGTGTGACGGCATCGGGCGCCTCGACTGCGCCGAAGACGTCTCGTCTGGCACGCGGCTGGCGGTGCGGTGGTTGCCGCTCGAGGCCAACGGCGACGCGGCAGTCAAGGCGTGCGAGCGCCTGCCGGTGCACCCCACGCTGCCGCGCATTCACCAGACGGGCTTGGTCGGCGCGTCGGCGTTCGTCGCGATGGACTTCCCGGAAGGGCAGGTGCTCGGGGCGCTGGTGGGCGAGCGGCTCGACGTCGACGTCGTCATTCGCGTGGGCGCGCAGCTCTCGGACGCGCTGGCGAGCGTGCACGAGCAGGGTGTCGTGCACGGCGAGCTGTCGACGGAGTCGGTGCTGCTGGTGCCTCCGGACCGCGCCTACCTGTGGGACATGCCGCTCGTCATCGCCAACCGCATGACGGACCGGCGGGGCGAGAGCCGGCTGATGCAGAACCTGCCGCGGAGCGCGGCCTTCCTGGCGCCCGAGCGGGCGCAGGGCTCTGGGGCGTCGATGGAGGGTGACGTGTACGCGCTGGGGGCGGTGCTGTGCGTCGTCGCCGGCGCGCCGCTGCCAGGCTCGTCGACGACGCTGGGCGTGGTGCACCAGGTGGCGACCGGTGCGTGGCTGCCGCGGGTGCCGACGACGATTCCCGACCCGTGGCGCTCGATGCTGACGCGCATGGTGGCCGTCGACCCGGCGCTGCGGCCGACGGCGCGCGAGGTGGCGGCGGTGTTCGCGAAGGCGCCGCAGCCGGCGATGATGCCGACGGTGCCCGAGATGCCGGTCGTTCGGCTCCCGCCCGAGCTGATGGCGGCCGCCGAGGCGCTGGCCCGCAAGCCGGTGGTGGCCGATGCGGTCGAGCCCGGCGCCGCCGCCGCGGCCGACGCCGCCGTGGCCGCCGACGGGGCCGTCTCTGACACGGTGCAGGTGGCGCCGAACGCGCTCGAGCGCGGCGTGGCGCCGGTCGAGCTCCCCGCCGAGGCTGCCGCCATCATCGCGGGCTCGTCGACGCCGACGTCCGAGTTCGCGGTGCCCGAGGCCTCGCCGGCGCGTACGACGTCGGACGAGGTGCCCGAGGTGGCGTCCTCCGAGGTGGTGAAGCTGCCGACCATCGAGATGCCCGCGGTGCAGATGCAGTCGCTGGTGAACCAGACGCAGGTGGCGCAGGCCTCGACGGCCGTCGCCGACCTGGTCGTGCCGCCGGCGCCGCGGCTCACGCCGATGTCGACGAGCTCGGTGAAGCTGGCCGATAACATCCTCGTCGCGCCGGAGCTCATTCAGGAGGGCGCGGTGACGCTGACCGCCGACCAGGTGGCCGAGCTGTCGCGGACGCCGCGGTGGGTCTACGTCGGCGGCGGGTTGATGGCCGCGGCCATCGTCGCGCTCACCGCCGTGGCCATGCACCTGGCGACGAAGCAGGGCGCGCAGGCGCAGCAGGCCCGTGAGGCGCAGCGGCAGCAGCTGCTGGTGCCCGCGCAGGTGCCCGTGACGCCGACGCCGGTGCGCACCGTCGAGGTCGACGACGACCTCGCGCCGATTCGCCCGGCGCGCACGGTCGTCAAGAAGGTCGCCGAGCCCCGGGGCTTCGACATGCCCGAGCGCCGCGGCCTCGCGAGCGAGCCCACCGAGCTCTGAGGTTCTGGGCCGGCGGGTGGGCGCTCCCGGCGCTGCCTCGTGGTGAGGCGCCGGGGAGCCTGGCCGGCCCCGGCTGTTCTCCCCGCCGTCGCGGCCCGGGCGTCACGCGCGGCCTCGACGGCGAACAGGGCCTGCGCCACACTTCACCGCGCCATGAAGACCCGCCTCGTGCTCGTCGTATCGTCGCTGTCGCTCACGGCCGCCTGCGCGAGCTTTCGCGCGGTCGAGCGGGGTGACTGGCGGCGCGTGTACACGAAGGACGCGGCGTCGGTGAAGAGCCTCGAGGCGCCCCAGGAGATCATCACGCGCGAGCGCTACGAAGAAGAGCTGGCCAACGACGTGCGGCGCACCTGGAGCCCCTCGCCGGGCTGGAAGCCGGCATGGCTGGCCGACACCGAGGAGATTGGGCTCGCGGTCGGCGAGGTCAACGAGTTCCGCATCGACGAGGCGAGGCCCGTCGAGGTGCTCGTGCTGGGCAGCGCCGCCGAGGTCTACTGGGGCGCGCGGGTGAAGAAAGACGCGTGGCAGGACGGCACCGACATCACCCGGCGCGAGTCGACGCTCTACGCGAAGGGCCGCGAACCGGGGAAGATGACGCTGCGCCTGGTGACAGACGACACCACCAGAGACATTCCGCTGCTCGTCAGGTGAGCCGCGGGCCGGCACGCCATCGGAACGCGGCCGCCCCTCATTGTGTCTTGAGGAAGTCGAGCAGGTCGCTCCGCTCGGCGGCGGTGAGGGCGTCGCCGAAGAGGTGGCCGCCATTTCCGAGGCCCGGCGTCGAGGTGTCGTACACGTCTGCGCGCTCCTCGGGGGGGGCGCCGACGGGCGGGCTGGCGAGGACGTCGACCTTCAGGCCCACGGCCGCCGCGTCGTAGTCGTCACGCGCGGTGCCACGCACGCGGAAGACGCGGGGGCGCCGGCGCGAGTCGAGCACCCCCTCGAGCGTCGGCACCGAGCC
The DNA here is from genome assembly GCA_020247085.1 of Myxococcaceae bacterium. Lineage (GTDB taxonomy): Bacteria > Myxococcota > Myxococcia > Myxococcales > Myxococcaceae > Xiheimicrobium > Xiheimicrobium aquaticum. The sequence continues at coordinate 6,371 of JADCJJ010000638.1, read as the reverse complement.
GTTATGCAGGTAGGGCGCCGAGGCCCACACGCCGCGGAGCGACGGCGCCAGGTACCCGCTCGTCGCCAGGTGTCGCTGTGGGCCGGCGCCGAACCAGCTCCCGTTGATGAGGCCCACCTCGGCCTCGCCGTAGCGCGCGCTGCGCTCGGCGTCGGTGCCGATGCGCTCTCGCGAGACGATGACGGACTCGGCGCGCTCGCAGCGGTCGTCCCGGTGGCAGCTGGTGCACCGCTCGCGGAAGAGGGCCCGCCCGCGCTCCACGGCGTCGGCCGGCGGGGCGGCGAACGGCCACGGCGGCGGCGGCAACGTCAACAGGTAGGCGCGGAGCGCGACGTACTCGGGCTCCTGCGCCTCGAGCGACGCCTGGGTGGCGCCGAAGGCGAGCTGGGTGGCCATCATGGTGCGGTGGGCGGCCTGCGGGCCGCTGCCGTCGACGTAGGTCCGCGTCTTCGTCGCCAGCGTCCACCAGGCGGGTGGGTCCTGGTAGCCAACCTCGGTGTTGACGGGCGCGAGGCTCGTCGAGGCCTCGAGGGCCAGCTGCATCGTCATGCCCACGATGTCGCTCACACCGCGCGCGCCGGTGCGGACGCGGGGCAGCTTCTGGGGTGTCTGGCCGAATCGCCGCCCGAGCGCCGACAGGTCGCCGACGAAGCGCTCGAGGTCGAGCCGCGTGTTAGGCGCGCCCACGACGGTCTGCCCGGCCACCTCACCAGCGTGACACACGAGGCAGTCGGCGCGCACCCAGCCTCCCTCGAGGCGAAACCCCATCGGCAGCCCGTCGTTGGGGGTGAGCGCCGCGGCGAAGCCGTAGCGGGCGCGGGTCGCCGCCGCGACGTCGGGAGGTGGGGTCGCGCTCCAGGTGAGCCAGAGGGCGTCGAAGGCGAGGCGGGGCACCAGCAGCCCGCCCACAGAGCCCTCGAAGAGGAAGCGGCGGCCTGCGTCGGCGGCGGCGGGGTCGACGCGCTCGAGTGGCAGACAGGCGGGCCCGGGGCTCCCGGCATCGGGGCCATCACCCGCGCCGCCACCGGCGACAGGGCCGGCGTCGGCGTCGGCGTCGCCGGGGGCGGGGCGCGATGGCTCCGGGCACGCCGAGAGGGCCGCGGCGAGCACCAGGAGTGAAAAGCGCAAGGGTGGGTACATGGTCGACGAGCAGGCCGCGGCTGCGGCGACGCCGACCACATGCATACCGGCCGCGCGGTTAGCGGCGCAAGCGCGTCGTAGCGGTGCTGGGCAGCGCGGCCGAGCCGCCTGGGGCCCGAGCCATCGGGGCCTACCGGCCTCGCCGGGGTCGGCTCCCGCGGGGCTTCGGGGGGGCCGTGGGCCGGGTCGCGCCGCGAGGTGGTCGAGCGGGCTGGAATGCCCCCGGTACATCGGGCACAACGCGCTCATGCGTCACCTCATCCCGGCCCGCCAGCACCGCCCCGACAAGGACGTCATCTTCGCGCTCAACGCCGAGGCCACGCGCCGCAAGCAGGCGTCGGAGCGTATCGTCAACGCCACCATCGGCTCGCTCATGCGCGACGACGGCAGCCTCGCCATCCTCGACACGGTGGCCTCGCTGCTGCAGCAGGTGCCGCGCGAAGAGTGGGCCGCCTACGCGCCGATTCCCGGCACGCCGGCCTACAATCAGGCCGTCATCGACGACACCTTCGCGGGGCACGAGGCGCTCCGGCAGGCGGCGACGGCGGTGGCCACACCGGGAGGCACCGGGGCGCTGCGGCACGCGCTGATGAACTACCTCGAGTCGGGCCAGAAGATGCTGACGCCGAGCTTCTACTGGGGGCCGTACCAGACGCTGTGCGACGAGCACGAGCGCGGGCTCGACACCTTCTCGATGTTCGGCGCCGACGGGCAGCTCGACGTGGCGGCGCTCGACGCGAAGCTGGCGGCGCACCTGGCGACCCAGGGCCGCGTGCTGCTGTTCCTGAACGACCCGTGCAACAACCCCACGGGTTACTCCATGCGCCGCACCGAGTGGCGGCAGGTGGTGGAGCGGCTGCTGGCGCACAGCGAGCGGGGCCCCGTCACCCTGCTGGTCGACATGGCCTACTTCCTCTACGGCACCGCCGCCGACCCCCGCGCCTTCATGCGCGAGCTCGAGCCGCTGCTGGGCCGCGTCGGGCTGCTCTTCGCGTGGAGCGGCTCGAAGTCCTTCACGCACTACGGCCTGCGCATCGGCGCGCTGCTGGCGTGCGAGGCCGACCCGCAGGAGCGCCACGCCACCCAGGCGGCGCTCGCCTACGCTTGCCGCGGCACCTGGTCGAACTGCACCCGCGGCGGCCTGTGGGCGGTGACGAAGCTGCTCACCGACCCGGCGCTCAAGGCCCGCTGCGACGCCGAGCGCGAGACGCTCAAGGCCCTGCTCACCGCGCGCGTCGACGCCTTCAACGCGCTCGCGCGGCCGAAGGGGCTGCACTACCCGCGCTACGAGGGCGGCTTCTTCGTCACCGTCTTCACGCCCGACGCCGAGGCGCGCGCCGCGGCGATGCGGGAGCGCGGGGTCTACGTCGTGCCGCAGAAGGGCGCGGTGCGGGTGGCGCTGTGCAGCGTGGCCGAGGCCGACGTGTCCACGCTCGTCGAGGCGCTGGTGGCCTGACGGGGCGACCCCGGCGCGCCTCGGCGTCAGGGGCTACCGGCCTGCGTCGGGGCCCGGTGCGTGGCCGCCGCGGCTCCTCGTGTATCGGCGCGCCGTTCGCGTGGCCGTCAGCGCCGTCGGGCCTTGCCTGACGGGCGCTTGCAGGCCTCGTGCGTCAGGGGCAGCCCGCGCCCGGCGCGACGAGGGCAGGCCCGGCCGTCGAGCCCACGCCCAGCACGAAGCACTCGACCTGGCGCTGCACGTCCTCGCGGTCGAAGACGACGTAGTGCCCCAGCGCGAAGGGCGTCTCGACCTGGCTCGAGGCGACGGTGACGCCGTTGACGTTGCCCGAGACGGGGAAGGGCTGGCGCGTCGGCCGCCCGGCGAGGGCGAGGGTCTCGACGGTGGCCTCGTCGACGACGGGGCCCGCATGCGCGGCGCCCAGCGCGACCGCGACCGACGTCTGCGCCCAGGGGTGGAAGTACCCGTCGAGCAGCCCCTGCGGCAGCAGCGCCGGCCGTGGCACCTTCCCCGGGAGCGGCTCGAGCGCGACGTGCCGCGCCTTCGCGCTGGGGTCGGTGAAGTCCCACAGCGACTGGAAGCCGTGCAGCAGCGGGTGCGCCCGGTCGATGAGCCGCCCCGCCTCGAAGCCGAGCAGTTGTGAGACGAGCTCTTGCAGGCGCACCGGGTACGTCGTCGAGGTGGCGATCTCGGTGATGAGGCCGCCGGCCCCCGAGAACACCCAGCCCTTCACGCGCGGGTCGACGGTGGCCACCGGAACGCCGATGGTGCTGCCCATCGAGTGCCCCATGGCGGTGAGCCTCGAGGCGTCGAAGCGCGTCGGGCCGCCAGGTGTCTCGACGGTGAGCCCCTCGGCCACGAGCCGGGTGAAGAGCTGCACCTCCATCGCCGACACCTGCATGTTGTCGACGCTCGAGTCGATGTCTCCGAAGACGTCGTAGAGCATGCGGCCGGTGGTGTCCGGTGGCGACTCGCGGTCGCCGTGCAGGGGGAAGTCGAAGCCCAGCACCGCGACGCCGCGGGCGGCCAGCCAGTCGGCGGGCCCGGTGAGGGGCGGCGGCTCACCCTGCTTGTCGCGGGTGGTGGTGGGCGGGAGCGGGCCGCGGTCGATGCCCTCGCGGTACTCGCCGCCGGAGCCGTGCAGGTACACGAGCAGGGGCCAGCCGCCCGGCGGCTGCTGGCCCCTTGGAATCGACAGCGCCAGGCGCACCGACTGCGTGCCCTGCACGACGGGCGTCTGGCCGTCCGCGCTCCAGACGATGCGGCCCCGGCCCGGCTTCGGGCCCGACTGCACGTGCGGCACGCGGGCGCGCGCGGTGTACAGCTCGAAGCGGCGCGCCGACTCGAGGCGGGTGAAGGGCACCTCGAGCGCCGGCGGCGGCTGCGCCTCGACCCACGCCGAGAGCTTCGTCAGGGCGGCGTGCGGGTCGATGGTGGTGAAGACGGTACCGCCGACGATGCGGCGGCGGTCGACGCGGGCCTCGTCGAGGTAGGCGCGCAGCGGCGCCAGCGCCCGGGCCGCCCGCTCGTCGGCGTCAGCGGTGCCCTCGAGCGCCGCATGGAACGCCTCGGCGCGCCCGAGCGGCTCGCCGGCCACGTCCCGCACCGCGTCGGTGACGACGACGGCGTACGTGGTGCGCGGGCGCCGAACGAAGCCCGTGACGGGCACCACCGCCAGCAGGTTCGCCGGCCTGTACGGCGCGGCGTCGGCGGTGAACGTCACCTCGAGCGGGAACCGGCGGCCGTAGTCGACCGAGCCCTTCGTCACGTCGACGAAGAAGACGCTGGCCTCGGGCGTCGTCGCCGCGCGCGCGTCGGGCAGCGTCGAGGCGTCGACGGCCCCGGACACCGGAAGAAAGGCGCCGGCGTTGACGCCCCAGCCGTCGAGCCGCGCGTCGGCCGAGGCCAGCCACGCGGCGACGAGCCCCGAGCGCGGCCCCGGCCACCGGTCGAGGTTGAAGGTGCCGTCGGCCTGGCGCCGCAGCTCCGACGGCAGCGGAACGCTCCAGAAGTCCCGCCCGGCGGGGTCGAAGGCGACGCGCGTCGCGCGCGGGGTGAACGAGGCCGTCGGCTCGACGCACGAGGTCAGCAGGGCCAGCAGGGCGAGGCGGCGCATGGCGCCTGCGTACCCGCTGGGGCTCCGCCGCAGAAGCCCTGGGGCGACATTCTGGCCGCATGGTTTGGACCGGGCCGCCGTTGGCGCGGCTTCGAGGTGAGGTTGCTCGGGCCGGCCACCCGCCGGCGGCGAAGCGCTCCCCGGCACAGGGCGCGCGCCCGGTTCAGCCCTCGTCCGACTCCCAGCGCGGCGGCTTCCAGGCGCCCTGGGGCGCCCCGTAGAAGTCGTCGGCGGCGACGGCGAGGGGCTCGAAGGGCGCCCGGGGAAAGCGGATGCGGCCGAGCGCTGGCGGCTCTCCCGGCCGTGGGTCGACGGCGACGAGGTTCGTGTGGCCGCGAATGGCGAGCTTTCCGGTGGTGAGGTTGTCGACGCGGTAGTGGAAGTCGAGCGCCACGCGGCCCAGCTTCGTCAGCGCGACGCGAATCGAAAGCAGGTCTTCGTAGGCGATGAAGCTGTCGTAGCGCACGTTGAGCTGACGGAGCGCCAGCCAGTGGCCCTTGCGCACGAGGTCGACGGCGGGCTCGTTGAAGCGCCGGAAGAAGACCTCGCGGCCGCGCTCGAACCAGCGCGCGACGTTGCCGTGGTGCACGTAGCCCAGCCCGTCGGTCTCGGAGAACGTCACGCGGTGCTCCACGTGCGCCGTCACCGCGTCCCAGTTCGTCGTCATGGCCACGGCTTTTCGGCGGGGGTGGCGCCGGCGTCAACCGCGATGGGGCGCCCGCGGGGTGGGGCCGTTCCGCGCGAACGCTGGGCGCTTTCGGGGGTAGACGGAGCCCATGCCCGTGCACCTGACGATGGACGGCCCGGTTGCCCGCCTCACCCTCGACGAGCCCGGCCGGAGGAACGCGATGACGCCGCAGCTCGGTGACGCGCTGGCGGCGCGCGTGGCCGAGCTGCAGGGAAGGCCCGAGGTGCGGGCGGTGGTGCTGCATGGGGCCGGGGGCGCCTTCTCGGGCGGCGGCGACCTGGCGATGCTCGAGCGCCTGCGGGCGGCCACGCGCGACGAGTCTTGCGCCTTCATGCGCGCCTTCTACGCGCGGTACCTGTCGGTCCTCGACCTCGAGGTGCCCACCGTGGCCGTCGTCGAGGGCGCTGCCATCGGCGCGGGCCTCTGTCTGGCGCTCGCGTGTGACCTGCTCGTCGTCGAGGACTCGGCGAAGCTGGCGCTCAACTTCGTGCAGCTCGGTCTGCACCCGGGCATGGGCGCGACGTACCTCGTCCCGTTCCGCACCAACCCGCAGACGGCTGCGCGGCTGCTGCTGACCGGGGAGCGCTTCGACGGGCGCGGCGCACAGGCCTTCGGGCTGACCTCGCACGTCGCGCCCGAGGGGGAGGCCCTGACGCGCGGCCTCGAGCTCGCCAGGGCGCTCGCCGCGCAGGCCCCGCTCCCCGTGCGTGCGCTCAAGCGGGCGCTCGGGCCCGACCGCGAGGCGCTCGAGCGTCGCCTCGACGAAGAGGCGCGGCAGCAGGCCATCAGCTACGCGAGCGCGGACCTCGGCGAGGGCCTCGCGGCCGCGGCGGCCAGGCGGGCGCCCGTCTTCACCGGAGCGTGAGGGCGCCTTCGGGCCCGGCGCCCCGCTGCGGCCAGGTCGAGGCGTCGAGCGGCGCTGCCGGCGGTCCCTGGGAGGGCGCCTTCGGGCCCGGCGCCCCGCTGTGGCC
>JADCJJ010000637.1 GCA_020247085.1 Myxococcaceae bacterium | reverse complement strand
CCGAGCTCGAGCGCGCCCTGCGCTTCGGGCGCCGCGCCGAGCGCCTCTTCGGGCGGCCGCAGCTCGCGCCGGCGTCGCTGCCGATGTCGCTCGACGAGCTCGACGAACTCATCGCTGGGTGGCCCGAGGGGGTGGCGGCCGTCGAGGCGCTGTGGGCGAGGCTGGTTCGCATCGACCTCGGGGGCTCGCTGGTGCGGTGGCTCCGCAAGCGCGCACGTCGCGCCCTGACGGCGCCGCCGCGCACCGGCCCCGAGCTGCTGCTGTTCGCCGAGTTCTGGCGGCAGGTGGCCGTCGCGCGCATGGACGCCTTCCTCGAGGCGCGCGTGGGGCTGGTGGCGTGGCGCGAGGGTGAGCGCTTTCCGCTGCTGCGATGGCTGTGGCACCGGGAGCGCGCCTTGCCGTCGTCCCTCTCGCTGAGGAGCGAGCCGCGCGAGGCCCTCTTCGAGGTGGCCGCCGTCCTCTCCGAGCTGCCGAGCTCGGCCGAGCGCGCCCCGCTGGTGATGGCGGGCCTCATTCCGGTGGCGCGGCAGGCTGACCGCCTGCGGGAAACCGAGGCGTGGGCCCGCGTGCGCGACGAGCTGCGCGTGCTGGCGCGCGTGGTGTGGGCGTCACGGGGGCGGCGCCCGCCCGGCGCCCAGGACACCCTCGAGGGGCTGGTGCGCGCGCTGCGCGACAGCGGCTGACGGCCCGCGCCGGGGGGCCCCTTGCTGGCAGGGCCGAGCGGCGCTAGGCGCCGCCTGCATGGACTTTCGCGGCAAGTGGGTACTCGTCACCGGCGCGTCGGCCGGCCTGGGCCGGGAGATGGCCCGCCAGCTCGCCGTCGAGCACCAGGCCAACCTCGTGGTGTCGGCGCGCCGCGCCCAGCGCCTCGAGGAGCTCAAGGCCGAGCTCGAGGCGAAGGGTGTACAGGTGGCCATCGTCACCGGTGACATGGGGAAGCCCGAGGACGTGGACCGGGTGCTGTCCGAGGCGACGGCCAGCCGGCCGCTCTACGGCGCCATTCTCAACGCGGGCGTCTCGCACTTCGGGCACCACCACGAGATGCCGTGGGACGACTTCCTGTCGATGCTGCAGCTCAACGTGACGAGCAACGTGCGCATGGCCACCGAGCTGGTGGCGCACATGAAGCAGCACCAGCTGGGCGGCGGCATCATGCTGGTGTCGTCGATGGCCGGCGTCATGCCGGTGCCGTACCAGTCGGCGTACTCGGGTACGAAGGCGTTCCTCAACTCCTTCGGCACCGCGCTGGCGCACGAGCTCGAGGGTCAACCCGTCAGCATGACGGTGTTCGCGCCCGGCGGTATCCAGACCGAGATGACGGCGGGAGAGCGCTTCGCGGCGCTGCGGAGCTGGCTCGCCCCGGTGGACGTGACGGCGCGGGCGGCCATTCGCGCGATGCAGCGCCGGGAGCACCTGGCGGTGCCGGGCTTCGTCAACCAGCTCGGCCTCTTCGCCTTCCGCTTCGTGCCGCGACGCTTCGCGATGGGGCAGGTGGCCGCGACGTACCGCAAGGCCCTGCTCGCCGCCGGCGTGAAGGGGTAGCCGCCCCGGGCCGCTTCGAGGCCATCGTCGAGGCCGCCGCAGGGGGGGGGCGGGCGTCAGTCGCTCGCCAGGGCGCGGCGCTGCGTCATCTCGGCGCGCATCGCCTCGACGTCGCTGCAGGTGAGCAGCCGCTTCACGGCGGGGAACAGCAGCGACTCCTCGAGGGCCTGGTGGGTGACCAGCCGGAGGCGCAGGTCATCGGCGGCGCGCATCAGCTCGAACCGAACGCTCAGCAGGCGCTGCGGGTCCCTCGCGATGAGGCGGGTGAGGAAGGTGACGCGCGACACCAGCGCGTGGAGTGCCACGTGCTCGAGCCGCATGGTGGCGATGGCCCGGTCGAGCGCCGCGACCCGGCCTTGCAGCCGCGGGGTGAGCGTCGCCTCTTCGTCGGCGAAGTGCACCTCGAGGTGGCGCTCGAAGGTGTCGGCGACCCGCTGCGCGACGGCCGAGGTGGAGGCGTCGGCGGGCGACGAGGCGAGGCGCTCGGCGAGGGCCAGCGCCGCGCGCGAGTGCGCGTGCGCCTGGAGGAACTCCTCCACCACGTCGTCGAGCAGCGTGTCGGGGCTGACCGCTTCCATGGCGCCGCGCGGCCGTACTCCAGTTCTCCGGCCCGCGCCCCGGAGCGCCTGCCGTCGCCTTGGTCGCCGGCAAATGGGCGTCGGCGTCCGCCCGGCTGCGCTGGCCACGAGGTGACGCCCACGGCCCCGCTGGGCCACGATGGAGCGCATGGACGACGTCGCGCGGGTCGCCGGCTGGCTTCGAGACGCGGGGCAGGTGGTGTTCCTCTGCGGAGCCGGGCTGTCGGTGCCCTCAGGCATTCGGGCCTACCGCAGCGGGCCCGACGCGGTGTGGGGCGAGTACGTGCTCGAGTGGGGCACGCGAGAGAAGTTCCTGTCCGACCCGGCCGCCTGGTGGAGGACGTTCTGGCTGGGCGCGCACGGTGAGCTGCTGCAGGCCGGCGTGATGCCCAACATGGGTCACCACGCGCTGGTGCGTCTCGTCGGGCGCTCGCCCCGCGACCTGGTCATCACGCAGAACATCGACGGGCTCCACCGCGCCGCCGGGCACCCCGAGGCGCAGCTCATCGAGATTCACGGGCGCCACGACCGCTTCATCTGTGCGTCAGGCGGGGGCTGCGCGGGGGTCGACGATGCCGTCCCGTCGGTCGACCTGTCGCGCCTGGCCGACGGCGTCTTCCCGCGGTGCGCGCGGTGCGGCGCGCCGATGCGGCCGCTCGTGCTCCTCTTCGACGAATACTACGACGGGCACCCCGGCTTTCAGGCCCACCGGGCCCGAAGGGCGCTCGACGCCGCCGACGTCGTCGTCTTCGTGGGCACCTCGTTCTCGGTGGGCATCACCAGCTCGGCGCGGCGCGCGGCCGAGGTGTCGGGGGCGCGCGTGGTGAACGTCAACGTCGAGCCGGCGCCGTTCTCCGGCGTCACCGAGCTGACCGGCGGCGCCGAGGTGGTGCTGCCCACGCTGGCCGCGGCCCTCGCGTCGCGCTGACGGTTGGCGCCGGCCTCGTCAGCGCGCCGGGGCGGGCGAGGGCGAGGGCTCGAGCAGCGCCTTCGCGCCCGTCGTCAGCAAGCCGGCCGCGAGCGCGAAGAGCAGCACCGCCACGGCCCCGTTCACCCGCTGCGCCGCGGTGGCGGCGTCGGCGAAGAGGGCGTCGCGCACCTGCAGCGAAAGGGACGTCAGCGTCACCGCCGTCACGAAGAGCATCGGCGCCAGCGTGTACCAGTACCGGCGGCCCTGGCGCTTGAGCCACACCGACACGCCCATCAGCGACAGCGCCGCCAACAGCTGGTTCGAGGTGCCGAAGAGCGTCCAGAAGCTCTTCCAGCTCCCGGCCTGCGCCACCAGCAGGAAGCCCAGCGGCACGCCCACCGTCAGCGCCGTGCCCAGGAGGCCGCCGAGGCGCCCCGACAGCCCCGTCATCTCCTGCACGATGTAGCGCCCCAGGCGCGTCGAGACGTCCAGCGTATCGAAGACGAACGTCGAGAACGCCATGGCGCCGAAGGTGATGGCGAAGGCGAGGTGTTGTTGGCCCAGCACCACCGCGAAGAAGCGCCCCAGGCCGATGCCGTACACCGTGCCCGCCGGCTTGCCGGCCAGCTCGTTCGACGAGACGATCATCACCGTCGCCAGCGCGATGACGGCCACGAAGCCCTCGAGCAGCATCGCGCCGTAGCCCACCGGGTGGCAGTGCGACTCCTTGGAGATCTGCTTCGACGTCGTGCCGCTGCAGACGAGCCCATGGAACCCGGAGCATGCCCCGCAGGCGATGGTGACGAAGAGGAAGGGGAAGAGCAGCCCCGAGGCGCCGGGCACCGGGAAGCCCTTGAAGGCCGGCAGGCGCACCTCGAAGCCGCCGAAGAAGAGCCCCACCGTGCCGATGGCGAGCGCCAGGTACAGCACGAAGCCGCCGAGGTACCCGCGCGGCTGGAGCAGCGCCCACACCGGCGTCAGCGAGGCCACGAAGCAGTACGCGAGGATGAGCACGGCCCAGGTGGTGGCGTCGAAGGAGAGCGCGCCCGAGTACCGCGTTCCGAGCCACACCACGCCCAGCACCGCCGGCACGAAGACCACCGTCTGCAGCCACAGCGGGGGCCTCACGAAGCGCTCCACCACCCCCATCACCACCGACAGCGCCAGGTACAGCGCCGACGCCAGCGCCACCGCGCCGCCGGGGTTGAAGTCGAACGTCAGCCCCTCGAGCTCGGGGTCGCCGGCGACGAAGGTGCTCGCCGTGACGTCGGTGAAGGCCACGATGACGTAGACGAGCGCGACCCAGATGAACGCCATCATCGCCGTGCCCGCGCGCGGACCCAGCGTCGCCTTCACCACCTCGGCGATGCTCCGGCCCTCGTGCCGCACCGAGGCCACCAGCGTCGACAGGTCGTGCACCGCGCCGATGAAGACGACGCCGAAGAGAATCCACAGCAGCGCCGGCAGCCAGCCGAACTGCTGCGCCGCCAGAATCGGCCCGGCGATGGGCCCCGCCGCCGCGATGGCCGAGAAGTGCTGCCCCAGCAGGTAGAAGGGCTTCGTCGGCACGAAGTCCACGCCGTCGGCGTGGCGCTCCGCCGGCGTCGGCGTCGCGTCGTCGAGCGCGTACTGGCGCGCGACGAAGCCCCCGTAGAGGCGGTAGCCGAGGGCCAGCGCCGCCAGGGTGAGCGTGGCGAGGAGGGGGAGGGGCATGGTGCGTTGGGGGGTGTTGGGGGGGCCTGGTGGGCTTCGTGGGGTGCACCGCGGTGTAGCACCCGCCTCCTGCGTCCGAGGCGCACCGTCGGAGCACTGCGTCTGAGCGGGGCCGCGACAGGCTTGCGCCCTTCGGGCTGCCTGCGATGGTGCCGATTCGATGCGTCCGCTCACCCTCCTGTCGTGCCTCGTCGCCCTCCTGCTCTCGAGCTGCGAGTGGGTCGCCGACCCCATGAACTTCTCCCGCGAAGAGGTGCCCCGCTTCCGGGCGAAGGTCGAACACCCAGCGCCACCGCAGAACCCCTCGTCACTCAAGGTCATGGCCTGGAACGTCAAATACGGCGCCTGTCGCGTCGACTTCTGGTTCGACTTCTGGGGCGACCGCGTGCAGCTCTCGGCCACCGAGGTGAACGACTGCCTCTCGAAGGTCGCTCAGCTCGTCAAGGAGTACGACCCCGACGTGCTGCTCACCTCGGAGATCGAGGCCGGCTCCAAGCGCAGCGCCTACGTCGACATGGTGCAGTTCCTGCTCGACAACACCAACCTGCGCTACGCCGCCTACGCCTCGACCTGGGACGCCCGCTACGTGCCCAGCGAGGGCCTCGGCCGCATCAACCTCGGCAACGCCATTCACAGCCGCTACCCCATCGTGAAGGCCGAACGCATTCGCCAGGCCGACCGCACCGACCAGGACCCCCTCACTGCCACGTTCTACATCAAGCGCGCCATCGCCCGCGCCGAGCTCGACCTCGGCGACCGCGCCGTCGCCGTCTACGCCGTCCACACCGAGGCCTATGATCAGGACGGCACCAAGCAGAAGCAGATCGCCCAGATTCACGAGCTCGTGAAGGCCGAACCCCTCCCGTTCCTCCTCGGCGGAGACTTCAACGAGCTGCCCCCCGTGTGCGACGAGAAGGCCGACGCCGGCTCCCCAGACGGCTGCGACGGCAAGCTGCGCCTCGCCGGGTTCCTCGACGAGCGCGCCTCGGCCAAAGGCACCGCCTTCGAGCAGCCCCCCTACACCCCCAGCGTCATGAAGCGCTTCTATGACGACTTCAACCCGTTCATCCCGCTGGCACGCTACGGCGTCGGTGACGCCCAGCAGCGCCAGTACTTCACCCACAGCGTGCTCGGCCCCGACTCGAAGAACGACGAGGGCGTTCCCGGCTTCTGGAACCGCACCCTCGATTACCTCTTCGTCCGCAAGACCGACGGCTGGCGCGACACCGACGTCATCCAGGGCCCGGGTCGCCTCGGCGTCACCCAGGACGCGATTCGCCTGTCAGACCACGCCCCCGTCGCCGGCACCTGGGAGCTCCGATGAAGACGCTCGCCCTCTCCCTCCTCGTCGCCGCCTCTGCCCTCGCCGCCCCGAGGCCCGCCCGCGACACCGCCGCCGTCGGCCAACGCGGCGCCGCCAGCGTCGGCCTCTTCAACCCCCTCCGCGTCGCCATCGCCGACGGCATCGAGCTCGAGGCCAACCCGCTCGTCTTCTTCGTCGCCCCCAACCTCAACTCGCGCTTCCGCCTCCTCGACGGCCGCTTCCAGCTCACCGCCGAGGCTGGCCTGTCGCTCCCCACCTTCGGCATGCGCCTCATGAAGGGCTTCTTCTTCCCCTCGTGGGAGACGAGCTCGAATGACATCGGGTGGATGCTCGTGCCCCGCCTCGGCGTCGTCTTCTCGGGCTCCGCCTTCGAGCACGACGTGTGGACCGTGAAGGCCGACGCCGCGCTGCGCGTGCCGCTGGGCCCCAACAGCGCCACCCCCCTCAACTCCTTCGTCATCCCCCTCGACCTGCTCCTCGCCGCGCCCCTCACCGGCTTCTGCGCCCGCGTCGGCGGCGCGTGGGACCACGCCTTCGGTGAACGCCTGCGCTTGCGCGGCGAGGCCAACCTCTTCGTCACCGGCGCCCAGGGCACCCTCGTCGTCTCCGGCCAGCCCGTCGGCCCCATCGCCCCCATCTCGAACGTCGTCGTCACCGCCCACCTCGGCCTCGACATCGCCGTCTTCCAACAGAGCCGCGTCACCGTCGGTGTCCTCTGGGCCAACGCCGACCAGGGCGCCTCCCAGGTCGTCCGTCAGGCCGACGGCTTCTCCGAGCGCGTCCGCGGGCGCAGCAACAACATCCTCCCGACCGTCGACTACATCTGGGCCTGGTACTGAGCGCTCGCCCCGACGCCCCGCGCGCGGCTCCGAAGCCGCCGCAAGGCCGGGGCGTCGTCAGGTCGAACACCCACCGCCAGGGGAACCGGCGCGGAGCGCGTCAGCGCGTCGTCTTGATGTCACTCGGCCGCGGGCCCACCTTGCCGCCCACCGGCGCCTTCTTCTTCAGCGCCGCCGTCAACGCCGCGCCCGTCGCGTCGCTGAGGGTCGCCTGGTACGGCTCGTAGCCCTCGCGTGACACCTCGAGCAGCATCGGCAGCTTCGTCTTCTCGACCTTCACCTCGAGCGGCGTCAGGCCCTTCTTCTCACCGCCCACCGAGACCTCGGCCCCCTCGGGCTCCGACGTGAGCGAGAAGGTGGCGTACTCGATGGGCGCCGGCGCCGGTTCGACGCGCACCGGCTCGGGCGGCGGCACCGCGGGCGTCACCACCTCGGGCGGCTTCTCCAGCGGTGGCGTCGATGGCTGGCGCGGCGCTCCCGGCCCGGTCCCTCGCAGCAGCACCCCCGCCACCACCACCGCCACCAGCCCCCCCGCGCCCAGGCCCAGCCAGAGCCCCACCCGGCGGCGCTGCGGCGTCGGCACCGCCTCGGTGTGGTGCTTGCCCGTCTGCCCGCTGTGCTGCACCGGCACCGGCCCGCCTCCGGCCCGCTTCTCGATGGTCGTGGGGCCCTGCGCGTTCAACTGCAGGCCGCCCGCGTCCAGGCCCGTCAGCCCCGAGTCCTCCTCCAGCGAGCGGGGGTCCGCCTCCTTCGCGATGCGCTCCGCGTAGAGCGCCTGCATGAAGGCCACGAGGTGCGCGTTCGACGCCGGAATCTTCTCGGCCAGCGCGAAGTCCTCGAGCGCCATGCGGAACGCGCCCGCGTCGGCGTAGCGGTCACCCGGCGCCTTCGCCAGCGCGCGCAGCACCACCTCGTCGAGCGCCGCCGGCACCGAGGGGTCCACCTGCGAGGGCGGGGGCACCTGGCACGCCTTCACCAGCCGCTGCGTCATCAGGTCGTTCTCGCCCTTGAACAGCCGCTTTCCCGTCAGCAGCTCCCACAGCACGATGCCGAGCGCGAACACGTCGCTGCGCGCGTCGAGGTCGTACCCGTCGGCCTGCTCCGGCGACATGTACGGAAACTTCCCCTTCAAGATGCCGGTCGCCGTGTGCTGCGCCCGGCCCGCCGCCTTCGCCACCCCGAAGTCGATGAGCTTCACCGCGCCGTCGAAGCCGACCAGCACGTTCTGCGGCGACACGTCGCGGTGCACCAGGTTCAGCGGCTCACCCTTCGCGTCCTTTGCCTTGTGCGCGAAGTCGAGCCCCGCCGCGGCGTCGGCGATGATGCGCAGCACGACGCCGAGCGGCAGCGCCTTGCCCGTCACCCGCGCCCGCTTGTCCAGGCGCCGCACGTCCTCGCCGGCGACGTACTCCATCTCGATGAAGTGCACGCCCCCCTCGACGCCGAACTCGTTGATGCGCGCGATGTTGGGGTGGTCGAGGCGCATGGTGATCTTCGCCTCGTCCACGAACATGGTGAAGAACTCCTCGTCTTCGACGAGGTGCGGGAGGATGCGCTTGATGACGACGAGCTTCTCGAAGCCCTCGGCCCCCTTCCGCGCGAGCAACACCTGGCCCATGCCGCCGGCGGCGATCTTCCGGAGCAGCTCGTAGCGGCCGAAGCGGATTCCCATGTTCTCCTCTCACACTAGCGGGGAATGCCCCGACCCGGGGAACAAGCTGCCAGCCCGGCCCCGGCCCGGGAGGCGCGCCGCTCGCCTGCGCCGTCAGCTCTTCATGCGGTAGCCCACCGCCAGGAGCCGGTGCGTCAGCGCCGTCGCGCCGATGGCCAACCCCACCAGCAGCCACAGGCCCAACGAGCTGCCCTCGTCGAGCCCCAGCATGCCCGCGCGCAGCCCCTCGACCATGTGCACCACCGGGTTCATCAGGCTGATGGTGCGGAACGGCTCGGGCAGGGCGCGCACCGAGTAGAAGACGCCGCCGAGGAAGGTGAGCGGCAGCATGAGGAAGGTAGGGAAGAAGTTGATCTGCTCGAACTTCTCGGCCCAGATGCCCGCCGCCAGCCCCAGCACCGCGAAGACGTAGGCCGACAGCGCGAGGAAGAGCGCCGTGCCGCCCAGGTGCGCCAGGTGGAAGCCGGTGAACAGCATCGCCGCGCCCCAGGTCAGCAGCCCCACGAGCAGCCCCCGCACCATCGCGCCCGCGACGAAGCCGATGAGCAGCTCGGTCGCCCCCAGCGGCGCCACCAGCAGGTCGACGATGGTGCCCTGAATCTTGGTGATGAAGAACGACGATGACGAGTTGAGGAAGGCGTTGTTCGCGATGCCCAGGAAGACGAGGCCCGGCACGATGTACGTCGCGTAGGCGATGCCCTCGACGTCGCCCTGCCGCGCCCCCAGCGTGAAGCCGAAGACGACGAAGTAGAGCGTGGTGCTGATGAGCGGCTGCAGCACCGTCTGCCCGGGCACGCGCAGGAAGCGGCGCACCTCTTTCCCCAGGAGCGTGCGGGTGCCGATGACGTTCACGGCGCGCCGCTCCCGCCCTTGAGCACGCGCAGCAACACGTCCTCGAGCCGCGTCGGCGTCATCGCCACGTCGGCCACCGGCAGCCCCGCTGCGTAGAGCGCCCCCAGCACCCCCGCGCACGAGGCCGTGCCCGCGCGCTCGACGAAGGTGAACGTGCGCCCATCTTCCGACAGCGCACCGCCGCTCACGCCCGGTGGCAAGGACGGGGCCGGGTGCTGGAAGGTGACGTGCAGGCGCCGCTCGCCGAGGCGCTTGAGGAGCGCCGACTTCTCCTCGACGAGCAGCAGCCGTCCCTTGTCGATGATGCCCCCCCGGTCGGCGAGCTCCTCGGCCTCCTCGAGGTAGTGCGTCGTCAGCACCACCGTGGTGCCCTCGCCGCGCAGCCGCCGCACGTACGCCCAGAGGTCGCGGCGCAGCTCGACGTCCACCCCTGCGGTCGGCTCGTCGAGGAAGACCAGCTTCGGCCGGTGCACCAGCGCCTTGGCGATGAGCAGCCGCCGCTTCATGCCGCCCGACAGCGCCCGCGTCGGCGTGTCGGCCTTCGCGCTCAGCGAGAGCGCCGCCAGCAGCTCGTCGACCCGCGCGTCGTCGCGCGGCCGGCCGAAGTAGCCCAGCTGCAGCGCCAGCGACTCGCGCACCGTGAAGAACGGGTCGAAGTTCACCTCTTGCGGCACCAGGCCGACGTCACGCCGCGGCGTGACGGGGTCGACGTCGAGGTCCACGCCCAGCAGGCGAATGCGCCCTGACGACTTGCGCACCAGCCCGCAGATGGCGCCGATGAGCGTCGTCTTGCCGGCGCCGTTGGGGCCGAGTAGCGCGAAGATTTCTCCCGCCTCGATGGAGAGCGACACCTCAAAGAGCGCCGTCAGCGACGGGTAGGCCTTCGAGACGCGTTCCACCTCGAGCACCGACGACACGGCCGGGCCCTTCGCACACCTGCGGCCATTCCCCAACCCTCGTGAGGGGCCGGCCCGAAGGGACGGGGGGGACGTTACGGCCCCGACGGCGACGGCGTGATGACGACGCGGGTGCGGTAGGTGCCGGCGCGGTGCCGCGTCGTCTCGAGGCCGCTGCCGATGCCCGTCGAGGCGAGCGAGAGCACGACGCCCAGCGGCGCGGCGTCGTCGCGGAAGCGGCCGAACTGGACGACGTTGACGCGCACGCCCTCTCCCGCCGTCGGAGACCGCTGCGTCGAGGCCTGCGCGGTGAAGTCGAGGAACGCGAGGTGGCACTGGGGCACCTCGCCTTCGAGCACCGTGATTCCCAGCGGGGCGCCGCGGGAGGCCGGTCCCCGGCCGAGCTCAACGAAGGGGCCCTTCTCGGCGCTCGTCGCCCGGTACACCACCAGCGCGTCCCCGGTGAAGGTGGCGAAGTGCACCGGCCGGCCCCGCGGGTAGTCGTACGTCGAGGCCGGGTAGCGCGTCGCCCCGGTGGCGTCGAAGCGCAGGTGCGGCGCGACGAGGCCCGACACCTGCACGTCTGCGGTGCGGCTCAGGTGCGAGGCGACGTCGAGGAGGACCGACGTCGCCGCGTCGACGACGAGGCCTCCGTCGGCCGCCGTGACCGACAGCGCCGCCCGCCGCCCGGGGCCCGCCAGCGCCGGCGCCTCGGTCGTCTTCTCCACCACCGGCGTGCGTCGGAGCGCCCAGAAGCCATCCTCCGAGGCGTCGGTGAACTCGACGAAGGGGCGCAGCCGCAGCCTCGCCGCACCGCAGGGCGCCTCGAGCGCGCCGTCGGCCGAGAGCGAGGTGCCGGGCGGGGCCGTCGGGGGCCCCGCGTCGGGCAGCGCCTCGAGCGCCGGCCGGGTGTCCGCGGGTAGGGGTGCCCGCGCCGTCGCCTGCACCACGCCGAGCGGCGCCGCGAGGGCCGAGAGCGAGAGGGCGAGCGCGCGGCCTCTGCGCGTGACGGCGCGGTGCGCGCGCACGGTGGTGACGAGCCACAGCACCCCGAGGGCGAAGGGCCCGGCGAAGAAGGCGGCCTCGGCCGAAGGGAAGACGAGGCGCCCCGAGAGGCCACCGGCGAGCAGCATCACCCCCGGCATCAGCCCGACGCCGAGGGCCAGCGTCGGCCGCGCCGTCAGCGCCGCCACCAGCGCCGCCACGACCGCCACCCACGCTGCGAGGACGGTGCCGGTGGTGGCCCAGAAGAGGCCGTCGTCGAGCGGGAAGACGCCTGGCCTTCGCCACAGCGCCCACGACGCGCCGGCGGCGCAGAGGGTCAGCGACGAGACCGACATCCACCCGGAGAAGCGCACGGCGCGCAGAATGCCACGCCGGCGCGCACGCACGAGTGACGGGCGACGGTCGGCCCTGCGGCGGGCCCGCCGCCGTGAGGCCTCGGAGGGCGCGTGGGCGCCCCGCGCTCAGCCGGAGCTCCACCTCCGCTGGCGCCCCTTCTTTTGCACCTCGCCCCTCCGTGGCGTGTCCCTCCGTGATGAGTCCCCGGTGCGAGAGCCCTGGCTGCCAGACCTCGAAGCAACTTCATGCGTTGTTCCGCTCGGCAGACGTCACCCGCGAGGAGAAGGCACTTGCCGCGGCGCTCCTGGCGGAGCGAGGGCAGGCGCCACCAACTCGGTACCCCACTTGCGCCCGGCTCGGCGAGGCGAGCTGCAGCGTGGAGGCGCAGACCTTCGCAGCGGCCGGAGTCGAGCTCGATGTGCCTGTGAACGGTGACACCGAACGACCTCCCACGGAGGCGCTGGCCTCGAGCGCCTCGCTGGCCCCCGGGCCTGACCCGTTCCCGGGGCTCAGGTTTCGCGCCAACCCTTCGCACCGCTCACCAGAACCGTGTTGAAGGCGCTGTCAGGTCCCTCGGCGCCAATCGCCCACGCCGTCACCGAGAGGGATGAGGAGACCACGCATGCCCACCCGGTGACCCGTCTGTGCGGCCCTTCACCGGAACCCCGCGCTCGCCACCCCGGACGCGAGGAGCGTCCCGCCCTGTCCTTCGTCGCCGCCTCATCTTCGGCGCTGTTGCTCGTGTTCTCCGGAGTCACCTGACATGTCCCCTCGGTCTCTGCTCGCTCTCGCGCTGGCGGCCGCCTGCGCCACCGTTCCAACAGCGCCGTCCCGAGTGGCGACTCGCGCCTCCGTGAAGGCGTTGAAGGTTTTCGTCGCCCCGCCACTCGAA
Source organism: Myxococcaceae bacterium (assembly GCA_020247085.1). Taxonomy (GTDB): domain Bacteria; phylum Myxococcota; class Myxococcia; order Myxococcales; family Myxococcaceae; genus Xiheimicrobium; species Xiheimicrobium aquaticum. The sequence goes on along the minus strand of JADCJJ010000637.1, from coordinate 11,136 downwards.
ACCGCTGGGCTCGACGCACATTCACTTCGGGCCGACCTCACCGCCGCCTTCGGAGCTGACGGGTTGCTGGTGGTCTCGTCGCCTGCCGAGGCCGACCTCATCGTGTCCCCCTCGTTGGCTGCGCGCGAGGTTCAGTCGGCGTTCACCGTGGTCGTCAACGGCCACGAGGTGGTGACACGAGACGTGACGCTCGCGCTGCTCGCCACGAAACGCGACGGGACCACCGTCGACCAGGTGAGTCACGTATTCCGTACCTCGGAGCCGCGCGCGCCTCCCGGAGAGGTCCAGGCGGCGCTCGGTCGCCTCGTGACCAGTCCGCGCGTCGAAACCTACGCCGCGCTTCCGGCCGAGGCGCGACAGCCGTCGCCTCCGTCGGCCGCGGCGCCCTTGGAGCAAGTGGCCACGGTGGCGAGCCCTGTGCCCGAGACCGCCAGGTGCTCGGCTTTCACCCAGCGTGCGGCCGGTCCCTTCCTCATCTCGTTCAAGGACGAGAACCCGGTCGGGCTCGGGGACATCGTCTGGACACTCGGCTCAGCCCATTGGTGCGAATCGGACCCACAGTCCCGGGCGACCCGCGCCGCGCTCGAGGCCGTCTACGCCGCCGCCCCCGCGCCTCGTTCCGGTGCGACCTCGCCACGCTTGAGACAGCTCAGCACCAAGGCGCTCAAGGCCCTTCAGCTGGGCGACCTCGAGCTGTTGTCAGCGGTGACTACCAACGCGCGTGCGCGCCTCGTCAATGAGTTCGGGGTCGCGTCGGGCACCACTCAGCGAGCGATGGTCGTCATCCGGGCACCAGGCGTTGCTGCGTGCTTCCAGTTGCGTGGTGAGTGGCGGGTCTCGAACCTTCAGCGGGATCAGGATGACCCCGAGTTCGTGGTGTTCGACCGCGCTGTGCTCACGTCCATCGCCGGCTGGGTGAACAAGAGCCAGCAGGTCTTCCAGAACACCGTGTTCGCCGAGTTGGTTGCATGCCCGAAGTTGAAGTGACTCCATCACCGCTGCCGGGCTCCGTCGCTGCCTGGGCACCCGGCAATCCGCGCTGCCCCCGCAGAAGAACTCCGTGAACGAAAGCGGGAAGCAGAGCCGAGGGCGACGAGCCGGGTGAGGGCCGACGGGCGGTGGCTCCGTGACGAGGGGTAGACGTTCGCCTTCGAGTGGCGCCGCCAGCCCGGGTTCTTCCCGAGCGGACAGGCCGACGCGCCAGACCCACGCCGCACGGCGACACGACGCCCCGACGACGGCCGGCAGCCCCGGCGCGCGAGGACCTTCGGGTTCGCCCCCGGGCGGACAGGCCCTTCGCTCGCGTCCTCGCCCTCGCCGTGCACCTCCTGGCGCGCGCGCTCCGCCGCGGCCGTCCCGTCGTCCTCGTGCGCCCGGCTCCAGCGCCGGCGGCCCCGTCAGACGCGCCGGTCTTCGAGCACCAGCGCGATGCCGTAGTCGCGGTCGTACTGCGCCGTGCGCTCGAGGCGCTGCTTCACCAGCGCCCTCACCGCCTCGGCGGCCGCCGCGTCCGACAGCACGATGGCCTTGAAGGCCTCGGCCGTCACCTGCAGCGTCAGCACCTCGCCCATCGCCGTCACCGTCGCCGTCGCCGGGCCGCCCGTCAGCACCGACACCTCGCCGAAGAGGTCGCCCTCCTTGAGGTCGGGGTACCGCTCCCCGCTCTCGTGCGTCACCAGGCAGGTGCCCCGCAGCAGCATCGAGACGACCGACCCCGGCGCGCCCTCGGTGACGAGCTGCTCGCCGTCGCTGGCGCGGCGCACCCGGAACGCGCTCGACAGCGCCGCCCGCGAGGCCTCGGGCAGCGCCTTCAGCACGGCGTTGGCCCGCATCAGGTTGAGCAGCAGCCGCTCCCGCGTGAAGGCCTCGATGCGCTGCCGCACCGCCGGGAAGCGGCGGGCCACCGCGTAGATGGCCTCGCGCGGGAACTCGAGCGCCACCGCCGCGTCCGATTCGACCACCACCGTCGCCACGCGCGGCGCGCCCGACACCAGCGCCACCTCGCCGAAGATGTCGCCGGCGTCGATGCCCGCCACCCGCCGCGCCTGCGCCGTGCCGTGCCCGCGGAAGACCCCGGCCGTCCCCTCGGAGAGCGCGAACATCGACGCCCCGGCGGCGCCCTCGGCCACCACCACGTCGCCCTTCGCGTAGGCCCGCACCTCCATGCCCGTCCGCAGCACCTCGGCGAGTTCCTCGGCCGACAGCATCGAGAAGAGGGGAATCGACGGCTGGCCGCTCGCCGTCGGCGGCGCGATGGGCTCGGCCACGTCGATGACCAGCTCGTTCGCCGGCGTCGCCGCCACCGGCGCCGTCGTCGTCGGGGGCGGCGGGCGCTGCGTCGGCAGCGGCGTCTTGCTGCGCGAGTAGAGCGAGGCGATGAGGTCGAGCGTGCGCTGGTGCCCAGGCTCGAGCCCCTGGATGAGGCGACACACCGCCGACGCTTTGAAGAAGAGCCCCTTCTCGGCGTACCGCTTCGCTACGTCTTCGTAGGTGGCCACCGCGTCGGGGCCTCGGCCCGCGCGCACCTGCAGCTCGGCCACCTTCTGCCGGGCGGGGATGTCGTCAGGCGCCGAGGCCACCACCTTCTGCCAGGCCTCGATGGCCGCCGGCAGCTTGCCCTTGAGCGCCAACTCGCTCGCCTTGTCCTTCAGCTCTCGAACCGCGTCTCCCATGGTGCCTCCTCGTCCCGCTCAGGAACACACTCCGCCGTCGCACTGCAGGCCGGGCCCGCACGCCGCGCCGCAGGCCCCGCAATCCTGGTTCGTTCGCAGCGACGTCTCACAGCCGTCCGACGGCACCCCGTTGCAGTCGCCGGTGCCGAAGGTGCAGCTCGACCGCCCGCAGGTGCCCGTCAGGCACAGCCGGCTCGCGTTGGTGACGGGGGGGCACGAGAGGCCGCAGCCGCCGCAGTGGTCCGGGTCGAAGCGCGGGTCGACGCAGCCCCCGTCACAGGGCGCCAGCGGAGGCTGGCACGTGTCCCGGCAGCCGCCGTCGAAGCAGCCCTGCAAGGGGCCACAGGGGCGCCCGCAGCCGCCGCAGTGCAGGGCGTCGCTCCCGGGGCGCACGCACTCGGGGCCGCAGGCGACGCGGCCCGGCGGGCACGAGGCCTCGCATTGCCCGCCCACGCAGAAGCGCCCTGGCGCGCAGGGGCTGCCGCAGGCCCCGCAGTGCTGCACGCTCGCCCCCACGTCGACGCACGCCTCGCCGCAGGCCGTCAGCCCGGCGGCGCAGGCCACCTGGCACTGGCCCCCGACGCAGACGCGCGAGGGCGGGCAGGTGACGCCGCAGGCGCCGCAGTTCGACGCGTCGACGCGCGCGTCGGTGCACGTCGCGCCGCAGGCCAGCAGCGGCGTCCCGCAGCCCGCAGCGCAGCGCCCGTCAAGGCAGGCGCCGGCGGCGCAGTCGGTGTTCCGCCGGCAGGCCGCCCCCAGCGGGCAGGGCGCGCAGGCGCCGCCACAGTCTGGGGCCGGCTCCTCGCCGTTGCGCACGCCGTCGCTGCACGAGGGCGAAGCGCACGCGCCCTGCGCGCAGACGCCGCTCTGGCAGTCGGCCGCCGCGGCGCAGGCGGCGCCGACGACGCAGGGTCGGCAGGCGCCGCCGCAGTCCACGTCCGTCTCGCCGGCCGAGCGCTGCCCGTCGCGGCACGAAGGCTCGACGCACCGGCCCCGGGCGCAGACGGCCGTCGCGCAGTCGTCGCCCTCGAAGCACGCCCGCCCCGTCGCGCAGGGCCGGCAGGCCGGGCCCCCGCAGTCGACGTCGCTCTCGGCGCCGCCCCGCGTGCCGTCGTCACAGGTGCCGGCCCCCGACAGCGGGGGACACGCCGCGACGGCCGCCGCGAGCGCCGCCGCCGAGAGGGCCGCCGCCCCGCGCCACCTCAGCAGGGCGTGCATTGCAGGCTCCCGTCGCAGTTGAAGTAGAGCGGGCAGGGCGGCGTGAGCGAGATGCTCGCTGGCCCCGGGAGCCCCAGCAGGTCAAGGCACTGGCACGTCAGCGCCCCGCCGCAGGCGCTGCAGCCCATGCACGAGGCGAGGTACGGCCCCGGCGGCAGCGGGCAGCCGCACAGGCCGTTCGTGCACCCCTGCCCCGGGGCACACCGGTTGCCGCAGAACCCACAGTTGGCGGGGTCGCCGAAGAGCGGTGCCTCGCAGCCGTCCGCCGGCACGCCGTTGCAATCCTCGAAGCCTGGCTGGCAGGCGGCGATGACGCAGGCGCCGGCCACGCAGGCCGCGGCGCTCTGCGGACGCGGCGGGCACGGCTGGTTGCAGGCCCCGCAGTGCTGCGGGTCGTTCCGCGCGTCGACGCACGCGGCCGGCCCCGTGGCGCAGGCCGTCAGCGGCCCCGGGCAGTCCGAGAGGCACGCGCCCCCCACGCACGACTGGCCCGGGGCACAGGCCACCCCGCAGGCGCCGCAGTGCTGCACGTCGCGCAGCGTCGACACGCACACGCCGCCGCACGCCGCCGCCGTCGGCGGGCAGGCCGGCACGCAGCTGCCGCCCACGCACCGCGCCATCGGGCCGCAGGCGACGCCGCACTGCCCGCAGTGCAGTGGGTTCGACGTGACGTCGACGCAGGCGCCGCCGCACGGGCGCGCCCCGCCGGCGCAGGCCAGCGTGCACTGGCCGGCGATGCACCCCGTCCCGGGGGCGCAGGCGGCGCCGCAGGCCCCGCAGTGCGCCGCGTCCGACTGCACGTCGACGCAGGCCGCCCCGCAGGCCCGCCGGGGGGGCGCGCAGGCCGTCCCGCACCGCCCATCGGCGCACGCGCCCGACTGGCAGTCGGCGCCGCGGCCACACCCGCGCCCGTCGGCGCAGCGGGGGCACCCGGGCCCGCCGCAGTCCACGTCGGACTCCGTCGGGTCCAGGAGGCCGTTGGTGCACGAGGGCTGCGCGCAGGTGCCGGCGGCGCAGGTGCCGCTCTGGCAGTCGGCCCCGGCGTCGCACCTCTCGCCGACGTCACAGGGCGCGCACACGCCGCCGCAGTCGACGCCCGTCTCGGCGCCGGTGCGCCGCCCGTCGGCGCAGCTCCCCGCCGCGCAGCGGTTGAGGGCGCACACGCCCGACGCGCAGTCGCCGTCCGACAGGCACAGGGCGGTGGTGGCGCACGGCCGGCACGCGTCGCCGCCGCAGTCGACGTCGGTCTCGGTGCCGTTGGCGAGCCCGTCGGCGCACCCCGTCGGCGGTGGCGCGAGCCACGCGCAACCGGCGGCGAGCAGGGCGAGGGTGAGGCCGAGCGCTCTCATGACGGCACCAGCGCCGACTCTGCCACCGGCGGGGCCGGCGGGGGGGCTTCTCTCGCCGCGTCGAGCACCGCGCGCAGGTCGGCCGGCACCGAGGTGAGGCGCAGGTACACGACGCCCGGGCGCACCTCGGCCCTCAGCACCTTCCCGTACGCCACCCCCGGGCGCACCTCGCCGCCGTCGACGAGGCGCAGCGCGAGGTCGCTCAGCGCCGCCAGCGGCCGGGCGACGCGCAGTTCGAGGCCGCGCTCAGACAGCGCCTCGACGGGCCCCGACAGCTCCTCGCCCGAGACCTGCTTGTTGGCGATGACGGTGTAGCGCAGCTCGAGCGGGCGCGCCGGCGGCGCCAGCGCCTCGGCCGTGGCCTCGAGCGCGACATGGAAGGGCGCGCCCACCGCCAGCACCTCGTGAATCGTCAGCGGGCCCTTCACGCCCTTGGGTGACACCACCTGCGAGGCGCCCAGCGTCAGCGCCTCGCCGCAGCGCTCCCGCGTCGCCTCGGACATCAGCACCTGGCCCCCGACGGTGTACGACTCGACGCGCGAGGTGAGGTTGATGGTGGCGCCGACGATGCCGTACTTGGCCCGCAGCGCCGAGCCGATGTTGCCCAGCACTACCTCGCCGCTGTGCAGGCCGATGCCCATCTCGACGGCCGGCAGCCCGTGCTCGCGGTTCCACGCATTGATGGCGGGCATCGCGTTCAGCATCTCGATGGCGCAGGCCGCCGCGCGCAGCTCTGGCCGCTCGAGGGGCACCGGCGCGCCGAAGACGACGAGGATGGCGTCGCCGATGAACTCGTCGATGGTGCCCCCGTGCCGGGCGATGATGCGCGTCATCGCCTCGAGGTAGTGGTTCAGCAGCGTCACCACCGCCTCGGGCTCCATGGTGCCGCACATGCTGGTGAAGCCGCGCAGGTCGGTCATCATGATGGTGACGAAGCCCCGCTTGCCGCCGAGCGCGAGGCCGTCGGGCGAGTCGAGCAGCTGCTGCACCACCTGCTCGGTGAGGTAGCGGCCGAACGTCTGGCGTACGAACTCGCGGTCGGCCTCGGCCTTCGCCCGCGCCTGCCGGGCCGCCCGCGCGCCCAGCACCAGCACCAGCAGCGCGCTCCCCAGCGCCGCCAGCGGCGGCTCGACGGCCGGCGCGCGCACGCCCGACACGAAGAGGGCGTAGGCCGCCGAGAGCCAGCCGACGACGAGGAGCGCCGTCGCCGACAGCGCTGCTTCACCCGGGAGCGAGACGCCGGCCAGCGCCGCGAGGAGCGCCGCGGCGAAGACGAGCAGCGCGCCCCACCCCCGCGGCGTCTCGGTGAAGAAGTCGTCGTGGAGGATGTTGGCCAGCATGGTGGCGTGGTGCTCGACGCCGGGCAGCTCGCCGAGGGGCGTGGTGCGCAGGTCCGCCGCCGCCAGGGCCGTCGCCCCCACCAGCACCTGCTTGCCCGAGAAGCGCGCCAGGTCCACCTCGCTGCGCCGGGCCGACGTCACCAGCGTCGCGAAGCGCAGGTGGTGCTCGTCGAGCAGCTCGAAGTCGGGCTCGGACGGCCGCAGCGCCGTCGTCGACAGGGCCAGCGTGTCGACGTGCCCCGGGTCCGTCGAGTAGCGCGCCGTGCCCGTCAGGAAGACCCCCTCGTGCACCAGCGCTTCGACGTCAGCCGTCGCCACCGGCTGCCCGTCGCGCGTGACGCGCGTCGCCTCGTCCAGCACGAAGCGCTGGTCCTCTCCCAGCGGGTTGCCGGCGAGGGTGAGGGTGACGTCTGCGCGCAGCAGCGCGTGGAGCGGCACGTACTGGAACGGCCCCTGCCCGGTGGTGTCGTGGCGCCCCTGCGCGCGCACCAGGGTGCGGCCGAGGGCGTCGATGGGAATGCGCCGCTTGCCGCCGACGTCGACGTGCGAGCCCGGCTCGACGCGAATGGCCGACAGCGGCACCCCGAGCGCCTCGGCCGACAGGCGCAGCGACAAGGAGGGCAGCAGCCGCCCCGATACCTTCGCCACCACCAGCGAGTGCCGCAGCACGTCGTCGCCCACGTCGAGCAGCAGGTTCGTCATCGCCATCGGGCGCCCGCTGTCGAGGAGCGCGTCGAACACCGGCCGCGGCGCCACGTCGCCGCCGACGAGCGCGCCGTAGTCCGGCAGCCGCTCGCCCGACGGGTGGGGCGGCAGCGCGTTGGCGTCGAGCACCGCGAGGGCCCGCTGGCTCAGCTGCGGCCGGGGCCCGGCGCCGAGGCGGGCCACGGTGAAGGCGAAGGCCGCCGTCGGCGTCGCCCGGGCGGCCACCGCCAGCGCCTCGTCCCACTCCGGGTGCTCGCGCGCCTCGTCCACGAAGGCGACGTCGAAGGCGACGCGGCTGGCGCCAGCCGCCGACAGGCGCTCGAGCAGCCGGGCGTAGTGCACCCGCGGCAGCGGCCAGCCGAGCCGCGCGATGGAGTCGTCGTCGATGGCCACCAGCACCACGTCGGGCTGCGGCCGCGAAGAGGGCAGCGCCTGGCCGGTGGCGAGCTCGGCCTGTGAGCGCTCGGGGAAGCGGAGCCGCGAGAACAGGTCGAAGGCGCGCGTCTCGAGGGCCGGCCCGAGCGCGGTGCCCTCGAAGAGGGCGAGGCCCAGCGCGGTGACGACGGCGCTGACGCCCAGCGAGCGGAGCGCGCGGGCCCGGGCCGCCGGCAGCGTCGAGAGGCGCGCCTCGGCCGCGTCGAGCCGGGAGAGGGCGCGCGAGAGGGCCGCGCGCAGGGCGCTCCGGAGCCGGGCCAGGCCTGTCAGCGCGAGCACGCCGGCGGCGGCGAAGACCAGGAGCGAGAGGGGCGGAAAGCCGACGCCCCGGAAGCGCGCCGCGAGCGCCCAGGCCACCTCGTCGCGCGCCACCCAGAGGGCGGCGGCGAGCCCGACGAGCGCCAGGCCCGTGAGGTCGAGGCGGCGCGGGCCCGTCACCGGCCCACCGTGAACGCGTAGATGCGCGAGGCCGGCCCCGAGAAGCCCTTCGCGTCGACGGCGGTGACGCGCCAGAACCACTTGCCCTTCGACAGCGCCTCGGGCCACGAGAGGCTGGTGGCCTCGGTGGTGGCGCTCTTCGCGTCGACGAGGAAGTCGGCGTCACGGGCCAGCTCGACGCGGTAGCTGGCGGCGCCAGCGACGGCCTGCCACTCGAGCCGCGCGTCGGGGCCCAGCGGCCCCTTGAGGGGTGACGCCGGCTGCGGCTCTTCGGGCAGGGCGGTGGGCGGGGCGACGCGGCCGTCGCGGCTCACCAGCGTGCCCTGGCCGGCGCTCACCACGACGGGCGTGGCCGACGGGTCGCTCGCCGGCACCACGCCGACGGCGCCCTCGAGCGTCTCGAGCCGCGCGCCGTCGTCCTCGGACACGCCCAGGCGGAACCGGGTGCCGCGCACCGAGGCCACCGCCACGCGCGTCGACGCCTCGAAGCGCCCGAGCTGCGTCGCCTTCTTGACGTCGGCGGTGATGCCGCCGCCGAGCACCTCGATGCGCACCTGCCGCTCGCCGCCGACGGGGAACTGGAGCACGGCCAGCTTGATGGTGGACTCGGGCTTCACCTCGACGGTGCTGCCGTCCTTCATCGCGATGGTGGCGCGCGCGTTGGGGCCGGTCTTCACCAGCTCGTTCACCAGCACCGGCATGCCGGGCTCGGCGGGCTTGAGGGCGCGCTCGTCGGCGCCGAGGAAGACGCTGCCGCCGGCCGCGGCGACGCGGGCCACCACGTCTTCCGGTGCGCGCTCGACGTACCGCAGCGACAGGCCCGGCGCGTCACCACGCTGCAGGGCGGGCGCCAGGGCGAAGACGCGGCCCTTCGGCAGGCCCGCCTCGACGAGGGCTGCGGCGATGGCCTTCGCGGCCTCGAGCCCCCTGCCGCTGGCCCGCTCGGCGTCGGGGACGAGGGCGGCGACGGTCACCGCGCGCACCAGCCGGTGACGCTCGACCTCTCTCACCACCTCGGCGAGGCAGGCGCGGCCCTCGGCCGTCTTCACCAGCGGCTCGCTCAACGGCTTGCCGAGGCGCACCACGCCGGCTTCGAGCTTCACGCCGCCGCAGGCGTCGGGGCCCGAGCGGGCGGTGGGGGCCAGGGCGAGGCTCGCGGTGACGAGGGCGCGCAGCAGGGTGGGGTGGTTCATCGGGGCTCTCCGAGAATCAGGAACTCGACGCGGCGGTTCTGCTCGCGCCCGGCGGGGGTGGCGTTGGGGGCGCGCGGGCGGGTCGGGCCGTAGCCCTTCGCGACGAGGCGCGTGGGCGCGACGCCGGCCTTCACCAGCACGGCGCGAATCGTCTCGGCGCGCCGCTGCGACAGGCGCAGGTTCTTCAGCGCGCTGCCGACGTCGTCGGTGTGCCCCTGAATCTCGACCGACAGGCTCTTCGCCGCCCGCAGCGTCGCGGCCACCTGGGCGAGCAGCGGCAGCGCCGAGGCCTCGAGCATCGCCGCGCCAGGGCGGAAGCGCACCACCCCCGAGAGGACGACGTGGTCGCCGACGATGGAGACGGCGCCGGCGCCGACGTCGGGGCAGCCGTCGTCGTCCTTCACGCCGTTGATGGTCTCAGCGACGAGGACGCAGCGGTCGGCCGCGTCGGGCACGCCGTCGGCGTCGTTGTCGGCCTCGGGGCACCCGTCGTCGTCCTCGAAGCCGTCGCGGTCTTCGGGGGAGCGCGGGCAGGCGTCCTCCTCGTCCGAGAGGCCGTCGTTATCGGCATCGGCATCGGCGGGCGGCGTCTGAGCGGCGGCGCCGTCTTCGGGCGAGGCGCTCCGCGGGGCCGTCGAGAAGGTGGTGACGGCGAGGGGCGGCGGCGCCGCGTGCGGGCAGCCGTCGGGCGCAGCGCCCACCTCGAACGGGCAGCGGTCGGCCGCGAAGGCGACGCCGTCACCATCGACGTCGGGCGACTCGTCGGGGCAGCCGTCGTCGTCGGCGAGGCCGTTGAAGACCTCGGCGGCGTGGACGCAGCGGTCCCGGCCGTCGGGTATGCCGTCGCCGTCGTCGTCTGGCTCGGGGCAGCCATCGTCGTCCTCGAAGCCGTCGGCGTCCTCGGCGTCCGCGGGGCAGCGGTCGGCGTCGTCGGGCACACCGTCGCCATCGGCGTCGGTCGAGGCCGACGCGGGCGCGAGGCCGTCGGCGGGGCCCTCGAGCGCCCCGGCGCGCGCCGCGAGGGCGGCCAGCGCGGGCGTCGTGGTCGCCTCGGGGCAGCCGTCGCCGTCGCGCACGCCGTCGAGCGTCTCGGGCTCGTAGGGGCAGCGGTCTGCGGCGTCGGCGATGCCGTCTCCGTCGGCGTCGGGTGAAGCGTCCGGGCAGCCGTCGTCGTCGGCGACGCCGTCGAGCGTCTCGCCCTCGGCTGGGCAGCGGTCGGCGGCGTCGGGCACGCCGTCGCCGTCGTCGTCGAGTTCCGGGCAACCGTCTTCGTCCTCGAAGCCGTCGAGGTCCTCGCGGGTGGCGGGGCAGCGGTCGACGTCGTCGGCGAGGCCATCGCCGTCGGCGTCCGCGGCGCCGCGCGACCCGTCTCGAGGTGGCGCGGTCGACTCAGGTGACGAGGGACGTGTGGCGGGCTCAGCCGGCGTAGGTCGCGCGGCGGGCGGTGGCGCCCCTGGCGGTCTGTCGGTGCCGAAGGGGGCGGCGAGGATGCGAGCGACGGCGGGCTCGGCCTCGAGCACCAGCTCCGGGCACCCGTCGTCGTCTCGCACGCCGTTGACGGTCTCGGGCTCGTGCGGGCAGCGGTCTGCGGCGTCGGCGACGCCGTCACCGTCGTCGTCGCCCGGCCGCGACGTGGTGGAGCCGGCGGGCAGGGTGGCGAGCGCAGCCGCGCGGCGCTCGTCGCGCCCGCCGAGCGGTGCAGGTGTCGTCGGGGAGGCCGCTGGCGGGGCTGCGCCGTCGGCAGAGGCGCCCGGGCCGGGGCGCGGGGCCGACGTCGGTGGAGCCT
>JADCJJ010000636.1 GCA_020247085.1 Myxococcaceae bacterium | reverse complement strand
TCGGGCAGGCGCTGCGGGCAGCTGGCGCCCGGGGCCGTGGCGGCGCGTACCCCCGGCCAGCACGACATCGGCTCGGGCGCCCTGAAGCGGAGCGGACCCGTCGGCGGCTTCGCGTAGGGCACGCCGAGCCACGCGAAGATGTCTTCACGGAGCGTCCCGCCCACCGCGCCGGTCGTCGTCAGCACCACGCCAGGCGACGGCGCCACGTCGGCACCACAGGCGGTTCCCGCATCAGGGAAGACCTTCACCGGCTCGTCCGCGGCGCCGTCGGGCCCGCCCGAGCTGGGGCCGCAGGCGGCACCGACCAGAATCGTCAGCATCACGTGTCGCATGGCCCCTGAACCCGCGAGCGCGCGGTTGGTTGCGGGAGGAGGCCTGGCGCATGCGGCCATTGTCTTCGGGCGCGGGGCCCTCGTCGGACCAGAGTCCCGCAAGCGGAGGTGGTGCGTGAAGTAGGGGTTCGGCTCGTGTGTGGCGCTCATCGTCGCGTGCGATACACGGCCCATCGACGTCGATGGTCGGACGTTTGCTTGCTCGAGAGATGACGAGTGCGGGCCGGCCTGGGCGTGCCGGGCCGGCGGGTGTGTCGAGGGGCCGAGAGTGGACGGCGGGGGAGGGGGCGCGGCCGGTGGAGGGGCTCCGTCGCCATGCGACGCCGAGTCGTGTCCCGGTGGCTGCTGCCAGGGGGGGCGCTGCGTGTCGGCCAGAGGGGTGTCGGCCTGTGGCGCCCGCGGCCAGGCCTGTGCCCTTTGCGGCATCACCGCCGACGGGTGCAACACCCAGGGGGAGTGCGCGTGTGGCGACGGCCGCGCCTGCGCCCTGGGCCAGCGGTGCGTCGACGGCGAGTGTCGCTGCGACGGGGACTCCTGTCCGGCCGGGTGCTGTGCGAGCACCGGTCAGTGCGTGGCGTTGGCCGAACAGAGCGAGGCGCTCTGCGGGACCGACGGCGCCGCCTGCGCCGGGTGTACGTCGCCGCCCGCGGCGACCTGCAGCGGCAGCACCCGCATGGCCTTTCAGTCACCCGGCCTCTGCAACCTGGGGCGCTGCAGGTACACCCCGGTGGAGCTGTCGTGCGCGAGCGGCTGCGACGCCGGGAGCTGCATGGGCGACGTCTGCCAGGGGTGCCTCGCGCCGCCGCCGTTCTTGTGCCTGGGGAACGTCCAGCGGCGGTTCGCCTCGCCAGGCGTCTGTGGCGCTTCCGGGTGTGCCTACGGGTCGTCAGACACGGTCTGCGCCTACAACTGCAGCGCCGGCGCCTGCCTGGGAGACCCGTGCAGCGGAGTGATGTGCACGACGCCACCGCCGGCCAGTTGCTCGGGCAGCGTCCGCAAGGGCTGGGTGTCTCCGGGGGCGTGCCGCGGGGGCACCTGCAGCTACGCGCCACAGGAGACCACCTGCGCGTCGGGGTGCGCCAACGGGCGCTGCCTCGGAGACGCCTGCCAGGGTATCGCCTGCAACACGCCGCCGTCGGCCATCTGCCTCAACGGCAGCACGCGGCGCGCGTTCAGAGAAGCTGGCACCTGCAGCGGCGGCTCGTGCAGCTACGCCTTCAACGACACCGGCTGCGCCTTCGGGTGCGTGAACGGCGTGTGCAGCAGCGACCCGTGCAGCGGCGTCATCTGCAACGCTCCGCCGGCAGCCGACTGCTTCGACGCCTCGACGCGGCGCACGTACAACCCCGTGGGCACTTGCGTCGGGAGCGTCTGCAGCTACGGGCAGCAGACGCTCCGCTGCAACACGCCGCCGGCCACCACGTGCCTCAACGCCAGCACGCGGCGCTCGTACGGCGCGATTGGCACCTGTAGCGGAAGCTCGTGTAGCTACGCGCCGGTCGACGTCGCGTGCCCGTTCGGGTGCGCGAACGCCGCCTGCAACCCCGACCCGTGCCAGGGCGTCACCTGCACGACGCCGCCAGCCGCCACCTGCGTCAACGCCACCACGCGGCGCGCGTACGCTCCCGTTGGCAGCTGCAGTGGAGGCATGTGCAGCTACGCACCCACTGACACCACGTGCCCCTACGGCTGCGCCAGCGGCGTCTGCATCGACCCGCCGTGACGTCCTCGACGGGGCTGACGTGGCCTCAGCCCAGCCTCTGACCCGTGACGGTACGTGAGCGATGAGTGACGGCGGGCTGCTGAGGGGTCCCCTCGTTTCGCATGAGCAGGTGTGATCGAGGCGACTGCGGGAACGAATGACGGCACGCGCACGGGCGTTGAAAGACGAGCTTCTGGCATGGTCGGGAGCGGCCATGAGCGAGAACGCCCTGGGCATCGACGTCCTGAAGAAGTCGCTCACTTGCCGACGGCGTCGTACTGGAGGCCCTGGGAGTACAGCACGGTGCCTGAGACGGACGTGGTGACGGACTGGAGCTCTCCGTACTGGGAATAGGCGTAGGCCGTAGACACGGGGGCAACTGTAGTTGAGACGAGGCGTCCGGACGACGGGGCGCGGGCCAGCTGGACGGGCCCCACGGACGTCAAGAGGCCGTCGGCGTCATTGGTGCGGGCGGTCGAGACGCCGTCGATGGCCATGGAGGCCACCCGGAAGTCGGCGTCATACGTCAACCCCACCGAGGACAGGCCCGTACTGGACTCACTCGTCAGCAGAGGCCCATCCCAGAGGAAGGACACCTGGCGGCCGGAGCGACGAAGGGATGACACCTGGCCTGTCGCCGAGACGTAGGAGACATCGGTGGTGTGCCAGGGCGTCTGGACGGAGGCGACGCGGCCAAAGGTGTCCCGACGGACGAGAGACTGCTGGCCGTCGGCATGGCCCTGGGAGGCCAGCAGCAAGTCAGACGAGTGCTGCCAGGACTCCGGCGCGACGGAGACGAGGGGCGGCCGGCTTGGGTGACGGAGGCCAGCTGCCCACCGTCGGGGGAGTACGTCAGCGCCACGGGCGAGTCGTCGGGGGACTCGAGGCGAATGGGCCTCTCCTTCTCGTCCACCACCACCCGCGTCACCCGGCCCAGCGGCGTCCTCGTCGTCCAGGTGCGCGACACCGTGTCCCACGTCGTCTCGAAGGCGCGGCCATTCGCCGTAACCACCCTCGCCTCGGTGGCCAGCCCGAAGAACTCGTTGTCGTTGAAGAAGCCCACCGACGTCGAGGTGGCCACCCGCTGCGTCAGCCCAGACGGCAGGCGCACCGTCACCAGCCCGGCCACCGGCGAGAGGGTGCCAAAGCGCGCGTGCGGCGCCAGCTGCGTCGTCGTCACCGTCCCGTCGGCAGACGTCTCCACCGTCGAGTCGTCGAGGCCCACCAGCGTCGTCGTCACCGTCCCGTCCGGCCAGGTGGTGCGCTTCTCTTCCCGCCCGTCGGCGCGCCGTGTCGTCTCATACGCGGTGACGCGGTTGGCCGCCGTGCGCAGCGTCACCGTCTCCGTTTCCCGCCCCGTCGTCACCGCCCGACTCCAGGACAGGGCTTTCAGTCCTCCCACGGCGTTGGTGTCGACGCGCAGCCGCCCATCCACCTCGTACTCGAAGCGGTGCCGCGCGCCCGTCTCGTCCACCATGTCCGTCAACAGCCCCGTCGCCGTGTGCGCCAGCTGCACCGACTCCCCGCCTGGCTTGTCGACTCGGGAGAGGTACCCGTTGCCGTCGACGGCGAGGCGGTTGACGTCTCCGTATGGCCCCACCACCGACGTCGGCCCCCGCGCGTCCCAACTCACCGTCGTGCGCCGCCCCTCGTCGTCCGTCATCGCCGTCAGCCGGCCCAGGGCGTCGTACTCGAAGGACGCCACCACCCGGCCCGTCCGCGCTGACACCGTGCGCAGGTGCTGCTTCGTCGACTCCCGGAAGACGTGCACCAGGCTGCCGTCAGCCGAGGGTACCGCCACCTCCGCCGCGTTGCGCACGCCACGCGCCGTCACCACCGTCCGCACCCGCGCGTTGCCCGTGTCGGCCACCACCACCAGCCCCGACGCCATGACGCCCACCCGCCGCGGCTGCCGCAGTGACGCCTGCGTCGCCGCCCCCCTGTCTCCGGAGAAGGCCGCGCCGCCACTGCCCGCCACCAGCGTCAACTGCCCGCCGTCGTCCACCAGCCACACCCGGCCGGCCTGCGCGTCGGCCACGTAGACGCCGTCACGCGAGGCGAAGACGCCCGTGGGCAGACTCAGGCACGCATTCGCCGCCAACCCCGTCGTCGTCACCGTGCACCCCGTCCGCCCCATCACCGTCCACACCTGCCCCAGCGGAGAGATGCGGCGCACCCGCTGGTTGCCCGAGTCCGCGATGTACACGTCGCCCGACGGCCCCACCGAGACGTCGGCCGGCGCATTCAGCAGCGTCGCGCGCACGCCCACGCCGTCGCCTGCGAGGCCCGCCACCCCCGTGCCCACCAGCGTCGACAACCGCCCGTCGGCTTCGAGGCGGCGAATGCGGTGGTTGCCGGTGTCGGCGATGAGGACGAGGCCTTCCCCGTCGACGGCCACGCCGCGAGGGCCTGAGAGTTGGCCCAATACGCCCGGGCCTTCGTCACCCGAGAAGCCCGCCACGCCCGTGCCCACCACCGTCGAGATGACGCCCGACGGGCTGACTCGCCGAAGGCGGTGGTTGCCCCTGTCCGCGATGTACAGGCTTCCGTCGCGCGCAAAGGCCAGGCCTTCCGGTGACGACAGCCGCGCCTGCCGCGCATTTGCGCCATCGCCCGAGAAGCCGGCTTCGTCGCGCCGGCCCGCGACGGCCTGCCAGGTGCCATCCGCCGCCACCTTCAGCACCGCGTGCCCGCTGCTGACGTACACCGTGCCGTCCGGCCCGAAGGCCAGCCCCACCGGCGCCTCCACCAGCGCGCGCGTCGCCACCCCGCCCACGCCGTCAGCCCCGGGGCCTGCGCCCGCCACCGTGTCGATGAGTCCATTCGTCCGCACCAGTCGCACCCGCTCGGCCGCCGAGTCCGCCACCAGCAGGCCCGCCGCCGTCCAGTCCATCGCCGTTACCGTGCCCAGCGGCACCATCGTCGCCTGCACGCCGTCGGTGACGGTGGTGGCCATCGCGCCATTCCCCGCGAAGGCGTCGATGCTGCCTGACGTGAGGCGAATGCGACGAATGCGCGCCCCCGTGGCCACGAAGAGGCTGTCGACGCCGTCGAAGGCCAGCGCGCGAGGCGAGAGGAGCTGCGCCGAAAGCGCCGGCCCGCCGTCACCTGACGCACCCATCGTCCCCGTGCCCGCCAGCGCCGAGATGACGCCAGAGGCGTCGAGGCGACGAAGGCGATGGTTGCCCGTGTCTGCCACCACCAGCACCCCACCTGGCAGCACCATCACGTCGTTCGGCTGGCACAGCTGCGCCAACGTCGCGAGCGCGCCGTCTCCCGAGTCTCCGCACGTGCCGAGGCCCGCCACCGTCGAGATGACGCCATTCGGAGCGACCTTCCGGATGCGGTGGTTGCCCGAGTCGGCGATGAAGACGCTGCCGTCCGCCGCGACGGCGACTCCCGTGGGCGTGTTGAGCAGCGCGCCGAGGCCCAGCGAGCCGTCGCCGGCGAAGCCCGACACGCCTGCCCGGCCCGCCACCGTGTCGATGGAGCCCGCCGGCCACACCCGCCGCACCCGGTGCCCGTCGATGACATAGAGGCTGCCATCGGGCCCGCGGCGCACCCGGCCCGGGTCGAGCTGCGCGTCGAGCGCCCGCACGCCATCGGCCACCGACGTACCAGCACCGGCCACGTCGGTGATGGCGGCCCCCACCTGCCGCACCGTTCTCGTCGCCGAGTCCGCGATGAGAAACTGCCCGCCCGACGTCGCCACCACCCCCACCGGCACCACCGCCGCCTGCGCCGGCGGCCCACCCGTGCCCGAGTAGCGAAGGCCACCGCCAGCCACCGTCACCAGCCGCGGTGGGGCGAGCGTGCCCTCGCGGTAGGGCTCGAGCGCGCTCAACGTCCACCCGGCAAATTGCGCGGGAGGCTGGCCCGATGCGCCCATCACCACCTCCCAGTCGTTCCAGAGGATGATGCTGCTCTGGACGGGAGAGAGGCCGGTGCTGCGCGGAAAGGGCTCGACCCGGGCCCAGCGCTGCTGGGCATCACCGTTCGGCGCCGGAGTGATGGGAAACTCGTAGCCCGTTCGCCCCCGCAGCGTCCGCGGACCCACCACGAGGCGCCCGTACCCGTCCCGCCCGTCCCACGCGAAGATGAGCTCATCGTTTGGAACGAAGGCGCGAACGAAACGATGCCGCTGGCCAGCAATCTCCAGCTCGACGACGACGTTCATCACGTTGGGAATGAGCGAAGGCCCCGTCAGCGGAATGATGACCGGAGGCCGGTAGCCGATGGCCCGCTCGCTCGAGTACTCGAGTGAGAAGGGCACCCCCGTCAGCGCAATCGACTCGCCGAGCCCCTGCCGCTCGCACGAGATGACGCTGCCGGCCTGGCAGTTGGGCCGCCGCGTCTGGTTGGCCCGCCTGGCCCGAAAGGCCGGCGCCGTCGCGTTGGGGTCGGGGGCCAGCGGTGGCCCGTTGATGTCTCCCGGAGAGAAGTGCCGCAGCCCCGCGCGCGTCAGCGCCTTGCCGGCGGGCCACAGCCTCGCCACCTGCGCCCGCTCCTCGGCGTCGATGCCCTCGGCCAGCAGCGCCGGCGCCGACTCGCCCTGCCCATCGCCGTCGACGTCGAGCTCGGCCAGCCCGCCCGTCACACCGACGACCCTCAAGGTGAGAGAGTTCTCCTCGGGCTCCCACCGGCCATCGACGCGGTCGTAGAAGCCCACCGGCGTGCGTGTGCCCACCGGGAAGCGCTGGAACTCGTCGACGTAGAAGACGACGGGCCGGTCGAACTCGACGGTGGCCGCGTCCTGCGTCTCGTCGAAGCCCAGCTCGATGGCATAGGTGTACGCCGTGGTGGCCGGCAGCTCGCCCGGCATCGCCTGCGGCCCCGTCGCGCCCACCGTGTACTCCGTCGCCCGGAAGGTGCCCGCCGCCAGCGGCGTGCGCACGCCCGCCCGCGAGACGGCGGTGGCCAGTGTTCCCGCCCGGAAGAAGACGCGCGCGACGCGGGTGCCGGCGTCGTCGGCCGTCGGAGAACTCTCCGCCACCTGGAGCTGCGTCGCCATCGCGCCGAACCGAATCGTCGTCGCGCGAACGTCGGCGGGCGTCATCACCACGTCGGGTAGCCACGTGTAGTCGTTCCACGGCACCTCGTGGCGGCGCTGAAGCGTCAGG
>JADCJJ010000635.1 GCA_020247085.1 Myxococcaceae bacterium | reverse complement strand
CTTCTCCGTCTCGTCGTCGCGGCCGCCGGCGCTCGTCATCGAGCGCTGGCCCCGGCTGCCCGACGAGGCGGCCGTCGCCGAGGGCCCGCTGGGGCGCTGCCGGTACCTGCTCGACGACGCGCGAATGCGGGTCGAAGTGCCCGACGGCATGTTCCAGGGAGAGCTGGTGCTGCGGCTGGGCTGGTACCTCGTCAGCACCCGCACCCTGGGCGGCGTGCTGCTCCACGCGGCCGCCATCTCGGACGGCGTGGGCGCGCTGGTGGCCTCGGGCAAGAGCGGCGACGGTAAGTCGACGCTCTCGCGCCTCTGCAGCGCCGCGGGCCTCGCCCTGCTGACGGACGAGATCGTTCAGCTGTTCCCCGACGGCACCTGCGCCGGCAGCCCCTTCCGTTCGGACGAAGACAACGTGGGCCGGCCGGGCCGGCTGCCCGCGCGGGCCTTCGTGGCGCTCGAGAAGGCCTCGTCCGAGTCGCTCGACACGCTGGCTCCACTCACGGCCGCGCAGCTCGCCACCGCGCAGTGCTTCGACGGCGCCGTCTTCGCGCTGCCTCGGGCCGAGGTGAACCGGCGGGTGCTCGGCTTCCTCGGCCACGCGCGCCTGGGCACGCTCCGCTTTCGCAAGCACGAGGCCGTGGGGGGCTTCGTGCGCGCGCTCCTCGCCGGCCGGGGGTGACACGGGGGCGCCCGCTCCGCTAACGCCTCGGGCCCGATGCCGGTCGAGTGGCACACAGGCGGCCTCAAGCTGACGGACGCTCCGCTGTGGTTCGACGCGCGCCGGCGCGCCGACGGCTGCTTCGTCTCGCACGCGCACACCGACCACATCGCCCGGCACGCGCGCGCCTATGGCACCCGCGAGACGCTGGCGTTGATGCAGCACCGCGTGGGGCCGCCCGACGAGGCGGTGGCGCTGGCCTATGGCGAGCCCTTCGCGCTGGGCGGGCTGACGCTCGAGCTGTTCCCCGCCGGCCACGTGCTGGGCGCGGCGCAGGTGCGCGTGACGCGGCCCGACGGGCACCGGATCGTCTACACCGGAGACTTCAGCCCCGGCCCCTTCCTCACCGCCCGGACGGCCGAGACGCCGGCCTGCGACACGCTGGTGATGGAGGCGACCTTCGGGCACCCGAAGTACCGCTTCCCGGCGCGCGCGGCGGTCTTCGACGAGGTCGCCGCCTGGTGCCACCGCCAGCTCGAGCGAGGCGTGCGGCCGGTGCTGCTGGCCTACAGCCTCGGCAAGAGCCAGGAGGTGATTCGCCAGCTCGCCGCCCGCGGGCTGCCGCTCGTCGCCCACGAGTCAATCCACGCCATCTCGGCGCTCTACACGGCCCTCGGCGTTCCCGTCATCGCCCGCCCGTGGGACGGGGCGTTCCGCGACGGCGAGGTGGGGCTCTTCCCTCCGGGTGGTCGTCACCGCCCCCGCGTCGACGGGCCGGTGGCTACGGCAGCGCTCACCGGCTGGGCGCTCGAGCCCTGGGGCGCCCGGCGCGCCGGCGCCGACGTCGCCTTCCCGGTGTCGGACCACGCCGACTACCCGGCCCTCGTCAGCTTCGCGAAGGCGACCGGCGCGCGCGAAGTCATCACCTTGTATGGCTTCGCCGACGCGCTCGCCGCCGGCCTGCGCCGCGAGGGTGTCTTCGCCCGGGCGCTGCGCGAGGCGGTGCAGCTCGACCTCTTCGGCGGCCGGGCCGCCCCTGCCCAGAGGGGCTCGCGGTTCCGCTAGGCAGCGAGGGCCTTCCTGGCCTATGCGCCGCGCCGTCGCGGGCGCTACGCCCCATCAGGCCTCGAGGGTGACCGGTATGGCAGAGACCCAGAAGACGTTGAGGCACCTGTTGCTCGGGAAGATTCACCGGGCGGTCGTGACGCGGGCCGACCTCGACTACGTCGGCAGCATCACCATCGACCGAGACCTCATCGACGCCGCCGGCTTTCTCGAGAACGAGAAGGTCGACATCTACGACGTCACCAACGGCTCGCGGCTGGCGACCTACGTCATCCCCGCGGAGCGCGGCTCGGGAGAGATCGGCATCAATGGCGCGGCGGCGCACCTGGT
This sequence comes from Myxococcaceae bacterium, assembly GCA_020247085.1. Lineage (GTDB taxonomy): Bacteria > Myxococcota > Myxococcia > Myxococcales > Myxococcaceae > Xiheimicrobium > Xiheimicrobium aquaticum. The sequence goes on along the minus strand of JADCJJ010000635.1, from coordinate 16,874 downwards.
GAAGCCCGGCGACCTCGTCATCATCGCCGCCTACGGCTGGATGAAGGAGAAGACCGCCCGCAAGCACCGCCCGAACGTGGTGCTGGTCGACGAGCAGAACCGGCCGCTGAGGGTCGCGGCCGAGGAGCGGAACCCGCCCCAGCGCCCCTTCGCGAAGGTGCCGGCCGAGGCGGCCGAGCCGAAGAGGCCCGGCAAGAAGCCGAAGAAGAAGACGGCCTGAGGCGCACCGGGGGCGCCTTGAGAGGGCCCCCGTCAGGCCGGCTGCTCGCCGCCGGCCATCGCCTCGACGTGCGCGGTGGCCTCGGCGAGGTAGGCGAGGCGGCGCATGCGCACCTCGTCGGGCAGCCCGGCGAAGCCCTCGAAGGCCTCGCGCAGACGGCCGCGGTCACCGCTCGAGGCGACGTGGGCCAGGTCCTGCGAGGACTCCTGCGAGTCGACGGCCTCTTCCCAGTTGTTGTCGGGGGCGAAGCCGGCCTCGAGGAGCGAGGTGAAGAGCTGCACCGCCGCCAGGCGCACGCGCAGCTCACCGAGGTGCTCGAGGCCGTCGGCGGTGGCGCGCAGCTCGAGCATCGCCCCGGTGATGCGCGGGTCGACGTCGGCCGTCGGGTCCTCGACCTCCATCGCGGCCGTCAGCTCGTTGGCGAGCGTCGCCAGCGCCGCCTCGGACGGCACCGGCTCGACGCCCACCTCGCGCAGGTACATCGTCGAGACCGCGGTCTCGGGGGCGCCCTTCGCGATGGCCTCCTTCGCTCTCTCGATGGCCTGCATGTCGGGCACCGGGCGGCGGCCCTCCATGCGGGTCTTCACCGCCTCGCGGTACAGGTGCTCGAGGCTGACGCCGGGAGCCATGCGCACCGGGAGCGGCGGGCGGAGCCCCGGCACGTCGAGCACCCACGGCGGCGGGTTGGCGACGTGCTTGAGGCCACGGAACAGCAGCGTGCCCGGCGGGTCGGTCGGGCGGAACGGCGGCAGCTCGCTGTCCTGCTCGGGCTGCTGCTGCGCAGCCATGGCGGCGGCACGCTGCTCCCGGGTGAAGCTGGTGATGCCGACGGCTGGCGGCGGCGGCGGCGGCGGCGCCATCTCGCCGTCGAGGCCCACCACGCGGTCCATGTCGCAGTCGTCGAACTCGAGCTCCTCGAGGCCCCTGGCGCCGGTGAAGTCGCAGCGCAGCAGCTTCAGCTTCTCGAAGGTGGCGCCCTCGAGGTTCGCCCCGCGGAAGTCGCAGTCCTGCAGGCGGCCGCCGTGGAAGTAGCTGTTCGAGAGGTCGGCCTCCTTGAAGTTGACCTTCGACAGGTCGCACTTCTCCCACTCGGAGCCGATGAGCGTCAGCCCCGAGAGGTCGGCGTTCGCCGAGAACAGCTGCGGGAACGTGGCGCCGGTGTGGTCGAGCCCCACCTTCCCGTCCTTGCGGAGCTGGTTCCACTGCTTGCTGCCGTTCTTCAGGAGCTCTTCGATGGATGGCGGCTTGGGCATGACGGCCGGGCTTCTACATGGCCGACCAGCGGGTGACGAACGGTTTTCGATGTGGTTTTAAGGGCCCTTCGATGCTCGAGTTCCGCATCAGCGAGGACGACACGGGCCTGCGGCTCGACAAGTTCTTGCGGCGCACGCTGCCGAACGTGCCCACCTCGCACCTGTTCAAGATGATCCGCGTCAAGAAGGTGCGGGTGAACGGGAGGCGGGGCCAGCCGGAGCAGCACCTCGCCAAGGACGACGTCGTCACCATTCGCGGAGACGCCCAGGCGTTGCGCCAGGAGCGCGAGCACACCCCGCCGCCGCCGCCCGAGGTGGACCTCTCGGCGCTCAAGGTGCTGCTCGAGGACGAGTGGCTGCTGGTCATCGACAAGCCCTCGGGCATGGCGGTGCACACCGGCAGCGGCATCACCGGGGGCACGGTGGTCGACCTGGTGCGCGCGTACCTGGGCCCGAAGGCCGAGCGCAACGGCTTCTCGGCCAGCCCGGCGCACCGCATCGACCGCGAGACGAGCGGCGTGCTGGTGGTGGCCAAGCGCCGCCCGGCGATGGTCCACTTCACCGACGTCTTCACCCGCCACCTGGCGAGGAAGCAGTACCTGGCGCTGGTGAAGGGGCGGCTGCCGCAGCGCACGGGCCTCATCGACCTGCCCCTGCCGGAGCACCAGCAGACGGCCGAGTCGCGGGCCCGGCGCGGGGTGAACCTGCAGGAGGCGCGCACGCGCTACACGGTGTTGGGGCAGACGAGCGAGGTGGCCTTCGTCAGCTGCACCATCGAGACCGGCCGCACCCACCAGATTCGCCGGCACTTCGCCGCCATCGGGCACCCGGTGGTCGGCGACGCCAAGCACGGCGACTTTGCCTTCAACCGCGACGTGAAGGCCCGCTGGGGCCTCTCGCGGCTGTTCCTGCACTCGACCCGGCTCGAGTTCCCCCACCCGAAGGGCCAGGCGCGTACGACGGTTGCTGCGCCCCTGCCGCCCGAGCTCGCCGAGGTGCTCGCGCGGGCGGGGCTGGCGCTCCCGGGCCCGGAGCAGGCACCGGGGGCGAGGCCGCGCGTGGCGCTGACGCCAGGTGGCGACGCGGCGGCGCGCGCTGACGTCGAGCGGGGGTCGAGCTAATGCGAGGTCAGGGGCGACAATCGGGGCAACGAGGTGACGCGCGCCAGGCGGGGCCGGCGGGCGGGAAGGGACGTCTGGCGCTCGTCGACGTACCCAGGGCGCGCTGGTGGAAGTGGCCCTTCAAGGTGCTGGGCTTCGTCACGCTGACGGGGCTGACGGCCGCGGTGATGGGCTACGGCTTCGTGGCGTGGAAGTACTCCGACGGGCTGCCGGACTTTCCCCGGCCCGAGGCCTACCGACCGCCCATCGTCTCGGAGGTCTACACGCAGGACGCGGTGCTGGCCGGCGAGTTCTACAACGAGCGGCGCAAGGTCGTGCCGTACGAGCGCATTCCGAAGCGGCTCGTGCAGGCCTTCATCGCCGCCGAGGACGCGGACTTCTTCGACCACTTCGGCATCGACGTCTTCGGCACCGGCCGCGCGGTCTTCAAGACGCTGATGAAGAAGCTGACCGGCGCCGGGAAGGTGCAGGGCGGCTCGACGCTGACGCAGCAGACCGCCAAGGCCGTGCTCATCTCGACCGAGGGCTACCGCGAGTCTACCGCGAAGACGGTGAAGCGGAAGCTCCGCGAGGCGCTGCTCGCGCGCCGCCTCGAGAACGAGCTCACCAAGGAGCAGATCCTCTACCTGTACCTCAACAACGTGTACCTCGGGCACCACAGCTACGGGGTGCAGTCGGCGGCCGAGAACTACTTCCGCAAGGACGTGAAGGACCTCACCCTCGCCGAGATGGCGCTGCTGGCCGGCCTGCCGCAGGCGCCGTCGGCGTTCTCGCCCTTCACCCGCCCCGAGCTGGCGAAGAAGCGCCGCCAGTACGTGCTGGGGCAGATGCTCTCGAAGGGGATGATCACGAAGGCCGAACACGACGAGGCCTCGCGGGCCGAGGTGAGCGTCTTCGACGTCGAGGACGTGTTCCACGAGTTCGCGCCCTACTTCACCGAAGAGGTGCGCCGCGACGTGGTGGCCCGCTACGGCAACGCCGCGCTGCTCAACGAGGGCCTCACCATCTTCACCACGATGGACTCGGAGAAGCAGCGCGCCGCGCAAGACTCGGTGCTGTCGGGCCTTCTCGCCGTCGACAAGCGCCAGGGCTTCCGCGGCGCGCTGGGCCGCCTGACGACCGCCGACGAGCGCAAGGCCTTCCTCCAGCGGGCCGAGCGGGCCATGGGCGACGAGGCGCTCACGCCCGGCCGCGCCTACGTCGGGCTGGTGACGAAGGTCGAGGCGAACGGCAGCTCGGCCGAGGTGCTCATCGGCAAGCACCGGGCGCGGCTGCCGGCCCTGGGCCTGCGCTGGGCGCGCCCGCTCAACGCCGAGCAGTACTACCCCAACGCGCTCATCAACTCGGTCAAGGCCGCGCTCGCCGAGAACGACCTGGTGGTGGTGCGCGCCGTCGCCGACGTGAAGAGCCTCACCGACGACGGCGAGACGCGGAGCGAGCAGCTGGCGCGCGAGGTGAGCCTCGACCTGCCGCTGGTGCGCCTCGAGCAGGAGCCCGAGCTGCAGAGCGCGCTGGTGAGCATCGACCCGCAGCGCCAGTACCTGGTGGCGATGGTGGGCGGCTACGACTTCGACGCCAACGAGTTCAACCGCGCCTTCCAGGCCTGCCGGCAGCCAGGCTCGAGCTTCAAGCCCATCGTCTACGCCACCGCCTTCGACAAGCTCGGCTGGACGCAGGGCACGGTGCTCGTCGACAGCCCCATCGTCTACGACGACCCCGAGAACCAGAACCGCTGGAAGCCCGCCAACTACGACGAGGACTTCAAGGGCGAGGTGCTCGTTCGCACGGCGCTCGTCAACTCGATGAACCTGCCGGCCATCAAGACGTTCATCGAGATCGCCCGCAAGCTCGGCGAGAAGAACGAGAAGGTGGGCATCGAGGCCTTCGCCGCCTTCATTCGCGCGCTCGGCGTCTCGAACCACGCCGACACCAACGACGACGGCGTGGCCGACTCTCCGGTGAACCACAACTACTCCACCGCTCTGGGCTCGACGTGCCTGTTCCCGCTCGAGCTGGTGAACGTGTACGCCACCATCAACCGCCTCGGCGTGAAGAAGCCCACCCACTTCGTGCGGAAAATCGAAGACCGCTTCGGCCGCACCGTCGAAGATCACACCGCCTGGGACGACCCCTGGGCCTCGCTGCAAGACCGCGTCGCCGCCGGCTACGCGCGCCTGTACGAGCCGGGCGAGCAGGTGCTGACGCCCGAGACCGCGTTCCTCGTGACCGACCTCATGCGTGGCGTCGTGCGCGAGGGCACCGGCGCCGCCGCCTCGAAGCTGGGCAAGCCCGCCGCCGGCAAGACGGGCACGACGAACGACTCGTTCGACGCCTGGTTCACGGCCTACACGCGCGACCTGGTGACGACCGCGTGGGTCGGGTACGACTTGAACAAGCACCCGCTCGGCCGCTTCGAGACGGGTGGGCGGGCCGCGCTCCCCATCTGGCTCGCCTTCATGAGCCGGGCTCTCCAGGGCCGCGCGCAGCCCGAGTTCGACCCCCCGCCCCACCTCGACCTCGTGCGCCGCCGCGTCGACAAGAAGACCGGCCGCCTCGCCACCGGCAAGGGCACCGTCGACCTCTGGTTCAAGCGCGGCACCGAGCCAGAAGACCGCGAGCCCGAGGCCGGCGCCGTGGACACCACCCAGTTCATGATGAACGAGTAACTCGACCCCGACCCAGCGGGTCGCGCGCGACCTCGCTGTCGCCGATGACCCGGGGGCCCGTCAGGTCGTCTCTCGAAGCGGGGGCCGCACGAGCCTTGCATCACCACCGTGCATGATCCCGCCAGGCGCCAGTGACCCGGACTCCGTCCAGTGGGCCCATGAGATCGACGATGACGACGTGCCCTCGGTGGAGCAGGAAGAGGCGCTGCTGACGGCGTGGCTCGACGAGTTCCTCGCGAAGCCCACCGTCGAGCTCCCCCGGCTGCCTTCGGTGGCGCTCGAGATCCTCGAGGTGTCGCGGCGCCCCAACGCGCGCATCGAAGACCTCGGCGCGCTCCTCGAGCGCGAGCCCGTGCTCGCGGCCAAGGTGCTCAAGCTCGCGAACTCGGCGCTCTACGGCGCGCCGATGGCGGTGACGACGCTCAAGCAGGCGCTCATTCGCATGGGGCTGGCGACGGTGCGCGAGGTGGTGATGGAGGCCGCGTACCAGATGACCGTCATGCGCGCCGAGGGCTTCAACGACACGCTCGAGGCCGTGCGCCGTCACTCGACGGCCACCGCCTGGCTGTCGCGCTTCGTGGCCCGCAACACCTCGATGGAGGCCGAGAACGCCTTCCTCATCGGGCTCTTGCACGACCTCGGCCTGACCGTCGGGCTCATCGGGCTGTCGGAGTGGCTCAAGAAGAACAAGCAGCCGGTGCGTTTGCGCCCCGAACACTGGCTCGCTGTCGAGCGCCAGCACCACGTCATCGGCGGGCGGCTCCTCGACTCGTGGAAGCTGCCGCCGGCGCTCACCCTGGTGACCAAGAACCACCACCAGCTGATGATGGGCGGGCACCCGCACCCGTCGGTGGCCATCTTGATGGTCGCCGAGCACATCGCCTACGGGGCCGGCTGGGGCGTCACCCCCACGGTCTACCAGAGCGCCGATGACCTGCCGCTCATGTCGGGCATCACCACGGTGAGTGACGACACCCGCGACAAGGCGCTGAGCGCGCTGTCGCTCTCGCCGCGGCACTACGAGCAGTTCGTTCAGGACACCAGGCGCGTGCTCGAGACGCTCGCCGGGCAGTTCCAGAAGAAGGCCGCGTAGCGCGGCGTCAGCCGGGCGCGCCCGTGGTTCGTTGGCGCACCAGCGCCTCGAGGCGCTCGACCAGCTCCGCCGCCGTGGGGCGGGTGCCGGGGTCGATGGCCAGGCACGCGCACACCAGCTCGTCGAAGCCCGCGAAGCCCGACCCCGGGCGCGTCGACGGCTCCCCGCGGCACGCGGCCGCCCCGAAGGCGCGCGCCGACGTCACCCCCTCGAAGGGGCGGTGCCCGACGACGAGCTCCCAGGCCACCACGCCGAAGCTGAACACGTCGGCCTGCGACGCCGACGCGGCGGGTGACTCGAGCAGCTCGGGGGCGAGGTACTGGAGCGTGCCGACGACGATGCCCGTCTGCGTGACGCTGAGCACGTCAAGGCGGGGTGTTGCCGGGCCAAGGTGGGTGGCCGTCACCGGCGTCGGCGTCGGCGTCGCCCGCGAGCCGGTGTCGCCGCCCTCGGCGAGGCCCAGCGCCGCGGGGCCCTCGGCCCACTCGTGCCGGGCGACCCCGAAGTCGGCCACCTTCACCACCAGCCCCGAGGGCTCGCGCACCAACAGAATGTTGCGCGGGGTGAGATCGCGGTGGGCGATGTGCGAGGCGTGCAGCTTGTCGAGGCCGCGCGCGACCTCGAGGAGGATGAAGAGCACCTCGTCGAGTGACACCGCCGCGCGCGCGTCGCGCCAGGCGCGCAGGTCCTGCCCGTCGATGAGCTCGAGCACGAGGTACATGAAGCCCTCGGCGGCGACGCCGATGTCGGAGAGCTGCAGGACGTTGCGATGGCGCACGCAGCTGAGCAGGTGGGCCTCCCTCGCCAGGCGGGCGAGCTGCCGGGGCCCCAGCGACGTGGCCACCTTCAGCGCCCAGCGGCTGCCGTCGTCGAGCCGGCGCACCCGGAACACCGAGCCCATGCCGCCCTCGCCCAGCTTCTCCTCGACGCGATAGCGCCCGTCGACGACGTCGCCCGGCACCGGCACCCGGCTCTGGGACTCGGGCGCGTGGCTCAGCCCCAGCGCGGCGAACAGCTGCGCCGAGCGCTCGCTGACCTGCCGCCGCAGCTCCCGGTTGGCACGCTCGGCCTCGGTGAGGCTGCGCAGGTGCTGGTGGAGCGCGCCGGCGTGATTGACGAAGGCCGCGAAGAGGGGGCCCAGCCCCGCGTCGAACGACGGGTAGAAGGGGGCCTTTCGCGTCGACACGCTGGCGACGATGGCGAAGCGAGCGCCGGCCTGCTGCCCTCGCACCGCGGCCACCACCAGCGTCGCCGTCTCGGCGCCGAAGAAGCGCGGCAACGGCCGGCCAGTGAGCACCACCTCGCGCCGCTCGAGCGCGTCGAGCACCGTCGGGGTGAGCGCCTCGAGGTGCTCCGGGGTGAGCGCCGATACGCACGAGGCAGCGACCGCCGTCAGCGCCCCGCCGTCGACGCGCAGCACCACCGCGTTCTCGGTGCTGAAGGCGGTGACGGCCTCGTCGGCGGCCAGCGCCCAGAGGTCATCGGACCCGGCCACCTCGAGGGCCCGCTCGCTGAACCGGCGAAACCCCTCGCTGACCTGGTGCTCCCGGTCGAGCCGCGCGCGCAGGTCGATGACCTGCTGCTGCAGCGCCAGCACTTGCGCGAGCAGCTCCGGGTGGGCAGCCGCAGGTGACATCACCGCGTCCGGGTGAAGACGTAGAGCGACGTGGTGTAGTTGTGGAAGACGTTGCGGCCGCCCAGCACGGTGATCTCACCGAAGCCGTACATGCCGAGCCACGGCCCCGGCACCTCGCCGAAGAGCGCGCGCTGCATCTGCGAGACGATCTCCTCCTTCGACACCCGGTCGACCATCAGGCGGCCTCGCGCGCCGCAGTCGGTGTGGAAGACGGCGACGGGCCGACGGTCGCCGGTGCGGCCGCGGAGCTGCCCCAGCACCACCTCGAGGTTGGCGAAGATGCGCGCCTCATCGCGCCGCATCAGCGACAGCCGCGTACCCTCGGCGCAGGTGACGGGCATGAGCAGGCTGCCATCGGAGAGCCGGTGGGTGATGACGCGGAGCAGGTGGCTGTCGCCGTACTCGGCGGCGAGCGCGGGCGGCAGCGCGACGCCGACCGCTCCGGGCGGAATGGTGTCGGCGGGCATGGCCGCGTCGGTGAGGCCGAGGGCGCGCGTGTACACGCTCCAGGCCGGCCTCCCGTCGAGCTCGACGACGCGGTTCCCACTGGCCTTCGTCACCTCGAGCTCGACCCCGGCGGGGACGAAGCCGTGCGTCGCCTGGGTCTCGAGCGAGAGGGAGTCGTCGTGGAAGCCGACGAGGAAGCCGGCCCGCTCGTAGACCCGGTCACCGACGGCCTGGAACGTCGCGATGCCCTTCATGTTGTCACCGGCCGTCCCGCCGAAGAGGGTGACGTCAGGCCCCAGCACCTCTTCGACGCCGGCGATGGCCTCGTCCATGGCGACGTCGATGCCGGGCAGCACCATCAGCACCGCCCGCGGCCGGCCGGCGCGGGCGACGAGCGCTTCGGCCATGTCGCGGCTGAGCGCCCGCGACGATTCGCCCGCCAGCCCGTCCCGGTGCACGACCGACAGCTCCGTCGAGGGGCCGGCAACCACCATCATCGCCAGCGCCCGCATCGACTCGTTCGCCCCGTCGCGCCCGATGACCCCCGCGCACGAGCAGCCTACGACGTCGACGTCGGGTAGCGCTTCGCGCAGCGTCTTCACCACGACGTCGAGGTCGTGCCCCATGGTGGCGTGAAAGATGACGAGCCGGGGCGCGCCCGCCGACAGCCCCGCGAGCGCGTCGTCGAGCGCGCTGCGCGTCGCGCGCCGCGTGTCAGGCGTCGAAGAGGTGGCGGACGAGAACTCGAGCATCGGACGCCTCCGGCGCGGCCACCCCGACAGCGGTGCGGCCGCTGACTTCCTGCCCGCATCTTCCAACAGCCATAGAGACTGAACCACGAGCGCGCCCTCGCCGCGACGTAGGTCCTGCACCTGCAGCCTCGCCGCGCGCCGCACATCGGCGACGGCGCCGGCTCCACGGCGGCGGCGCGGCCGACGCCGAGGCCTTCGGACCGCGCGGGCCCCGTCGAGGCGCGCGCGGGAGCCTGCGCGCGCTTTCAGGCAGCCCGGTACAGGCCACCATGGGCCAGGGCCCGGCCTTCGGCGACGAGCTTGGCGAGGATGGCGACGGTGTTGCGCTCGGCGATGGGCCAGACGAAGGCAGAAACGTCGTCGTAGGCCCTCGGCACGAGCGCCTCGAGGCCGACGGGGGTCGTGAACGAGCGCAGCACCTCGAGCACCCTCGCCTCGCGCCAGGCGCGGTGGGCGCGGTATTCCTCGAGCTTCGCGACGCCGTGGGCGACGACCGGCCCGTGCGCCGGGTACAGCGCGCCGATGGGGAGCTCGCGCAGCCGCTGCAGCTGGCCGAGGTACACGGCCATGTCGCCCTCGGGCGGGTCGATGACGATGGTGCTCACCGTCGACACCATGTCGCCCACCACGGCGGCCTTCGAGCGCTCGTCGACGAGACACAGATGGCCCGCGGCGTGCCCCGGGGTGTGCAGCACCCGCCAACGCATCGGCATCGGCCCCGCCAGCTCGAGCACCTCGCCGTCGTGCAGCAGGCGGTCGGCCGGCGCCGGCAGCCGGTCGGCGGTGCGGGCGTGCGCCCAGACGGGCAGGCCCAGGGCCCGCGCGACGAAGGCGAGCCCACCGACGTGGTCGCCGTGGTGGTGCGTGGGGACGACGGCCCTGGGGCTGCAACCCTCGGCCGAGAGTTCCCGCACGAGCTGCACCAGCTTCTCGGCCTCGGCCTCGTCGGGGCTCCCCGGGTCCACCACCAGGAGGTCGCCGGTGCCCAGCACGTACGCGTTGGTATGCGTCGCCGGCGGGAGCGTGGGGGTGACCAGCGGCACCACCCTGACGCCGCGCTGAAACTCGAGGCGGCGCGAGACGAAGGCGTCGCACCAGGGTGGGCTCGAGAGGGCGGCGGCAGCGGCCCCGGCCGAGGTGAACGACGCCATCACCCGCAGCGTGTGCAGGTTCGGCGGGTGCAGGAGCGCGGCGCCGGCCTCCCACCGCTCGAGGGCGCGCGCGGGGGTGATCCACTCGCCGGCGGCGAGCTCGCCCGGCCAGACGCTGGCGAGCTGCCCCTCGGGCGCCTCGACGAGGAAGAAGCGGGCGTCGAAGCGGCGCTGCAGGTACGGCGGGGTGACCCACCGGCCGGCTGGCGCGAAGTCGCGCGCCTCGAGCGCCTGGCCGGCCTCGGCGAGGAGCGCGCCGAACGGGGCCCCGGCGAGCAGGCGCGTGCGCAACGCGTCACGCCGGGCCTGGTCGAGCGCCGGCCCGCGGGTGACGAGCAGGCCGCTCTCTTCGAACAGCTCCCGCGCCGCCGCGACGACGAGCGAGGCCTCGGCCCCGGCCGCCCCCGCGACGGGCACCCGGGCGTCGGCGGCGTCGACCTTGCCGCCGGGGAAGGCGAAGAAGCCCCCGGCGAACGACAGCCGCTGCTCACGCTCGAGCCAGAACACCTCGACCCGGCCGACGTGCCGCCGGAAGGCGACGACGGCGGCCGCGTCGCGCACCGCTGCCGGCGGCGGGGGCGCGGGGACGCCGGCGAGGGCCTCGCTCACGGCGCAGCCCTGGCGCCGGTGAGGCGCGCGACGATGGGGCGGGCGACGTCGGCCTGGTCGGGGTGCACGAAGACGCGCGACAGCAGCACCGCGCCGGCGAAGCGCTGGTAGAGCGGCGTGTAGCGCGAGACCTCGGTGAGGCGGCCGCTGGCCGGGTCGAACACGAAGAGCGAGGGCGTCTCGCCCTCGTCGTGGTACCGCGACAGCACGCCGCGTGACTCGAGGGTGAAGTGGTCGACCCCAGCAGCGGTGAGCGCGAGCGAGATGGCCTTCAAATCGTAGTCGGTGTCGCGCTCGGTGAACTGGGCCACGCGCCGGTAGCCGCGGCGGCTCGAGATGCGCTCGGCCCACCGGTTCTTCGAGCGCCGAAGCGTCCACCACAGGGCCACGTCGTCGCAGAGCAGGAACGCTTCGGGCGAGGGCGGCACCTCGAACTCACCGGGCGCCTCCTCGTAGTAGCGCCGCAGCATCCAGTCGAAGCTGACGGAGGTGTGGTGGTAATAGACCGACAGGAACATGTGGTAACGGCTCAAGAGGAAGTCTTCGAAGGCGAAGACCGCCGCCCGTGAGAGCGCCAGCACCGCGCGGCCGTCGCGCTCCGCCGCCCGCAGGTTCTGCAGGATCCACTCGAGGTCGTACCGGCCGTAGTTGACGCCCGTGTAGAACGAGTCGCGCTGCAGGTAGTCCATGCGGTCGGCGTCGAGCTCGCCCGAGACGAGCGCCCGCAGCAGCGGTGTCCAGTCGAGGCCGCCGTCGCGAAAGCCGTCGACGCCCGGCGGCAGACGGCCGATGACGAGGCCGGCGACGAGCTCAGGGGTGATGCCGTGGCGCTCGTAGGTCCTGGCCAAAAGCGGCGTCAGGTCGCTGTCGAGGAGCAGCCGCGCGGTGAAGTCCTCGTGCGAGGCCTGGCCCCGGTCGTCGCCGGTCCACGCCGGCAGGTTCAGCAGCGCCCGCCGGGGCGCGATGGACTCCGAGGCGTGAGAGAGGGGCATGTGCCCCAGGTCGTGGCAGAGCACGGCGAGGCGCACGGCGGCGCGGAACCGCTCCCGCGCGCGCTCCGACAGCGGAGAGCGGCTCGCCACCGCGTCGAACAGCCGCGAGGCGACGTGCATCGCCCCCAGCGAGTGGGCGTGGCGGGTGTGCGTCGCGCCGGGGAAGGCGAGGTCGCCGAAGCCGAGCTGCCGCACGCTGCGCAGCCGCTGAAAGAACCGGCTGTCGATGATGGGCTTCTCGTCGTCCGAGACGGTGACGGTGCCGTGGATCGGGTCGCGGATTCGCACGACCCGCTCGTTAGCACCCCCGCCCTCACTTCGCCCTGACGAGCTTCGCGCCGAGGGCGGTGGGGCGCTTGTCTTCGGCGCCCATGTTGCCGTCGGCCGGCCGCGCGCCGAGCCACATCGCCGCCCCGTCGACCTTCAGCAGGTCGAACTCGCGGCCGTACTGCGCGACCGGGGCGACGAACGAGCAGCCGGTCTTCGACACGTCCTTCGCCTTGCCGACCTCGAGGCCGCAGCCGTCCATGCCGAAGTTCTTCGCTACGTCCTTCGCCCTGAGCGTCACCTTCTTGCTGGTGAAGTCGAAGGTGGCCTCGGTGGCGCCGGGCACCTTCTCGCTCGCCTTCCCGGTCGCCCAGGGGCCGGCGAGGTCGAGCGCCAGGAGCGGCGTCTTGAGCTCCTTGTCCGCGTAGATGGTGAAGGTCAGCTGCCAGGCTCCACCCTTGAAGGTGAAGTCGCGGGTGCAGAACGAGCCGTTGCCCATGTCCTCGGCGGCCTCGCTCCTCCAGCGGCCGGCCGCGGCCTTTCGGAGGTCGGCGTCGCCGGCGACGGCGAGCGTGGCGAGGGTGAGGGCGGCGGTGGTGACGAGGCGGATCATGTGGGCTCCAGGGGCTGCGGGTTGACGTCGGGGCACACCATGCCCACCGCGCTGGTGATGATGCAATCGCATGCTATCGATGATGCCCATGAACCGACTTCATCAAGTCGACTTGAACCTCTGGGTGGTGCTCGGCCAGCTCCTCGAGACGAACCACGTCTCGGAGACGGCGCGGCGGCTGGGGCGCACGCAGTCGGCGGTGAGCCACTCGCTGGCGGCGCTGCGGCGGCTGTTCGGCGACCCGCTCTTCGTCCGGGTGGGCTCGGGGCTCGAGCCGACGCCACGGGCGAAGGCGCTGGCGCCGCTGGTGCGCGAGGCGCTACGGCAGGTCGAAGCGACGCTGGCTCCGCAGGCCGGGTTCGACCCCCTGGGCCTGGAGCGGACCTTTCGCCTCTTCGTGTCCGACTACGCGCAGGTGGTGCTGCTGCCGCGGCTGCTGGTGCGGCTGGCGGCGCAGGCGCCGCGCGTCGCCCTCGACGTCACCTTCCGGGCCGACGCGATGGGCGAGGTGCTGCGCGAGGTGCGCGAGGGGCGCGTCGACCTGTCGGTGGGGCCGCCCGTCGAGGGGCTCTCTGGGGTGGTGACGCAGCCGCTCTTCGACGACGTGAACGTCTGCGTGGTGCGCGCCGGGCACCCCTTCGCGAGGCGGCCGACGGCCAGGGCCTGGGCCGCGCTGCGCCACGTGGTGGCCTCGCCGCGCGGGGGCCTGCGGGACTTCGTCGACGACGCGCTCGAGGCGCGCGGCCTGCGCCGGGTCGTCGCCGCGCGCGTGCCGCACTTCGTCGCCGCGCTCGAGCTGGTCGCGCACTCGGACGCCGTCGCGGTGGTGCCCGGGCGCCTCACCGGCGCCTGGTCGGGGCGCGCGGCCATCGCGGTGGTGCGCCCGCCCCTGCCGCTGCCCGGCTTTTCGATGGCGTGGTTCGCCTCCGAGACGCTCCGCGCCGACCCGGCGAACGCGTGGCTGCGGCGCGAGCTGAGGGCCGTCGCCAACGAGCGCCGCTGAAGGTGGCCTGGGGTTTCCCTTCCGGCGATTCGTCGGCGTGTGCTACCAGAGGCCCTCTTCGATGTTCGTCACCGTTCTCCACAACCACGACCACTCGCTGCTCGAAGACGACCCGGGGCGCGAGGCGCGAGCCGACGTGGTGAACGTGGCCGTGGCGATGGCCGACGCGCTCTCCGGCGGCAAGCGCCGCGTCACCGTGCGGCCGGTGGACGACGTCGGATCGGTGGCCGACGCGCTGGCCGGCGCGCCCGACGTGGTGGTGAACCTGTGCGAGTCGCTCGGCGCCGACAGCCGGGGCGAGGCGCTGGTGCCGGCGGTGCTCGAGCTGGCGGGCGCGTGCTTCACCGGCAGCCCGTCGCTGTCGCTCGCGCTCGCGCTGCGCAAGGACCGGGCGAAGGAGATCCTCACCGCGCGCGGCATTCCGACGCCCCGCGCGATGGTGGTGGGCCGCGTCGAAGACCTGGTCACCGTCGACCTGGCCTTCCCCCTCATCGTCAAGCCCACCCGCGAGGACGCGTCGGTGGGCATCGGTTTCGACTCGGTGGTGCGCGACCGCGCCAGCCTCGGCGCCGCCGTCAGCCGGGTGCTGCGCACGTTCCACCAGCCGGCGCTCGTCGAGCAGTTCATCGACGGCCGCGAGATCTACGTGCCGCTGCTCGGCAACGCCGGCCGGCGCGCGCTGCCCTTGACCGAGATTCACTTCGGGGCGGCGTTCGCCGACAAGCCGAAGGTGCTCTCGTACTCGGCCAAGTGGGACACCGCCTCACCAGAGTGCCTCGACAGCCCCTCGCGCCTGGCCGACCTGGCCGAGCCGCTCCGCGCGCGCTGCGTCGACGTCGCGCTCGCGGCCTTCGAGGCGCTCGAGTGCCGGGACTATGGCCGGGTCGACCTGCGGGTCGACGCGAGCGGCCAGCCGTGGGTCATCGACATCAACCCCAACTGCGACCTGCACCCGCAGGCCGGGTTCGCGCGCGCGGCGCTGGCGGCGGGCCTGTCGTACCAGGACCTTGCCCTGCACCTCGTCGAGCTCGCCCAGGAGCGCCACCATGGACATCAAGCCACTCGTCTCACAGGACCGAACGCAGCTCGAAGGGCTGCTGCGCCGCATCGAGACCTTCACGGCCGACGAAGTGGAGTGCGCGCTCGAGCTGATCGACGCCGCCACCCAGCCGAGTAACAAGGACTACCAGGTGCTCGTCGCAGCGCGCGACGGCAAGGTAGTGGGCTACGTCTGCTACGGCCCCACGCCAATGACGAGCGGCACCTTCGACCTCTACTGGATCGCCTCGGACCCGCTGGTGCGCGGCCAGGGCGTGGGCGCGGCGCTGGTGAGCGCCATGGAGGGCGACATTCGCCGCCGCAAGGGGCGCCTCATTCGCGTCGAGACGTCGGCCATGGAGGCCTACGGGCCGACACGCGGCTTCTACGCCGCGATGCAGTACAAGGAAGAGTCGCGCTTCCGCGACTTCTACAAGCCCGGCGAAGACCTCATCATCCTCGCCAAGCGGCTCTGACCCCACCGTCGTGGAGCGGGGCGCTGAATGTGCCCGGGCGCGCCCCGTCCAGCTGGCGTGGCCCTCAATCGCCCGCTCCGCCCACCTCGCCATGGTAGCGTGCGCTCTCTCATGCGTTGCGCGCTCTTCTGCCTCGTCGTCGTCGCCGCTCCCGCGCTGGCCCAGAAGGGGCCGCCCCTCTCCGACGCGGTCACCGTCGCAAGGCCGCCCGAGGGGGAGTTCTTCGGCGTCTACCTGCAGAACCAGAAGGTCGGGTGGATGTTCAGCCAGGTGAAGCTGAACCAGGCGGGTGACCAGCTCGTCGCCGTGAACGAGCTGCACTTCCTGGCGAAGGTCGGCACCCGCATCACCGACCGCATGATGAAGGAGACGAAGGTCTTCGAGGCGAAGCCCGGGGGCAAGCTGCTGTCGCTGAGGCTCGAGCAGAAGGGCGACGGCGGCGACCAGATTCTCGACGGGCTTTCGACGAAACAGGGCCTCAAGGTCATTCGCACACGGCCGGGCAAGCCCGACGAGACGCTGCTGCTCCCGGCCCCGAAGGAGGTGGCCGAAGACGCCGACCAGGTGCGCGTCGCGCTCAAGCGCCGGGCGAAGGTCGAAGGCATCGTCACCGACAGCACCGACCTCAAGCAGTACGTGTGGACGACGACGCCCGACGGCACCGAGACGCGCACCCTGCGCGGCGTCAAGGTGAAGCTCGCCCGCGCGGTGACGGTGAGCGAGAAGGACAAGGTGCCGCAGGTGGCCTCGGTCGACGAGAAGGGCCGCATGCTCGAGGTGCAGTTCGGCCCGACGATGATGATGCGCATGGAGCCCGAGGACCAGGCGCGGCGCATCGACCTGGTCGAGGTCTTCTCGCTGACGCGGGTCAAGCTCCCGAAGCCGGCCCCGCCCGAGGCCCGCCGCGTGCCGGGCACGCTCACCCTGGTGATGAGCGGCCTGCCCGAGCGCTTCCAGGTCAACACCTACCGGCAGACGTACGAGCGGCTCGACGACAAGCGCGTCGCGGTGAAGCTGTCGGCGTTCGAGCCGAAGGCGCGCCAGGTGCGACCGCTCGCCGACCCCAACGGCGGCAAGAACCTCGAGAGCGACATCATCGTCGAGGCCAGCGCCCCAGAGATCGTCAAGCAGGCGAGGCAGATCGCCGGCCAGGAGAAGGACGCCTGGGCGGCCGCGCTCAAGATCAACGACTGGGTGAACAAGAACGTGCAGAAGGACTACGGCGCCTCGTCCGACCGTGCCACCGACGTGCTGAAGACGCTCAAGGGCGACTGCACCGAGCACTCGCTGTTGATGGTCGCCCTGCTGCGGGCCGTCGGTGTCCCCGCGCGGCGGGCCGACGGCGTCGTCTACCTGATGAACGAAGACCAGGTGCCGGCCCTGTATTGGCACGAGTGGGTCGAGGCCTACGTCGGCGAGTGGACACAGCTCGACCCGACCTTCGGGCAGGCGGTGGCCGACGCGACGCACTTCAAGGTCGGCGAAGACGGCAACTCCGAGATCACTCCGCTCATCGGCAGCCTCGTCGTCTCCGACG
>JADCJJ010000634.1 GCA_020247085.1 Myxococcaceae bacterium | reverse complement strand
GTCCCCGGCGCCGACAACGTGGGCGACCCCCGCCTGACCGCGCTCGCCCAGCGGGCCAACGTCCGCTTCGGCATCATGGGCCACATCCTCGAAGCAGCCGGGAAGGGAACCGACCCCGCGGGCAAGGTGCTCCCACCGCGCAAGCTCCACCCGGCGCTCTTCGTGAACCAGGGTTCGGCGAACCCATTGCCCTGGAAGCTCAACGACGGGACGACCTCGTACGGGCTCGCGGCGCTCCTCACCATCGAAGGCGGCCGCGGCACCTACGAGTTCCTCAGGGGGGCGAAGCCTGCGAAGCGCTGACGGCGCCAGCCGTGCTAAGGCCTTCGCCGGGCCGGCCCCATTCGACGTTCAGGCGTCCTCCATGCGCGCTCCCCTGCTCCTCCTGGTCTCGGCCATCGGTTGTTCGTCGCTCTCGCCCATCGGCGACTGCAGCCCGGCGAACTGTGGCGGGTGTTGCGATGCGCGCGGGCAGTGTCAAACGGGCGTCACGCGCGAGGCGTGCGGCTCGGGAGGCTTCCGCTGCGCGAGCTGCGGAGACACCCAGCGGTGCCGCGCGGACGCGACGTGTGAGCTCGACCCGAACGCGCCGCGTGGCGGCGGTTCGGCCGGCGGGGGCTCGGCTGGAGGAACGCCGGGGCTGACACCGCCCCAACAGGAGTACGTCACCGCCCACAACACCGCCCGTCGCGCGGCCCTCCCCACCCCGTCGCCACCGCTGGCCGACGTCACGTGGGACGCGGAGGCCGAGGCGTTCGCGACGGTCGGCGCCACGCGCTGCATCTTCGAGCACCGCGACCAGAACCAGTACGGTGAGAACCTGTACGCAGCCGCTCAGGACTCGCGGCCGAGCGTGATCGTCAAGGCCTGGGACGACGAGAAGACCGACTACACCTACTCGACGAACACCTGCAGAGCGGGCGCGGTGTGCGGCCACTACACCCAGGTGGTGTGGCGCTCGAGCACGAAGCTCGGCTGCGCGACGGCCCGGTGCACCGTCAACTCACCATTCCGCGGCTTCCCCATCTGGTTCCTCACGGCGTGCAACTACTCGCCGCCGGGGAACTACGTCGGACAGCGGCCGTACTGAAGGCCCATCGGCGCCACCTCGACGCCGGCCCGGCTGAAGAAGACTGTGACGCCGCGACGGGCGTCCACCGCGCCCCAGCCCTTCACGCCGCGAGGGCGTCGTCCGAGACGTGAAGGCCCCGGGCCTGGAGCCGGTCGGCCGGCGCGCTCTGACGGCGATTGGGCCAGAACGGCCCCCGCTCGCGGGTGTGACGCTGGCGCGATGCGCAGCGCGCGGCCGTGGCGCCCCCATCGCCGAGCCGGCCCACCGCGCGGCGGCGACGACCGCGGAGCTACCCACGCCTTCACGGGCAAGGCACCGGCGCGACGGGCAACGCACGGCCGAGCGCCACCATCTCGGCCGCTGAGCCGACACACCACGCGACGGCGACGACCGCGGAGCCAGCCCTCGCCGTCACGCGCGAGTCACCGGCGTGACGGGCCGCGCTCGGCCGAGCACCACCATCGCGGTCGCCGAGACGACGAGCAGCACCGAGGCGATCACCTCGGGCCCGGCGCGCTCGCCCCCCAGCAGCGCGCCCAGCAGCACCGCGATGACGGGGTTGACGTATGAGTAGCTCGTCGCGACGGCGGGCCGTGTCACCTTGAGCAGGTACGTGTACGCCGAGTACGCGATCAGCGAGCCGAAGACGCAGAGGTACAGCCACGACGCGATGACCGCGGGCGGAATGCGCTCTGGCACGCGCTCCCCGAGGGCGAAGCTGAGCAGCCCCATCATGGCGCCGCCGGTCGTCATCTGCGTCGCGGCCGACATGAGCCCCTTCGGCAGGGGCCACGCGCGCGCCAACATCGAGCCGGCCGCCCAGGCGATGGGCGCCAGCAGCAGCACCGCGGCATGCAGCGGCTCGGCGCGGAGCTCTCGACCGAGTCCCAGCGTCGCCACGCCGAGAAAGCCGAGCGCAAGCCCCGCCCACTCTCGCGGCGTCGCCCGCTCGCCCCACAGCGGCCCCATCGCGGCCGCCCACAGCGGCATGGTGCCGCAGACGACGGCCGCGATGCCCGACGAGAGGTGCTTCTCGGCGAACGCCACCGTACCGTTCCCGAGCACGAACATGAGCGCGCCGACCGGCGCTGACCACGCCCACTGCCTCGCCGTCGGCCAGGGCGCCCCCCGGAGCTTGAGGAGCGCCAGCAGAAAGAGCCCCACCCCGAGGTACCTTGCCGACGCCATGGCGAAGGGGGGCACGGCCGCGACCACCACGCGCATCGCCAGATAGGTGGAGCCCCACACGAGGTACACCGCCGCGAGCGCCGGAACGACCCACCGTGTGTTTGGCGCCTCGCTCACGCTCGGCGACGTAGCCCAGCGCGCGCCGGCTTTCACGAGCATCGACCGCCTGGCTCGACGACCGCTCCACGACGGCCACCGCGCTTCCAAGGTGGCGTCGGCCTCACCCTCGCCGCGTCGAAAAGCGTCGGGGCCGGAGGCGATGAAATGCCCCGGCCCCGCTCACTCGACTTTGCAGTCGTACCGGCCCCCACGGCCGGCGCGAACGGCCTCAGTTGCTGCGGAACTCGGCGTCGACGACGTCGTCCTTCTTGCCGCCGCCTGCCGCCGGCCCCGCCGCGCCAGCGCCGGGAGCGCCTGCCTCGGGCCCCGCTCCGGGCGCACCGCCCGTCGCCTTGTACATCTCCTCGGCGGCCTTGTAGCTGACCTCCTGGGCGGCCTTGAGGGCGTCCTGCAGCTTCTGCTTGTCGTCGGACGAGCGCACCTCGTGCAGCGACTTGGCGGCGGCCTCGAGCTTCGTCACCGTCTCGGCGCCGAGCTTCTCCTTGTTGTCGGCCACCAGCTTGTCGAGGTTGTACGCCATGTTCTCGGCCTGGTTCTTCAGGTCGATGAGCTCGCGCCGCGCCTTGTCGGCCGACTCGTTGGCCTGCGCGTCCTTCACCATCTTCTCGACCTCGTCCTTCGAGAGGCCCGAGTTGTTGGTGATGGTGACGTTGGCCTCCTTCGAGGTGGCCTTGTCCTTGGCGGTGACCTTCAAGATGCCGTTGGCGTCGATGTCGAACGAGACCTCGATCTGCGGCACGCCGCGCGGTGCCGGGGGCAGGCCGGTGAGGTGAAAACGGCCCAGGCTGCGGTTGTCGCCCGCCATCTCGCGCTCGCCCTGCAGCACGTGGATCTCGACCTGCGTCTGGCCGTCGGCGGCGGTGGAGAAGGTCTCGGACTTGCGCGAGGGGATCGTCGTGTTGCGCTCGATGAGCTTGGTGAAGACGCCGCCGAGCGTCTCGACGCCCAGGGACAGCGGCGTGACGTCGAGCAGCAGAATGTCCTTCACGTCGCCCGAGAGCACCGCGCCCTGCACGGCGGCGCCGACGGCCACCACCTCGTCGGGGTTGACCGAGCGGTTGGGCTCCTTGCCGAAGAGCTTCTTCACCGCTTCCTGCACCGCAGGGATGCGGGTCGAGCCGCCGACCAGCACCACCTCGTCGATCTTCGCCACGTCGAGGCCCGAGTCCTTGATGCACTTGCGGCACGGCTCGAGGCTGCGCTCGACGAAGTCAGCGATCATCTGCTCGAACTTCGCGCGCGACAGCTTGACGTCGAGGTGCTTGGGGCCGGTCTGGTCGGCCGTGAGGAACGGCAGGTTGATCTGCGTCTCCATCGCGCTCGACAGCTCGATCTTCGCCTTCTCGGCGGCCTCCTTGAGCCGCTGGAGCACCATCTTGTCCTTCGAGACGTCGATGCCCGTGTCCTTCTTGAACTCGGCGATGAGCCACTCCATCAGCTTGAGGTCGATGTTGTCGCCGCCGAGGTGGGTGTCGCCGTTGGTCGCGAGCACCTCGACCGCGCCGTCGCCCATGTCGAGGATCGAGATGTCGAAGGTGCCGCCGCCGAAGTCGTAGATGGCGACCTTTTGCGCCTTCTTCTTGTCGAGGCCGTAGGCGAGCGCGGCCGCCGTGGGCTCGTTGACGATGCGGCGCACCGTGAGGCCGGCGATCTCACCGGCGTCCTTGGTGGCCTGGCGCTGGGCGTCATTGAAGTAGGCCGGCACCGTGATGACCGCCTCGGTCACCTTCTCGCCGAGGTAGTTCTCAGCCGCCCGCTTGAGCTTGAGCAGCACCTGCGCCGAGATCTCGGGCGCCGACAGGAGCTTGCCGTCGATCTCGACGCGCGCATCCTGGTTGGGGCCGCGGCCGACCTTGTACGGCACCAACTTCGCCTCGTCGGTCACCTCGTCGAAGCGCCGGCCCATGAAGCGCTTGACCGAGTAGATGGTGCGCTCCGGGTTGGTGATGGCCTGCCGCTTGGCGACCTGACCGACGAGCCGCTCGCCATCCTTGGAGTAGGCCACGACCGAAGGCGTGATGCGGTGCCCCTCTTCGTTGACGATCACCTTCGGTTCACGGCCCTCCATGATGGCCACGACGGAGTTGGTGGTTCCCAGGTCGATTCCGATGATCTTTCCCATGATGTCGCTACCTCCAGCGCTTTCGCGCAAGCATTTGAAATCACCGGGCTTTCAGGTCGGCCCGAGATGTGCGCAACCTAACCAGCGACGCAGGCGTGTCAATCGCGTTGAACGCGCCGGGTGCGCGTAAGCGGCTTCGCACCGACCGCCACCGACAGGTGCCAGCGCGGCGCTTGGTCGACGTCAAAACCCTCGAAAAACCGAGGCCTTCCATCTCGACGCAGGCTGGCAAGCCACATGCTTGTGACGCTGACGCAGCCCGGGGGCCTGGGGACCCTGCCGGCGCTGACGGAGGCCGACACTATGTGGGTTCAGCCCTATCGCAGCACGCCGGTCGAGCAGGTGCCCCCTCGGCTGGACATCGATCACCGGGTGGCCGTGCTGTTGAACGCGAACGCGCGCCGAGTGACGAGCCGCATCGTGCGCTCGCTGTCGCACGTCGTGCCGTCGGGAGACCTCTACCTCTCGCGCTCCGAGTTCGACGCGCGGCGCATCGCGCAGTCGGTGGTCGATCACGGGTACCACACGGTGTTCCTCGGCGGCGGTGACGGCACGGTCGCGTGCTTCGTGAACGAGGTGCTCTCTGAGGTGGCACGGCGCCGGGTGCACCACCCCACCCCGACGCCGCGCTTCGGGGTGCTCAAGCTCGGCACGGGCAACTCGGTCGCGTCCTACGTGAAGGCCTCGGGGGCGCGCGGTGACGGCTTCCTCGACGACGTGCTGCGGGCGCGGTCGGGCGAGGTGCCCGGGACGAAGGCGCTCGACCTGCTCCTCGTCGACGGTAAGCGGGCGCCCTTCGCCGGGCTGGGCGTCGACGGGCAGTTGCTGAACGACTACATCGCGGTGAAGAACACCTTCGCTCAGGGGCCGTTCGCGAAGTTGATGTCGGGCCCGGGCGGCTACTTCACGTCGGTGGCCTTCAAGACGGTGCCCTACTACCTCGCGAACTCGAACTCGGTGGACTGCGAGGTCGTGAACGAGGGCCCGGTGGCGTGGCGCATGGGGCCGTCGGGCGCGCCCGTCGAGACGTTCTCGGCCGGTCAGACGCTCTATCGGGGCCCGCTCATGATGGCGGCCGCCGGTACCGTGCCGTTCTACGGCTACGAGCTGAAGATGTTCCCGTTCGCCGGCAAGCGCCGGGGCATGTTCGACCTGCGCGTCGGCACCCTGCCCACGACGCAGATTCTCTCGAACCTGCCGGGCCTGTGGAAGGGCACCTGGTTCCCCGAAGGCCTGCACGACTTCCTGGCGAGCGACGTGACGGTGCGCTTCTCACGCCCGATGCCGTTCCAGCTCGCCGGCGACGCCGAGGGGTACCGCGACGAGCTGCGCGTGCAGCTGGCGCCCGAGTCCATCGAGCTATGCGACTTCGGCGGCGCGGCGAACTGACCGCTTCTCCCGCGAGCGCCGCGCGCTACACTCGCCGCTCGTGAACCTTCCTGAAATGACGGAGTCCGTCACCCTGCCCGGCGAGGCCATCAGCCGGGTGCCGGTGCGGGAGTGGACGGTCGAGGTCGTGTCGGGGCCCGACAAGGGCAAGCGCGTGACGACGCTCGAGGGGCTCGTGCGCGTGGGCAGCGACGCTACGAACGACCTCGTCCTCACTGACACGACGGTGAGCCGTCGACACCTCGAGATCGAGCGCACCTCGCGTGGTCTGCTGCTGCGCGACCTGCAGAGCCGGAACGGGACCTTCATCGAGGGCCGGCAGGTGGTGCAGACGTTCATCGACACCGGCGATAAGATCGCCCTCGGCAAGACGAAGCTGTCGGTGAAGCGCAAGAGCCGCGAGACCGAGCTCGAGCTGCTCGACGCCGAGACCTTCGGCGAGCTCGTCGGCACGTCGGAGGCGATGCGCATCGTGTTCGCGGAGCTGCGTCGTATCGCGCGAGAAGACGTGAACCTGCTGCTCGAGGGCGAGACGGGGACCGGCAAGGAGCTGGCGGCCCGCGCCGTCCACGCGCTGTCGAACAAGCGCTACGGGCCGTTCCGGGTGCTCGACTGCGCCATGCTGTCCGACCAGAACGCCGACCGCGAGCTCTTCGGCGACGACGGCGCCTTCCCCGCGGCGAAGAACGGCACGCTGTTCCTCGACGAGGTGGCTGAGCTCCCGGCGAGCGTCCAGCCGAGGCTGGTGCGCCTGCTCGAGACGAAGGAGCTGCCAGCCATGGCCGGGCACCCCGCGCGGCGGCTCGACCTGCGTGTCATCGCGTCGACGTCGCGCAACCTCACCGAGGAGGCCCAGCAGGGGCGCTTCCGCCAAGAACTCTTCTTCCGCCTCGCCGTCGCTCGCGTGCGCCTGCCGCCGCTGCGCACCCGGAAGATCGACATCCCCCTGCTCGCCCGGCACCTCGCGAAGGGGCTGTCGACGTCGTTCGACCTCTCGCCGCAGACGCTGTCGCTGCTCGAGGGCTACGAGTGGCCGGGGAACGTGCGCGAGCTGCGCAACGTTCTCGAGCGCGGCGCGCTCATGCAGGCGACCGGCAACCGGAGCTGGCTCGAGCTCTTGGTGCCCGGCGAGCGCAAGACCGACCACACCACCCTCATCGAGATGGTCGCGAAGCTGCCGTACCACGAAGCGAAAGACCGGGTGACCGGCGACTTCGAGCGGCATTACTTCGCCGAGGTGATGAAGCAGTCGAACTTCGACATGCAGGTCGCCGAGCAGAAGACACGCCTGTCGATGCAGAGCCTCTACCGGCTCTTGAAGAAGAACGGCCTGCGCCTGAAGGACCTCAAGAACGCCGAGGGCCTCGGCTGAGCGGGGCCAACCCGGGCGCAGAAGCGCCTTCCCACCGCCAGCCTCCGTGGGCGGGCGGCCAGGCCCTCGCGCGGCCCCTCTCCCCCGCGGGACCGGCGCGCTGATGCCCGACGCGCTGGAGCTCGCCTGGGCACAGGTCTGCGAGGCCCCGGAGGACGTCAAGTGCGTCGACGTGCTGGCCGACCAGCTGCTCGAGTTGGGCGACCCGCTGGGCGAACACCTTCGCCTCGCGCTCGAGCTCACGCGGAAGCCGGGCGACGTCGCGCTCACGCTCGAGGTGCTCCGCCGCCAGCAGGCCTTCGAGACGCGCTACCCCGGCCACGCCTTGTCCTGGGCGGCGACCGGCCTGCTGGCGGGCGTGCGCTACACGCGGCGAGCCGGGGGCGCGCTGGCTGAGCTGCTCGACGAGCCCGCCGCGCGCGCGCTCCGAGCCGTCCGCTGGTGGAGCCTCGACGAGGAGCCCGCGCTCGACGCCCTCGCGCGGCTGCCCGTGACGGTGCGCGAGCTCGAGCTCGTCGCCTCGGGTGAGCGCACCACGCCCGCGCCCCTCGCCGCCGTCGTGGCGCGACTGCCCCGCCTCACCACCCTCTCCGCGCAGGGCCAGCTCTCGCTGGCTGGCCTCGCGCACCCGACCCTCGAGAGCCTCACCTGGAGCGCCTTCGCGCGCCCCGGTGACGAGATCGCCGCCGAGCTTTCGACGCTGCGGCTGCCGAGGCTCCGCGGCCTCGTGCTGGGGCTGCGCGCCAGCCCCGCGCGGTGGCCGATCGACGTGCTGTCGGGCCACACGCTGCCCTCGCTCCGGGCGCTCGCCCTCGCCGGGAGCCTCTGGCCGCAGCACCTCGAAGACCTCGCGGCCTGCGGCCTCGTCCGGCAGCTCGAGGAGCTGCACCTCGGGGTCGAGCCGCTGCCGGCGTTCGCGCAGATCCTCGCAGAGACGGCCGACCGCTTCGACCACCTGAGGCGCTTCACGCCCCCGCGCGCCGTGACGTGACGCCCGTCGTCGCGCACCCCGGGCCAGCCCCCTGGCGGCGCCCCCGGTCACGCTGCGCGTGGCCAGCGTCAGCAGCCTCGCCGACGGCTCGCGCCCGGCGCGTGCCTCACCCCACCGGGGCCAGCACCCGGGCGAACGCCTCAGGGTCGCGGACCGACTGCCGCTCGAACCAGCCCGCGGCGGCCTGCCTCTTCTCCCGCCCGGCGTCGCCCGGCATCAACGCGCCGAGCCGCAGGCGGGTCGCCTCGGCGAACGCCGCCAGGCCCTGCCGCTCGAACGCCCCGATGGCGCTCGCGAGCACCGCGGCGCTGCGGCGCGGCTCCAGTGCCGCCTCGAGAACGCGGGCCTGGGCTTGTGCCCACTCGACGCGCTCCCCGCGCAGCGCCCGCAGGGACCGCCGGACCTCCTCCGGCTGCCGGCTCGCGATCGCCAAGCGCCCCCTGAGCGACCACGCCTCGACGCGCACGTTCTGAATGCGCAGCAACTGCGCGCGCGCCATCGCCGGCCACGCCGCGCACAGGCGCTCCAGCGCCGGCTCCGGCCGGTCCTCGTACAGGCCGATCAAGCCCTCGGACAGCGCCGCCCAGTAGTGCTGAAAGTGGAAGCCCTTCGACGGCCACGCCGCCATCGCGTCGGCCACGGCCGCGCGGGCCTCGGCCGGAGCACCGGCAGCCAGGCGTGACACGGTCGCCAACCCGACGCTGAGGCTGGTCACCGCGTAGCGATCGCCTCGGCTCGTGGCGTCTCTCGTCAGCGCCGGCACCCGGCGAGACACCTCGGAGAACTCACCCAGGTAGAAGAGCGACCAGATGGAGAAGAGGCGGGCGCTCGCCGCTTCCCATGACACACCGAGCCCCGCCTCGCGCAGCTGCCCCTCGGCCTCGGCCACCCGCGCGCGCGCCTCGCGGAAGTCTCCGACGAGGAAGCGCGTCAGCCCCTCGCAGAACGTGACCACGCCCCGCAGGCGCACGTCACCGACCCGCTCACAGAGCGACCGCGCGCTGGCGACGAGGGCCCTCGCCCGCCCCTCGGCCGGGTGCCCTTCCGTCGCGACGAAGGCGGCCTCGGCCGCGAGCGCCCGCGCCACCCGCCACGGCTCGCCGGCGTCGAGGGCCAGCAGCAGCTGTCGCGTCTGAAATGACGCCCCGCGGATAGTATCGACCATGCCCAGCCCGACGGCGACCGACCAGCAGGCGTCGATGCGCCCCAGCAGCCGCGGGTCGACCTGCGCGGCCGCGCGCTCGTCGAACGACAGCCCGCGCATCGCGAGGTGCGCGCGGCGAACCAGCAGCGCCCCCATCGCGCCCGAGGGCGTCTTCGCCAGCGTCATGCCCAGCTCCGACAGCACGCCCGACAGCGCAGCGACGCCCTCGTCGACGTGCCCCGAGACCAGCAACTGCTCAGCCGCAAGCCGCTGCAGCTCGAGGCGCTGGCCCACGTCGATGTCAGGCGCCCGCGCCAGGCCCAGGAATGCGTCGGCCGCCGCCTTGCCCTGGCCAGCGCTGGCGAGGCAGTGGCTCATCGAGAGCGTGACACCCGCCCGGCGTCGCTCGTCGGGCGGCAGCAGCTCGAGCGCCCGGCAGTACAGCGTCGCGGCCCGCGCGAACGCCAGCTTCTCGCGGCTGCGCTCGGCGGCCAGCAGCATCGCCTCGGCGGCCTGGTCGCCCTGCCCCGCGGCCAGCCAGTGGTTGGCGATGGCCTCGAGCCCGGCATCGGGGTGCGACGCCAGCACGGACGCGAGCCGCCCATGGAGCCCCCGCACCGCGTCGGCGTCGAGCGTCCCGGCCACGACGGCGCGCAGCCCCTCGTGCCACGGCTCGAGGCGCCGCTCATCGGGGAGCATGCGCACCAGGTGGTGGCCCGCGAGCTGCTGCACGACGTCGGCGTGCCGGGCGGCGACCTGGGCGACCTCGAGCGCGAGCTGGGCGTCGAGCGGCGCGCCGGCGACGGCGACGGCCCGCATGACGGCCAGAGCCTCGGGCGCGAGCCGCTCGAGCTTCCGACGCCACAGCCCCTCGACCGTCACCTCTCCCTCGCCCGACGACTCGAGCAACTGCACCAGCAGGAGCGGGTTGCCTCGGGCCTCGGCCGCCAGCGCGCTCGCCCGCTCCTTGGCGATGCCGGCCGTGAGAGCGATGGCGCGCGCCGCCTCGAGGGCGAGCGGCCCGACCGAAAGCAGCTCGACGGGCACCGTTCCGGGGGGCAGCGCGGGCCCGTCGTCGCAGATCGAGGTGACGACCAGTACCGTGGGCGGCTCCGGGGGCCGAAGCAGCGCCTCCATCAGGGCGATGGAGTCGGCGTCGCCCCACTGTGCGTCATCGACCAGCACCACCAGCGGCACCCGCTCCCCCAGCCGCTCGAAGAGCTCCCTCAGGGCGAGGACGGCGCGGCGCCGACGCTCGAGCGGGTCGACCACGTCGCGGGCCGGCGCCTCGCGGAACGAGGGCACGCGGCTCAAGACGGGGAACATCTGCGTCAGCAGCCGGGCGTCGCGCGGCCGAATGGCGTCGACCCGCTCGGGGGCCATCGCGGCGAGCGCCCGTGTGAGGGCGTCGATGATCGGGTCGATGGCCTTGAAGGGCACGGACTCGCGCTCGTGGCATCGTCCCGAGAGCACGACGGCGCCGGCCTCGTCGAGCCGGTCGGCGAAGGCGCGCAGGAGCGCCGTCTTGCCGATTCCCGGTGGGCCCTGCACCCGAACCACCCGCGGCCCCTCGGTGCGCGTGTGCTCGAAGGCGCGCAGCAGCACGGCCAGCTCGGCGTCGCGCCCCACGAGCGTGCGCACCGGGGCCGGCCGGCTCGCCGCGCCGAACGCCTCCAGCACCGTGCTGGCGTCCGGGCGCTCCGCGGGCTCGATGCGCAGCAGCCCAACACACAGGGCCTCGAGCGCGTCGGGGACGTCGGTGGTCGAAGCCGTCGGGCGCGGGGCCGGGCGCCGCTGCTTGTCGAGCATCACGGCGACGGGCGGCCCCTCGAAGGGGAGCCGGCCGGTGAGCGCCTGGAAGAGCATGACGCCGACGGCGTACCAGTCGCACGGCGGGCCGAGCGGCGCCGAGGCGACCTGCTCCGGGGCCATGTAGGCGACGGTGCCGACGATGGCGTTGCCCTGGGCCTCGGTGAGGCTCGTCGGCCCCCCGAAGTCGACGACGAGGCCGAAGTCGAGAATGACGACCCGCCCCTCACTCGTGACGAGGACGTTCGAGGGCTTGAGATCTCGGTGCACCCGGCCGTTCGCGTGCAGGAAGGCGACGCCCTCGGCGAGCTGCCGGAACGCCGCCTCGAGGCGCGGCCGGTCGACCCGCGACGCCGCCGGCCTCTTCGCGCGCACGGTGACGTCGAGCGCGGCGGTGGGGGCCGCGGAGGGGCGCACCGGTGACGCCGAGGGCCGCACCCACTCGAGGAACTCGACGCCCTCGACGAGCTCGAGCGTGAAGAACCAGGTGTCGCCGGTGGCAGTGAGCTCGTACAGCGAGACGAGGTTCGGGTGGCGAACGTCGTGGAGCGACCGGAACTCCCGCTTGAGGCGCGCGATGGCGTCGGCGTCGTGGCCCTGGAGCACCTTCAGCGCCACGCGCCGGTCGCCGCGCTCGGTGTCGATGGCCTCGTACACGACGCCCATGCCGCCGACGCCCAGCTCCCGCACGTACTGGTAGCGCGCCGTGAGGGGGAAGCCCGGTGGTCGGGGAGCGTCGGGCATGCTGCGCCTGGTTGTAACAGGTTGGGAGCACGGTCGAGGGGCCCCGTCCCCGTGCGCGGGAGGCCTTTGCGGTCGCTCGCCTACGCGCCCGGGCGCTTGCGGGGCTTCGTCAGCCCGTAGGCGGTGAGCCGGTTCACCAGGGTGCGCCGTGAGATGCCCAGCAGCTCGGCGGCCTTCGTCTGGTTCCCGCCCGTCCTCTCGAGCGCCTCGAGCACCGCGCGCCGCTCGGCCGCCTCGCGCTCGTCCTTCAGCCCGAGCCCGCTCGACGCCCGCGGGGGCGCCTCGTGACCGTCGATGGCGAGGGCGTCGGGACCGAGGGCGCTCCCGCTGGCGAGCAGCACCGCCCGCTCGATGACGTTCTTGAGCTCGCGAACGTTCCCCGGCCAGGGCCACGCCTTCAGCAGCGCCAGCGCCTCGGGCGTCACTTCGGGCACCGGCCGCTCGTCTCGCGCGCAGGCCACTGCGAGGAACTGCCGCGCGAGCGGCTCGATCTCACCCACGCGCTCCCGGAGCGGGGGGATGGCGATCGAGATGCCGTTGATGCGGAAGAACAGATCACGCCGGAACGCGCCGCGCTCGACCTCGGCCTCGAGGTCGCGGTTGGTCGCGAAGACGAAGCGCGCGTCGATGGGCTCGGGCGTGGTGCCGCCGACCCGCAAGACCTTCCGCTCCTCGAGCACCCGCAGGAGCTTGGCCTGGAGTACCTCGGGCAGCTCACCGATCTCGTCGAGGAACACCGTACCGCCCTTCGCGGTCTCGAGCAGGCCGGGCTTCTGCTTCAGCGCGCCGGTGAACGCGCCCTTCTCGTGCCCGAAGAGCTCACTCTCGAGGAGCGACTCGGTCAAGGCCGCGCAGTTGAGCTTCACGAACGGTCCCGCCGCGCGCTTCGAGCGCCGGTGTACCTCGGCGGCGAGCACCTCTTTCCCGACCCCCGTCTCGCCCAGCAGCAGCACGTTGATGAGGCTGGGCGCCACCTTGTCCATCAAGCGGCTGATCGACAGCATCGCGTCGTCGCGCACGACGAAGCCGGCGGTCGGCGGCGTCGTCGGGCTGACGCAGGCGGCCAGCAACTGGTCGGCGTCGGTGCCGTCGACCGGCGCGCTCGCGCACCCCGCCCGAACCCGCGCACCCTCGGCCACCAGGCGGGCCGACACCGCCTCCATCGCCTTCATGGTGGCCTCGGCGCCACGCCCCGGGAGCACCACCTCGAACTGTCCCGGGCCGAACGACGCCACCGTGTCGTGCGGCGACAGCACCGCCGACAGCGCCCGCTGCGCCACGCCCGGAGCCGCGAGCACCTGCACCCGCACGACACCGAACGGCGGCCTCGTCGCCTTCATCACCTCGAGGAAGCGGGCGTGCGTCACCAGCGTCCACGGGGTGGTGCTCCCCGACAGCTCGTCGGTCTGCAGCACCGCCAGGGTCGTGCCGAGCTCGATCGCGTCTCCGGGCTGCACCTCGACGAGCGCTCCCGACGTCAGCCGCCGGCCGCGCACCGTCGTGCCGTTCGCCGAGCCCAGGTCCTCGAGCGTGACCGTCGGGCCGAGGTGCAGCACCGCGTGCCGGCGCGAGGCCGCCGCGTCGTCGAGGCGGAGCGTCGCGTCGTCGCCCCGACCCAGCACCACCGCGCCCGTCGCCGGCAGCGCATGCGACGACGACCCGGCCTCGTTCACCACCACGAGGCGAAGCCGCCGGCTTCGGCCCTCGAGGGCAGGCCGCTCCCGGAGCCGCACCGTCTCTTCTTGCGACGAGGCCATGGCCTCACCCCTTCGGCAGCTTGAGCGCCTGCATCACGTACCAGGCGCCGAACCCACCGGCGATCAGCACGAAGACGAGGTTGTTGCCAGCCGTGCCCGACTCGGCGAACCGCAGGCCCGCGACCCCGAAGCAGGCGGCCGCGAACACCAGCCGCTTCACCCGCTCGGACGCCGGCGCGAAGCGCGAGAACAGCCACGCCGCCAGCAGCAGCACCAACGCCTTCCAGTCGACCGTCATGCCGTCGCCCCCTCGTTCTCGGCCTTCTGCGACGACAGCTTGCCCGCGATGTCCTTGAACGAGCCCTGCCCCAGGAACAGGAACACCATGCCGGTCAGGATCTGCTGGAGGATCTGCACGACCCACAGCACGTTCGCGTACGCCACGCCGCTCGAGTTCGTCGCCTCCTTGCTGACGAAGACCGACAGGCCCAGCAACACGAAGGCCTGGAAGGTGCCGGCGCTTCCCGGCGCCGCGGGGATCATCAGGCCGACGATGAGCACGGACAGCACCACGAAGCCCTGGAACACGGTGAGCGACAGCGGCACGCATGACGCCGCGGTGCCCCCGTCGCAGTCGAAGGCCCGCGTCAGCACCGACATGCCCACGCCGTTCGCGGCCCAGTACGCCGCCGTCCAGAAGGTGAAGCCGAGCAGGTTCTTCGCGTCGGGCAGCTGCCGCAACGCGCTCACGAAGCCATCGACGATGTAGACCGCCTTGTCAGCCATGGCCGGCGACACCCGCCCGAGGGCCGCCCGCATCAGACCGATCACCCGGTCGTGCTGCCACCGCGCGACGATGAGGAAGGCGAGGCCGCCGCCGAACACCGCGAACATCACGTTCGACCCAAGCTCGACGGCCTTGATGTTGGGCGCGTCGGTGTTGACGAAGAAGAGCAGCACCCGCAGCATCGCCGCGATGACGATGCCGTCGATGATGCGCTCGAGCACGACGGTCGTCATCGCCGCGCTCCGGCGGATCTTCGAGCGCTCCGCGATGAGGTACGGGCGGGCGAACTCACCGAGCCGGAACGGGAGGATCAGCAGCATCATGAAGCCGATCGCCGATGCCTCGTTGAGCTGCCTGAAGGGCACGTGCTCGAGCCCGGAGAGCAGATGACCCCACCGTACCGTCCGCGCGAGCTGGATGAACCCGAGGAGCGCGACGTACACGACGAGCCACGTCCAGTTCGCCGTGCGGAGCGAGGCCCACATCGCCTCCCAGTTCGTGTCCTTGAACGTGAGCCACAGGCAGACGCCGGTGATCAGCAGGCTGACGATGAACTTGACCCACTTCCCCAAGGACGCGCTCCGCAGCAAAGGACCTGCGGGCCATAGCACCCGCCCTGCCCTCAGGCGAGGGGTTGCCCGGCGAGGAGGCGAGCCGGGTTGGCCTCGGTGAGCTGCGTGAGCGCCCTGGCGCCGGCCAGCTTGCCGAGCGCCTCGAGGCTCTGCGAGACCCACGCCTCGGCACCGACGGGGGAGTGCAGATCGGTCGCGGCCACCGCATACAGGCCGTCGTCGACGAACTGGCGGGCGAGTTTCTGCGCCGTCTTGCCGTAGCGGCCGATGAGGGCCCCGACGTCGAGCTGCAGGAGCGCCCCGGCCTGCACCGCCTCGGCGGCCCGCCCCTTCCGCTCGAACTCGAGGCACCGCTCCGGGTGGGCGATGAGCGGCGTCACGCCCTTGAGCTTCATGCGGAAGATGACGTCGGTGAGGAGCGGCAGCGGCGAGGTGTACGGCGCCTCGACCAGCAGGTACTTGCCGGCAGCGCCCAGGCGCCTCGAGGCGGGCGTGGGGAGCGCCGACAGCAGCGCCTCGTCGAGGAAGAAGTTCTCGGCGTTGACCTCGAGCGCCAGGGCGACGCCCTGGGCGCCCAGCGCGGCCCGCACCTCGTCGAGCCGGGCCAGGCACACCTCGCGGCTCGCATATTCGGGCCGGTTGTGGGGGCTGGGCGCGGCGACCGTGAACCCGAGCGACACCAGCGCCCTGGCCATCGCCAGCGCGTCCTCCATCGTCTTGCACCCGTCGTCGACGCCTGGGAGCAGGTGCAGGTGCAGGTCCACCATCGGCATGACGCGATGCTATGCCACCGCCACGGTGCTCGATCCAACGCTGCTCGACATCCCGAGACCGAGCCCGTGCCCGAGGCCGGGCTGTTCATGCACAGCTGCTCGGGCTCGGCCGAGCTGACGAGGCGCTCCGTGCGCCATGGGCGCCGTTTCTCGTTCGCTGGGCCGTGAGCTTCCCCGAGGCGCGGCGCCCCCTCGACGCCCTGCGCTCGGTGCCCACAGAGCGGCTGCTCGTCGAGACCGATGCGCCAGACCTGGCGCCCCCCCAACCGGGGCCACCGCTCTGAACCGGCCTTACTGACGCTCATCGCCAAGGCCATCTCGAGCGCGCGCGGTGAGCCGTTCGAGGCGCTGGCCGGCACCCTGCACGGGGGCACCGTCTTCACCGCTGCCGCCCGTGTCGTCGCACTCGGCGACCGCTTCTCGCAGCACCTGCACACCGTCGACCTCGACGCCGAGTCCTGGCGCCAGACGAAGAACGAGCCACCGCCGAAGCCCACGAAGACGCAGGAGCTGAACCGGCGCAGGGTCGGCGGCGAACAGCTCGTCGGTGGCCGTGCCGCCGCTCGACCTCGACCGTCAGGCGAAGTCGGAAACCGTCCGCCGTCGACACTCCACTCACAAGACGGCCGCGGTGCGCCTGCTCCAGTTCGGCCACCCGACAGTCGATGACCTGAAGACTGCGCTCCTGGCCTTGGCCGGGTGTCAAGCCAGCATGAGACCCTCGGCTTTCGCGATGGCCCTGGCAGTTAGCCTCACGCTGGCAACGTTCGTCAGCAGCTGTGGTTCGGTGCGCCAACCGTGCTCGACCACGATGTGCAGCAACGGGTGTTGCGATGAGTTCTCCGGGGAGTGCGTCATCTTGACGTCCTCGGCGCGGTGCGGGACACGAGGAGAAACATGTAAAGCCTGCGGGCTTCTTGAAGTGTGCTCGCTTGGAGCGTGCATCCTCTCCAACGCGGGTTTGGGTGGCGGCGCGGCGACGGGTGGCGGCTCCGCGACGGGTGGCGGCTCCGCGACGGACGGCGGCTCCGCGACGGACGGCGGCTCCGCGACGGGTGGCGGCTCCGCGACGGGCGGCGGCTCCGCGACGGGTGGCGGCTCCGCGACGGGCGGCGGCTCCGCGACGGGAGGGGGAGCACCCGTCGGAGGCGGAGGCCCCGCTCTGGACCCGTCGTCACGGTGGCTCATTCGAGCCAGTCGTGGGGTGATTGCACCGAACCGGCCGGCTGGAACCGCTTGGGACCCCGGCTCCGGCCCCGACCCATTCGTCGACTTGTACTGTCCGGCGACGGCGACCGCGATCACCAGTTCCACCGACATCGCCCGGGACTCGTTGATGCCGGTCTGGACCCTCAGCTCCTCCTGTGTTCTCACGGCCCAGGTCCTCTCCACGACGGGCTTCGCATTTCGGGTCTTCGACTCCGATTTCCCTTCCGATGACGAGATTGCTCCGCGGACTGTCGTGCGGCTGTCCTCGAGCGAGCTCCTCGCGGGCACCGCCAGCCGCGGCCCAGTCGCCAGCCTGACCAACATCATGTTCGCGATCACGCTCGTCCCCTGACGGTCGCCGGGCCTGCGTCGAAGGGCTCCTGCGAGAGCACGAGTGCCGGATTGAATTCCTGCGCGCAGGCGAGGTTCGGTGTCGACGAAGCTGGACCTTGGGCTTCAAGTGACGCCGCACCTCCATGCGCTGCTTCCTTCAGGCGCTGTGGACGCAAGACCGCAAGGTGGTGAGTTCCCCCCCCGACGACGCCGACTTCGAGGCCATGCTCCGGCGCGTCTTGCGCCAGGCCCGCAATGGCTTCACCGACGAAGACGCCCCGTGGCGTTTGGACGAGTACGAGGCGCTCCAGCACTCGTCCCTCCAGCACCACTCGCGACCGCGCCCTCGCAGGCCCACCCGCCGCCTGGACTGGGCTTCCCTTCACCTGCACGCCTTTGGCGTCGACGTCCTTCGACATCCCTGGGGCGGCCGTCGCAGAGCCCACGTCGTCCACTCCGCCCGCTGCGCCGCCGAGGAGCGGACACCGCCCAACTCAAGGCCCAACTGACGGACCGGGTTCGGAGCACGCTGTCCATGGCGACGGCCCTCGGAGCGATCGACGGTCCGGCCGTCTATTCGCTCGAGGTCGACCTCGTCGCGAAGGAGCTCTACGGATTCGGCAGAGGACTGCCTTTGGGCCTCGCCCTGGAGACCGGAATCCTGCTGGCTGGGGCTGCGGCTGGCATCGGCCACGCCATCGACTCGAGCCGGGGACAGGACCGGCTCTCCGCGGTTTTCGGCATGAGCATCGGCCTGTTGGCTGCCATTCCCGCAGCGCTGCTCGCCGCGTTCGCGACAGACCTGGGCGCCGTTCGAGGCGAGTACGGCGCGACCTTGACGCTGCGACGCCGTGCCGACCGGGTCCCCGTAGCGACTCGCCGCCTGAGCTCGTCCTGGCGCACCGACTACAACGCCTTCGGCGTCGAGGCGAAGCAGTCGGGTGACGCCGTCCTCGAGTGATTGACGCAGTACGAGCTCACCCATCACTGCGGGTTATCCAGGCGCACGGTTGGAAAGAAGCTCGAGCGGTTCTCGACGGAGTTCAAGAGCCGATGGGAGCAGGCAGGGGGACGAGCATGAATCGCGTTCACCCGCATCTGCGCACCATCGACGTGGAGCGCCTCCCGGTCGGAGAACCGGTGGACGGCGTCGCAGAACACCTCGCCTCGTGCCCCGTGTGCACGGAGCAGGTGGAGCGCCTGAAGGCCCAGGCGCGAGCGTTCGTCGACCAGCGGCCCGCGACCCTCGTCGTCCCGCGAATCCGGGCGCGAGGCCGGCCATCGCCGTGGTGGCAACGGTGGTGGTGGCTGTCGGTTCCGGCGGCGGTGACCGCTTCGTTCACGCTGATGCTCGCGCCCTCATCGCCCTCGGAGTCTGGGACCCCCTTCGGGGCTCGGGTTGGCTTGTTGCTTGGCAGCAGCTACTGACGGTGGCCATGGCGACAAGGAAAACGCTGGAGCAGCCCTGTAAGCCGGGTCTTGTCTTCCCGGTTTCCCGGGGGCGGCGAACATTCATCGAGAGGCGCCGTTGCCGACGCCTTCGACAGCGTGCAACCGGGAAGCATCGGGCGGGCCGCCCGGGTCACCTCGTTCGGAGCAACGCTTCCCTGTTGGCTCTTGCACCGGGTGGGGTTTGCCGTGCCGCCTCTGCTTCCAGGCGCGCGGTGCGCTCTCGCCGCACCGGTTCACCCTTCCCTGCCCCTTGCGGAACAGGAGGTCTGTTGTCTGTGACACTGTCCTGCGGTTTGCGCCGACTGGCCGTTCACCAGCGCCCTGCCCTGCGGTGCCAGGACTTTCCTTCCGCCACCCCGTCCTGCCGTGGCCGGCGTTCACCCGGGCTGCTCCAGCGAGGAGCGCCGAACCACCTCGACGTCAGAAAGGCGGCCGCATGACGGCCCTCGAGAATCCGACGCTGGCCGGTCAACGGAGGATGGCGCCCGCTGTGACCCCGCGAAATCGCGCGAGACCCGCGGCGCCGAGAACACGAGCCCACGGAGCTGCCGAGGCACGGTAAGGTCTCCGACACGATGACTGCGTCACCTGACGCGACGAAGCCGCGCCTCACCCCGATGGACCGAATCCGCGCGCTCGAAGCGCTCGGACCCCGACGGCTCACCGGGACGCCCACGGAGAAGGCCGCCCAGACAATGCTCGGCGAGGAGCTCGAGTCCCTGGGATACCGCCTCGCCTGGCGGCCCTTCACCTGGACCCAGAGCCTCTACGCGAGCCTGCTGCTCCACTTCGGCCTCGCCGTGCTCGCCACCGGCGTGGGCTTCTCCGCGCCCTTCGTGGGGGCCGGCCTGCATGCCCTCGTCGCGCTGTCCTACACCCTCGAGTCGACCCGAAAGGGCCTGCTGCTGCGCAGCCTGATGCCCCGCATCACCTCGCAGAATCTGCTCGCCATTCGGCCTGCGCGAACCACGCGCCGCAAGCGCCTCGTGATCGTGGCCCACGCCGATGCCGCATACACCGGGCTCCTCTTCACCCCGGCCATCATCAAGGTTGCGACGAAGCAGCCGCCGCCGGGGCTCGGGTGGTTCAAGAAGCAGTTGGGCCTCGCGACGGCCACGGTGGCCGCGATGGCGGCGCTCGAGCTGCTCGCGGGGCTGTCCGTGTGGAGCGCGCCAGGCTGGCTGCGTGGCGTGGTGACGATCCCCGCGGTCCTCGTGGCGCTCTTCAACCTCGACGTCGTGCTGCGAAACCACGTCGTGCCCGGGGCCTGCGACAACCTCTCGGGCTGCAGCGGGAGCGTCGAGCTGGCGCATCGGCTCGAGTCCACGCTGCCCGACGACGTGGAGTTCGTCATCGTCATCTCGGGCGCCGAAGAGGCCGGCACGGGCGGCGCGTTGCGGCTGGCCGAGCAGATCGTCGCCAGCGGCGAGTGGAGCCCCTCGGACACCATCGTGCTCGGCCTCGACACCCTCTCGAACGGGACCTTGCGCATCCTCGAAGAGGGTGAGCTGTGGCCACACCCGATTCCGAAGCCGCTCGTCGACGCCGTCGCGCAGGAAAACGCCGCACGACCCGACGTTCCGCCGGTGACGACGTATGTGGTGCCGACGGGCGCGACCGACGCGCTGCCCTTCCTCGTGCGTGGGTTCCCGTCGATGTCACTGACCTGCATCGACCCCGACATCGGCGCGCCCCGGCACTACCACCGGCCGTCGGATACCTGGTCGAACATGGACGACGGCCAGCTGCGTGCCACCATCGACTTCGCGGAGCGCCTGATTCTGCGGCTCTCCAGAACCTGAGTGACGTGCGTGGAGTCCCGACGCGCCAGTCGCATTCTCGCGCGGTGAGAGCGACGAGCGCGGGCTGCCCGCGCCGAGTGGACTTCACCCAGGTTTCGGCCCGCACGCGCGTCGGCCCAACGAGTTGTCCTCCCGTTGTTCGTCTCGTTCTCGGCCTGCCAGTGCGGGCCCCAGGCGCAACCCTGCCGCTCGACGTCCGAGTTCAGAAGTTCGGCGTGGTGAGCCTGGTGAACCGGCTCCGCACCGAGGAGCGCTTCATCGCCGACACCGGCGGGCCCTCGTACCGGCTGCGGCACATGGTGCGCGCGGTGACCCGCTTCGGGCACGACTCGCCCTTGGGCCTCGCGGTCTTCGACGAGCTCTTCGTCACCTTGAACTCCGTGGAGCGGGGGCCCGTCGCCGGGTTCGATCAGAACCGCGCGTTCGCCGGACCGAACGTGAAGGTCGCGGCGTGGCAGTCCGAGCTTGGGTACATGAACAACGTCGTCAACCGCCCTGCCCAACAGGCCGATCGCATGAGCCACAACATCACCGCGATGATCGTGCTCGTCGTGCCGTGAGCGGTCTCGGCCGCCCGATGCGTCGTCCGCGGTGTCGACCTTCAGCGACTGCCGCTGAACCACCGACAGCGAGAGCGTACCCAGTTGTTCTCTCGTGACGATCGCGCCATCGAGCCGCGCCCCGCTGAAGTCGCAGCCATCAAACGAAGAGCCCCGCAGATCGCACTGTTCGAGACGGGCGTTCTCGAAGCGAGCGGCGACGAACTGGCTGTTGCGCAGGTCGCTCTCTCGAAGATCGGCGCTCGAGAAGTCGACGTGTTCGACGTCGCACCAGGTGATCACGCTCTGGTGCAGGTCTGCGCTCACGAACGACGAGCGGCTCAGCAGTGAGGGGCACGCGAACAGATGCGGCAGCGTGACGCGCTCGAGGGCGACGCCGGTGAGCTGCGTCCGAAAGAGATCGATGCCCTCGACTTCGTCGTGCCGCGGCATGCGCCCCAACAACACAGGAGGTTGCCCCTCTCCGCCGAACTCTGCCCAGGATTGGAGATACGTCTTCATTCACCCTCGAGGTCGCGCCCCGCGCGCGGCGGAGGTTCAGGCGCAACCAGTGAATCGCCGTACGTTGATAGCGCCACACACAGGTCACACGACAACGACTGCGCGGTTCAGCGCTTGAGACTCGAGCGTGGGGGGCTTGGGCGCTTCGGGTCGCCGGTCCCCGCGCCAGGACGCCCTGCACCGCCTCTTGCCCCTCGCCTCGGTTTCCCGCTGTCTTTGGCTTCTCCGTCAGCCGAGAGCACCAGGCAGGAGCAGGTGACGAGGGTCGTGAAGACGAGCCGGGCGAGGGTGCTCATCGAGACTGTTCTACGCGAGCTCGGGGCTGGCAACGTCGACCCGTTCACCTCCACGCCCTGGCTGCTTGGCGTCTCGACCCGCGTGGGCATCGACCGGCTCGAGGCGAGGAGCCTCCGCCACCTGTCTCAGGTGCGAACGGCTCGCGTTGCGCTGGACAAGAGTGGTAACTCCCGCGAACCTTCAAATGATGGGGGACGCTGCTCAGCGCAGTCCCATTCCGGGGGAGGTCCATACCGATGGTTCGCGCACGAGGTGGGTGGCGGGGCTCAGCGGTGCTGACGCTGCTGTCGTTCGCGTCGTGTCTCGACACGTCGGTGCCACCCCGTCGCGAGCTGAAGCCAGGTAGCCTGCGGGCCACCCTCGTCACCGTTCGGTCTGGCAGCGCCGCGCAGGTGCCGGCGGCTGGAGCCACCATTCAGCTCCTCGGCAGCACGCTGGCGACGCGCGCCGACGACGAGGGCAACTTTCGTCTCGGAGAACTCACCGCCCTGGCCGGGCGGGTGCTGATCGAGTTCCCGGGGACCGACCCCTCGGAGCGTCGCTCCCGCATCATCTCGCTCGAAGCGGTCGGCGCGGGCTTCGGCCGCGACGTCAACCTCGGCACGCTCGTGCTGGGGCGGCCGGCCGCCGTCATCGGGGTCGCCCGGCGTGAAGACGTCGCCACCGCTGGCGGGCACGGAGGCATCGCTGTCTTCACTCCGCTCGAGCGCCCCATCACCTTCACCAGCGACGACGGTTCGTTCGTGCTGGCAGGTGTACCCGAAGGTGATTCGACGGTTGCCGCCAGCGCGCCGGGCTACGAGAACACCAGCCTCGAAGTGACGGCGTCGGGCGGGCAGGAACTGCGGCTGGCGCCCTTCACCCTCCGCCGCACCAGCGCGCTCAGCGTCGCCACCCTCGTCGGACGGGTCGTCTCGAACACGGGCGAGGCGCTCGACGGTGTGACCGTGCGCATGGTGCGCGGCGTCGGCGAGGTGACGACGACGTCGAACGCCGAGGGCTCGTTCACCTTCACCGAGCAGCCGGTGGGCCTCACCTTCCTCGCATTGGAGAAGGCGGGCTTCGCGCCGCTCCTCGTTCGCAACGTCGTCATCGATGCACCGAGGACGACCGTCGGCCCGTTTCAACTGACGGCAGGCTCGGGCTCGGCCGGGCCACTGCAGCCGCCCAGGTTCGATGGTGGTGTCGATGCTGGGCTCCCAGATGCCGGGTTGCCAGACGCCGGGTTGCCAGACGCCGGGTTGCCAGACGCCGGGCCGTCAGACGCCGGGCTGCCAGACGCCGGGCTGCCAGACGCCGGCACGCCGGATGCGGGCGCCCTCGATGCTGGGGTGCCGCTGCCGGTAGCCGTCGTGGGCTCACTCGTCGTCGTGGCGCCTGGGGCCCCTGCGATGCTCGACGGGTCTCGGAGCACCGGGCTCCAACCCCTCTCGTACCGGTGGACGGTGCTGCCGCCAAATCAGTCACTCACCGTCACGCCCAACAACGTGCCAGCCGCGCACAGCGCACAGCTCACCGCGCCCACGGTGCTGGGCACGGTCGTCGAGGTCGCCCTCGTGGTGCGCGATGCCCTGGGTCGTGAGAGCGCCAACTCCGCCGTGGCTCGGGTCGCCGTGTCGCGGGTGCCAACCGCTCGTTTCGAGCCAGACGGCGGCGTCTTTTTCGGTGGTGACGTCATCGAACTGCGGTCGACGTCTTTCGACGATGGCGGGCTGTTGTTGACGTCGATTGACTGGAGCGTCACCGCCTCGGCGCCGGGCGCCGTGCTCGTTCCTGATGGCGGCGTGGCCATGCTCACGCTGCCGCCGCGGGCCGTCTCCGAACCCGCTGCGCTCGTCACCGTGTCGCTCGTCGTCGGCAACGCCGCCGGCGTGTCGTCGGGCGCTGCCACGCAGAGCTACACCGTCGTTCCCGGCAACCCATCGAACTGGAGCCTCGCGGCGCAGGTGGTGGGCGGGCCCACGGTCTCGTGGGTCGGGCCACTCACCCTGCCCCAGCGCATCGTCCCGACGGTGACGACGACGGTGCCCACCCCGCGCGTCTCGTTCACCTGGGCCTGCTCGGGCGTGTCGGTCGTCAACACCAGCGACGGTGGCGTGATGGACTTCATCGTGCCTCGCATCGTCGGCGCCAGCGTCACTGCCAGCTGCGTAGTGACGGCGACCGCCCAGCCACCACTGAGCCCGCTCACCCTGACGTCCACCGTGTCGCTGCTGCTCAACGACCGCGAGCTCCCCTTCCTCCTCGCCTCGAGGCCGAACAGTGCGTCACTCCGGGTTTCCCCTTTCGGCATGCTGCTGCGCACGTCGGAGCCCCTCGTCCCCGCGAACGCCTTTTCCACCTCGCTGTGCCCCGGAATGAACCAGGTGTTCGAGTCGTTCGACGGAGGCTACCTTTCGCTTGCCGTGAGCCCGACGACGAACCAGGCCTGTGGGAGCTGGGCCTACGCCGCCTTCGAACCGCTGCGAGACACCGCGACGCCGGCCAACATCGCGCCGAACGTGACTGTCGTCTCGACGGCGCTCATCCAGCGTGAGGTGCTGGGGCCCTACGTCTCGTCGTTGGACTTCGAAAACCCGCGCCCCGTCGGGGTGACGGCCGGCCACCTTCCGTGGGACGTGCAGTCGGGCTTTCACCGCAGCGCCTCGCCGCCCGTTCCTTTTGCGCTGGTCGCGCGCGAAGGGAGCAACCTCGTCGAGTTCTCGCTCGACCCCCTCGGCGCGGCTGGCTCGTGTTCCCCCGCATGCCCGTTGCCGGCGTCGTCGACCCCGCTGGCGGGCCTCGAGCTGGCCGCTCTGACGCCCGAGGGCCATCGCGCGACGCACGCGCAGGATCAGCTCCTCGTCGCCATGCAGGTCACCGACGGCGGCTTGCGGTACGCGCGGCGCTCGTCGGCTGGCGTGTGGTCGACGTTCGTCTCGAAAGGGGAGCTGCACCGCGGCCCTGGCTTCGAGGTGCGCAGCGCGTGGGTCGACGACGGTGGCGTTGTCAGTGACGTCTACGACCCGCGCACCGGTGGGTTCACCAACGCTGAGCGCGTCACGTCGGCGGTGGGCCGGCTCGCCACGGGTACCAGCCGCTCGGCCACCGTCGTCGCCCTCAGCGGGCTTGCGCCGCAGCCAGCCATCTCGGTCGAGGTGCCCGGTGGCATCACCTTGTTCTACCGGAACCCCGCCACCGCGACGTGGGCCAGCGTGCCGTGGACTGGGGCGCTCTCGGGCCTCACCGTGTTCCGTCCGGCGGAGAACACCAATGGCAGCTTCGGCAACGGCGGAACCATCGTGTCGACGTCGAGCGGCCTCGGCTTCCTCTATGCGTCGAACTCGGTGCGTCCAATTGGCCTGGCTGCTCCCGTCACCGGGGGATTCGACTTCGCTCAGCGCGGGGATAACTTCGTCTTCGCTCTCTCTCAGAATGGCGACCTGCGCCTGTACTGGGGAGGGCCTGCCTCGGCGAACGTTCCGCCGATTCCCGGTCCGCCCCGGGCAGTGCCCCTCGCTCCGGGTGACGAGCGGTACGACGTCGACGTGGCCTGCGAAGCGGCGTGGCCGCGGCTGGTGTTCATCGAAGATGCGCTCGTCGTCATCTGGCAGGAGCGGTGTGCACCCGAGACGAGATGGCGCGTGGCGGCGCGGGTGATTCGGTGAAGGCGCTTCGCGTGGCTCGGTGTCGAAGTCAGAGCGCTCCTTTCGTGCTGACGAACGAGGCGAGGGGGAGAACGCGAGCCCGGCGCTCCACCCGGGTCGTCATTCGCTGGCACTTGTTCAGAAGGTCACACGGCCCTCACGGCGCGGTGCGCGGGCTCGCGGGCGTACCCTCACAGGAGCGCCGTGATGAGGGCACCCAGCGCGTGCCGTCACGCCTCCGCGCGGCAAGTGCCTGATGCATTGCCAGGGGATATTCGGGCCCGCCGCCAGACACCGAAGCGCGGTCGTGGCGTTCGGGCGGCCATCGCCTCTCCCGGCCCCGGTTGAGCCGCAGTCGTTGCTGCCCCTCGACCTGACGCCGATGCCCAGGCCCAGGAGGCACTCTCTGCCTTCAGGTGCCTGGCTCCCCGACCTTCATGCAACCCCCTCGTGCTGCCACCGTCCACTCACGGTCCCTGCGTCACCGTGTGACTTGCCTTCCGGCGCGCACATGGCGGCGACACCGACGAAGGGACAGAGCACGAGGTCGAACGAGACGCTGAGCTACTCGCCGCCCAGAAGCACACCGCTCGCCGTGCCCACCGCCCGACCTGAGGCGGAGGTGACGTTCGGCGAGCCGCTTGTGAACCGGAGAGAATCGATGGAGCTTGGGCAACTCGCAGGGACGCGATGGGCCCTTCGCGACGCGCTGGCTGAACCGGCTGCAAAGGTGAACGTGCCAGGAGAGGGAACGCCGCCGTCCGCCGCAGTCCGGTGCCCAGCCGCATCTCCCACATCAACGCGAAGAGGGCCGGCGGGCGCTCGGCCACCTTCTCGAGCGCCCGGCCCAGCAGCACGGTCGCCGTCGCCAACAAGACGAGCGAACTCCACCTGATGCCGCGCAGCGCCCTGGCACCGGCCAGCTTGCCGAGGGCCTCGAGGCTCCGCGACACCCACGCCTCGGCGGCCCGCACCTCGTCGAGCCGGGCCCGGCACACCACGCGACTCGCGTACTCGGGCCGCTTGCGGGGCTGGGCGCGGCGAAGGTGAACCCGCACGACACCAGCGCCCTGGCCATCGCCAGCGCGTCCTCCATCGTCTTGAACCCGCCGTCGACGCCCGGGAGCAGGTGCAGGTCCACCATCGGCATGACGCGATGCTATGCCGCCACCATGGCTCTCGATCCAACGCTGCTCGACATCCTCGCCTGCCCTGAGGACAAGGGCCCGCTGCTGTACTTCGCCGCCGACGGCTTCCTCTACAACCCACGCCTCAAGCGCCGGTACCGCGTCGACGACGGCGTGCCGGTGATGCTCGTCGACGAAGCGCAGGTGCTGTCGGAG
The DNA here is from genome assembly GCA_020247085.1 of Myxococcaceae bacterium. Taxonomy (GTDB): domain Bacteria; phylum Myxococcota; class Myxococcia; order Myxococcales; family Myxococcaceae; genus Xiheimicrobium; species Xiheimicrobium aquaticum. The sequence goes on along the minus strand of JADCJJ010000634.1, from coordinate 10,499 downwards.
GCCGAGCACCAGGCCGTGATGGCGAAGGCCGCGGCCGAGGGCGTTCGTCCGAACTTCTCGTGATCGACTCGCACTGCCACCTCGACATGGCGCGCTTCGACGCGGACCGGGCCGAGGTGCTCGCGCGTGCCTGGGCCGCGGGCGTGACGGGGCTGGTGGTGCCGGGCGTGGCGCCGGCGACTTGGGCGGCGCTCCTCGAGTGGCCCGCGCGCGAACGCCGCGTTCAGGTGGGCCTCGGCATGCACCCGCAGTTCCTCCCCGAGCTCGCCGAGCGCGACGACGAGCGGCACCTGGCCGCCCTCGACGCCCTGCTCGGTCAGGGCATCGCCATCGCCGTCGGGGAGTGCGGCCTCGATGGCCCGACGAAGGAAACCGCTCCGATGGAGCGCCAGCTCCGGGTGCTCCGAGGCCACTTCGCGCTGGCGCGCAAGCATCGGCTCCCGCTGCTCGTGCACTGCCTGCGGGCGCACCCCGAGCTGCTGAAGCTCCTCGAGACCGAGCCCGTGCCCGAGGCCGGGCTGCTCATGCACAGCTACTCGGGCTCGGCCGACCTGACGAGGCGCTACGTGCGCCATGGGTGCCATTTCTCGTTCGCCGGGCCCGTGAGCTTCACCGAGGCGCGGCGCCCCCTCGACGCCCTGCGCTCGGTGCCCGCAGAGCGGCTGCTCGTCGAGACCGATGCGCCAGACCAGGCGCCCCACCCCCACCGGGGCCACCGCTCCGAGCCGGCCTTTCTGCCGCTCATCGCCAGGGCCATGTCGAGCGCGCGCGGTGAGCCGTTCGAGGCGCTGGCCGACACCCTGCACAGCAACACGCTCAGGCTGTTCCCCCGCTTCGCGACCTGAGCGCCCGACCTGGGCAACTCGAGGCGCGCAACGACAGGTCCGACGCCGCTCCGCACGGGCGAGGTCTCTGCGTCGCGGACCGAGCGTGCAGAGAGCTGCTCGCCGACGGGCGCCCCTCCGGCCTGAACCGGCGACTCTTTCGCGTCGCGGCCCCGGCGCCCCCGATGGGCCGCTCGACACCAGCACCACCCGACGCCTCGCCGACGCCCTGGGCACCTCGCCGTCAACCGTCGCCCAGGCGCACGGCCGGCGCGCGCGGCGCTCACCTGGAAGGACCCTGCGTCACCCGCCGTCGAGCGCCTCGCTGGCGCCGTCAGCCGCCACCCGACCTGGTTCGCGCACCGGCGTGCCGGCATCGAGGCGGGCCCGCGCGCGCTCGAGCCACGGCGCCACGTCCCGCACGTCGGCCGGCCGCCGGGCCTGTTCCCACCGAGCGATGGCCTCTTCGTCCTGACCGCGGAGGAATGCCAGCATGCCGAGATCCAGCGGCTCGCCCGCGCGCGCCACGGCCGCCTCGCAGTCGGGGAGCGCGAACGCCGTCTCGCCCCGCGCCGCGCGCACCCAGCAGCGGGTGCCCCGGCTCGCCGCCGTGTCCGATGCGTCCACAGCCGCGTTCGCGAGCGCGAGCGTAAAGGTGAGATCGACTCCGGCGTGCAGCGCCCCCCAGGCCAGGTTGTTCAACATCGCGCCGTTGCCCGCGTCGAGGGAGAGCACCTGCGCGGCGTCGCTCACGCCCCCGTCGACGTCTCCCAGGCGGAGCCGGCTGAAGCCCCGCAACCCCAGGAGCACGGGCTCGGGCCGGAGCGCGTGCGCCCGCGAGAAGTCACCGTCGGCCTGCGCATGGCGCTCGGCCGCCTGGTGGTGGCTGCCGCGCAGCGAGAGGGCCTCGGCGAGCACGAGCCCGCGGTCGTCCCGGCCAGCGCTCTCGAGCACGGCGGCGCTCACGTCTGCGAAGCCGCCGTCCACGTCGCCCGCCTCGCTCCGGGCGATGGCGCGCAGCAGGTACGCCACCGGGTCCTTCGACTTGCCGATCACCTCGGTGGCGAGCGCCTCGACCCGCCCCAGGTCCCTGCGCTCGAGCGCCGCGCGCGCCTCGTCGAAGGTGACGGCGAGCCGCGCCGTGGGGTCGTTCTCGGTCTTCACCTTCGCAAGCCCCCCCAGGCCGGCCACCGTCGCCACGACGATGAGCTGCGAGGCGAACGAGGCGCCGCGCCCCTGACGCTCGAGCGCCGAGTCCGTCGCCATCACGCCCGCGAAGAGCCCGACCGCGAGCCCGCCCAGGTGCGCCGCGTTGTCGAGGTAGGGCACCGAGAGCGCGAGGAACAGGTTGATCGCGATGGTGAGGATGATGCCGTCCCACAGGCTGCGCACCGCGTCGGGCGGAAGCACGTTGCGCGCGCGAATCACGAAGCCAACGATGAAGCCGAAGAGGCCGAAGATGGCGCCCGAGGCGCCCGCCGAGACGTGCGTCGGGTTCCAGAGAATCGACGCGAACGAGCCCCCCAGCCCCGCCAGCACGTACACCGCCGCGAAGAACGCTGGCCCCACCAGCCGCTCGACGAATGCGCCCACCCGCCACAACGAGTAGAGGTTCACTGCCAGGTGCAGCACGCCGATGTGCAGGAACATGCACGTCAGCGCCCGCCACCACTCACCGTCGAAGACGACGTCGGAGCCCCGATTCGCGCCAAAGCGCAGCAGCGCGTCGACGTCGGGGTTCGTCGGAGACACGCCCCGCGCCACCATCGCCGCGAAGGCGGCCAGGTTCATTCCGACCAGGGTGAACGTCGCGAACGGACGGCGCGTCTCCATGTTGATGCGCTCTGTACCGCGCTCGAGCCACCCTCGCCCGGCAAAGACGCCCGCCCTTCAGGCCGGCAGGGAGCGCCGGACGCCGGCCGGGCCCCAACGGCGAGGCGTGGCGGGTTGCCAGCCGGGGGCCGGGTCGGGCAAAGACGCCCTCATGGACTCCACGCCGACCCCGCAGGGCCAGCCTGCGCCCGCGCCGCCGCCCGGCGAGCGACCCTTTCGCCTGCACCGCCGCTTCGACCGCACCGGCCGCCTCCTCGGCGACGCCGCGATGAAGCGCCTGCAGGGCGCTCACGTCGCCGTCTTCGGCCTCGGCGGCGTCGGGAGCTTCGCCGTCGAAGGTCTCGTTCGCAGCGGCGTCGGGAGGCTCACCGTCGTCGACTTCGACCTGGTGTGCGTGACGAACTCGAACCGCCAGCTCCACGCCACCACGAGCACCGTCGGCAAGCCCAAGGCCGAACTGATGGCCCAGCGGTGCCGCAGCATCAACCCCGACGTTCAGGTCACGCCAGTGGTCGACTTCTACCGCGAGGAGCGTGCCGAGGCGCTCCTCGCAGGCCCCTACGACTTCGTCGTCGATGCCATCGACAACGTGAAGGCCAAGCTGAACCTGCTCCACGAGTGTCTGCGGCGCGGGTACCCGGTCGTCAGCTCGATGGGGGCCGCCGGGCGGCTCGACCCCACCGCCATTCGCGTCGAGGACCTGTGCGAGACCCACATGGACCCGTTCGCGAAGGACGTGCGCAAGCTGCTCAAGCGCAAGTACGGCCACGACACCTCGAAGCCGACGGGCGTCACGGCGGTGTACTCGATCGAGCCGCGGCGCGACCCGCACACCGTGCACTACGACGAGCAGCACGGCGGCTTCATGTGCGTCTGCCCGCAGGGCGAGAATGACTTCCACAGCTGCGAGCACCGGAACCAGATCGACGGCTCGGTGGCCTTCGTCACCAGCGTCTTCGGCATGCAGATCGCCGGCGTCGTCGTGCGCCGCCTCGCGCAGGGGCGGTAGCGCCGCCCTAGCCGCGCCGCTTGAGCGCGACGTAGCGCGAGGCGTCCTTGCGCGTGACCTTGAGGAGCACCGCCTCGCCCGCGGGAGCGCCGGCGACGAGGGCCTGCATCTGCCCCAGCGAGCGGCATGGCGTGCGGTTCACCTCGACCACCACGTCTCCAACCGCGAGCCCGGCGGCCTCGGCCACGCCGCCCGGGTCCACCGCCTCGACGCGCATGCCCGGCCCGGGCTCGAGTTCGGCGAGCACCAGCCCGAGGCCGTCGACGCGCCCCTCCAGACGCGGCGCGGGCCCGGCCGCCGGGCGCGCCGACAGCAGCGCCTGCACGGTGAGCGCCTTGCCGTCGCGCAGCACCCCGAGGCGCACCATCACGCCGGGGCCCTGCACGGCGATGCGACGCAGCAGCTGCTGATAGCGGTCGACCGGTCGCCCGTTGACCGACACGAGCCGGTCGCCCACTCTGATTCCCCCCCTCGCCGCCGGTGAGCCCGGGTAGACCTCGGCCACCACCGCGTCGCTCGGCGCGCCGTCGCGCAGCTCGGCGATCGTCACCCCCAGCCAGCCCCGCACCGGCGTGCCCTGGTCGCGCAGGTTCGGCAGCAGGTCCTTGACGAGGTTGATGGGCACCGCGAAGCCCACCCCCTGGCCCTGGCTCATCACCGCCGAGGTGACGCCGATGACGTACCCGCGCAGGTCGAAGATCGGCCCGCCTGAGTTCCCCGGGTTGATGAGCGCGTCGATCTGCAGGAAGTCGTCGAAGGGCCCCACGCCGATGATGCGCTCGCGCGCCGAGACGAGGCCGTGGGTGACCGACGTGTCGAGGCCGAACGGGTTGCCGATGGCGACGACCCAGTCTCCCACCTCAAGCTGATCCGAGTCGCCGAGGGTGACCGTCGGCAGGTCGGCGGCGCCGTCGAGCCGCAGCAACGCGAGGTCGGTCTCGGCGTCACGCCCGACGACGCTCGCCCCGAAGGCGCGCCCGTCAGCGAGCCGGCACACGATGGACTGGGCCCGCTCGATGACGTGGTGGTTGGTGACGACGAGCCCATCAGCGGTGATGAGGAACCCCGACCCCAGGCTCTTCGACGGCCCCTCGTTCTTCGTCGACAAATTGACGACGCCCGCCCGCACGGCCCGCACCAGCGGCGCGAGCGAGGCCGGCGGCGTGAAGGAGGGAACGAGCGAAGGCCCGCCGGGGAGCCGCTCCTTCCAGAAGGGGATGATGGTGCGCTCACGCCAGGCGGTAGGCGCCCCACCCTCGTCTGGCTCGGCCGGGGCCTCGGCCGTCCGCGCCTCCAGGCCCTCCCGCTGCGCGCGCACCTTCGCGCGGGCCCAGTCTCGGAGTTCGTCAGCCGTGGCCGGGGCGGCGACGAGCAAGGTCAGGACGACGACTCGCACCGGACCACTTGACTCGAAAAGTCCTTGCCCGTCACGCCTCGTCGGCGGCGTCTCGACCGCGGGGCCTCGTCGACAGGGGCCCGGGCCCCACCGCGTCAGGCCTCGGCCGGCTTCACGAAGCGCAGCACCTTCACGCGCCCGGGCCGAAGCACCCGGCCCTTGAGCCGCCAGGCGGCCTTCGAGACCGCGACCACCTTCATGTCGTCGGCCTCGGTGGCGCAGACCTCCATGTCGGAGGCCTCGGCGAGGTTCGGATCGTACGTGGTGCCCAACAGCTCGACGCGCTCGAGGCCGAAGTCGATGGCCTTTCGCACCAGCCCGTCGCGAATGAGCCGAACGCCCTGGTACAGCGGCGAGCCGTCAGGCGCCGAAAGGCAGAGCTCGAGGTCATCGAGGCTCTCGAGCAGCACCATGGCGACCTTGCCCTTCTCGAGGTCGAGCAGCTGGTCGCGCTCGCGTGTCAGGCGCTGCTTGAAGGCCTCGCGCTCGGCCTCGCTGTGCTGGAGCCCACGAGCCAGCTCGTCGACGCGCTTGCGCGCCGCATCGAGCTCGGCGTGGAGCCGCTGCGCCTCGCCCGCGGGCGCCTCGGTGGCCGGAGCGGCGGGCGACGCGCTCGCGGAAGGCGCAGGCTGGCCCGGCTCGGTGCCGACTGCGTCGACGTCGTCGCGCACGCGGCGCCGATCGTTGACCTTCACGGAAGGGGCGGGCTTTTCGCCAGAAGGTTTCTCGACGGTGTCACTCATGGCGGCGCCAAGGTAACCGGGGGCCTCGACCTGTCAACGGGCGGCCTGGTGCGCCAGGTAGCGGTCGGCGGCCGTGCGAACCCAGTCGGCGGAGCGCGGGTGGGCGGCGGCGCCCTCGAGCAGCGCGCGCAGCCGCGCCAGGCGGGCGGAATCGTCGGTGAGGTTCATCGCGCGGTTCACCATCGAGACGGTCGGGAACGTCGGCTGCCGCGCGAGCGAGGCGGCGAGTTCGTCGTCGGGCACCGTCATTCGCTCGAGGGCGTGCACGAGCGGGCCGGGGGCGCCGAGCTCGGCGTCGGGGAAGCGCTCGAGGAGCGAGAGGGCCGCGGCGCGGAACCGCGGCGGGTCGAACGCCGGCCGCCCCGACGCGAGCGCCGCGTCGAGGGCCCGCGCGGTGGCCTCGACGTCGTCGAGCGGCTCGAAGCGCGCCAGGCGCTCCACCAGCGCCTCGAAGTCGGCCTCGAGCGACGCGAGGGCCTCTCCGACGAGGTGGAGCGAGCCGGCGACGACGACGACGGCCCCGCGCTCGGCGCCCGCGATGGCCTCGGCGAGCGCGCGCGGCACCGTGGCGGCGACGGCGACGCGCTGGCAGAGGCGCTCGGCGAGCCCGACGTACGACGCCGGGTCCTTCGACCGGGGGCTGTGGAGCGGCGTCAGCACCACGCGGGCGGCGAGGGGGAACACGCGCCGCATCATCGGCTCGGCGTCCTTGTCGGCGAAGACGCCGAAGACGAGGTGGAGCGGCCGCCCGGCGTACGAGCGCTCGAGCGCCTGCGCCAGCACCTCGGCCCCCGCGGGGTTGTGCGCGCCGTCGAGGAGCAGCGTGGGGTCGCCGTCGACCTCTTCGAGCCGGCCGGGCCAGCGGGTGTGCGCCAGCCCACGCCGCAGCTCGTCGTCGGTCAAGGGGAGCTGCTCCCGTAAGCGCTCGAGGCAGGCCAGCGCCACGCCGGCGTTCTGCTCCTGGTGGAGCCCCCGCAGCGGCAGTGACAACCCGCTGACGGACCCGCGCTCCCCCCGGAAGGTCCCCGCGTGGAACGCCACGTCTCGGCCCTCGACGACGAGCGGGCTCCCTCGCGCCCTGGTGACGCGCTCGAACACCGCGAGGACCTCGGGCGTCGGCCGGGCCACCACGAGCGGCACGCCGCCCTTGACGATGCCCGCCTTCTCGAGCGCGATGGCCGGCAGCGTGGAGCCGAGGTACTCGACGTGATCGAAGTCGATCGAGGTGATGGCGGTGACGCAGGGCGCGCAGGTTGACGTGGCGTCGAGCCGCCCGCCCAGGCCGGTCTCGACGACGGCTACGTCCACGGCCTCCTCGGCGAAGTGCCAGAACGCCAGCACCGTGCCGAACTCGAAGTACGTGAGCCCGTGCGCCTCGCCGAGCCGCGCCCGCAAGTCCTCGATGCGGAGGGCGAGCGTGGCGTCGTCGATCGGCCGGCCGTCGACGCGGAACCGCTCGTTCACCCGGACGAGGTGCGGCGACGAGTAGAAGCCCACCCGGTAGCGCTGCCCCAGGCACGAGGCGAGCATGGCGCAGGTCGAACCCTTCCCGTTCGTGCCGGCAACGTGAATGGACGGGAAGCGGCGCTCCGGGTGCCCCAGGCGCTCGAGGGCCGCCTCGACGCGCTCGAGCCCAAGGCGAATCGTCGAGGGCGCGAGCGAGGCGAGGTACGCGAGCGCCTCGGCGGGGGGCATCGGTCGCGCGCCCGTCAGCCGAGCAGGCCGATGATCTGCGACAGCTTCGCGCGCAGGTCCTTCCGCTGCACGATGGCGTCGATCATTCCGTGCTCGAGCAGGAACTCGGAGCGCTGGAAGCCCTCGGGCAGCTTCTGGCGAATCGTCTGCTCGATGACGCGCGGGCCGGCGAAGCCGATCAGCGCCCGCGGCTCGGCGAGGATCACGTCGCCCAACCACGAGAACGACGCCGCGACGCCGCCGGTCGTCGGGTGGAGCATGACCGAGACGTAGGGCTTGCGGACCTCGCGGAAGCGGTTGATGGCCGCGCAGGTCTTCGCCATCTGCATCAGCGAAAAGATCCCCTCCTGCATGCGGGCACCACCCGAGGCCGAGAAGACGATCGCGGGCACGTCGAGCTCACGGGCGCGCTCGAACACCCGGGCGACCTTCTCTCCGACGACGCTGCCCATCGAGCCGCCCATGAACTCGAAGAGGAAAGCGCCGACGCTGACGTGGTGGCCGTCGATGCGGGCGGTGCCGGACACGAAGGCGTCGTTCTCGCCGAGCGCCTTCTTCGTCGATTTGATGCGGTCGCGATACTTCTTCGAGTCCGAGAAACCCAGCGGGTCCTGCGGCTCGAGGGCCTCGTCGTGCTCCTCGAACGAGCCCTCGTCACACAGCGCGAGCAGCCGGGCCCGCGCGTTCCAGGGCATGTGGTGGTTGCACGACTGGCACACGTTCAAGGCGCGCTCGAGCTCTTCGCGCAGCAGGATCTCGCCGCAGGCATCACACTTGACCCACAGGCCCTCCATGCGGCTCGGGGCGCTGCGCTGCTCGACCTCGTCCACCTCGGCGGTGGTGGCAATCTTCGGCTTCTTCTTGGCGTACCACGACATGCGCGCGCTCGTAGTCCCCGGCCTGCGTGCGCTCAAGCCCGTTGGAGGCCGATGGTGCGAAGCGCGTTACGCAGTCGGGCCGGTGGGTGACGCGGCCGCCCCGCGGTTCGCGCGCTGGAGCTTCGGGCGCCAGACGCCGATGACGATGTTGAAGATCGACAGCGTCAGCACCACCCACATGCCGGCCCACTCGTGGCGGAGCACGTCGTTCATCGCGCTCGGCTCGGCCTTTCCGGCGGCGATCTGCTCGGCGAGCTGCAGGCCCTCGCGGGCGGTGGCGTTCACGGCGCCGAGCGTGCCCTCGAGCATCGACACGCCGAAGATGGCCTTGAGCCAGGCCCACCCGGCGCCGTGAAAGGGCCGATGCACCGCGATGGCGAGCACGCCGGTGAACAGCACGACGCCGATGGAGGGCAACAGCACCAGCCGCGCGATGGCGTCCATGCTCCGGCGCACCACCAGGTACTCGCCGACGTTCGACAGCGAGGCGACGCTCAGGAGCACCATGTTCGCCGCGATGGCGCCGATGACGCCAGCGGAGCTGAGCTCATGGAAGATCTTGAGCACCCGCCGCGTGTCGAGCATGCCCGGTGCGTAACGCCAGGTTCCCGCGCCCGCACGCCTGAGGGCGGTTCGTCAGAAGGTCACCGCCAGGTCCGAGAAGGACACGGTGCTGCCGCCGAGCGTGACGACGTTGAGCAGGAGAGACCCGGCGATGGGCTGGCTGAACACCTCGATGGTGGTACTCGTGAGCACGTAGGTCCGCGCCCCAGCCACCACGACGCGACGCGGCTGCGACGACACGGTGCCCGAGTAGTTCGGGGTCGTCGTCGCCGTCGCCGCCTCGACGTTCGACCAGACCAGGAGCCGGTTCGCGCCGGGGTTCTGGACCGCGGCTGCCAGCGAGAACCCGTCAGAGGCCAGGTCGGCGACGAAGTCACTGGACGAGAACGTCGCCGTCGCGCTGGCGAGCATGACGTCAGGAGCGCGCGGCGCGGAGAACATGATGAGGTTGTTCCACAGCCCGATGCCCGGCGTAAGGGACCCCACGCCGCCGAAGGAGCCGCCTCCGGCGAGGCGAGTGCGGCTCGACGTGAGCGCCCAGACGTTGGCGCCGGGCGTGGCGAAGGAATGCGCCGGCGTTCCGGTGGCCAACGTCGGGTCGTTCCAGGCGAGCAGCCCGGCGCCGCTGATCTGACCCATGAAGAGCCGCCCACCGCCGGGTGTGCCGTCTGATCTCGCGTGATGGAAGGACGGGAGCTGATTCCACGGGTGCTGGAAGGCCGCGATGCTCACCGTCGACGCAGACAGCGGCGCCGGCAGGTACCACGCGCCCGCCTGGCCCCACACGAAGAGCCCGACGGCACCCGCGCCAGCGGACACCGGGGTCAGTCGACGCGGCTGCTCGGCCGGCGTCGGAGTCAGCGCCGAGGGCGGAACGACGAAAGCCGGGGCGGTCGTTGGGGTGGCCGCGAGCACGTCAGTGAAGACCGTCACGCCCGAGGTGCCGAGGACGAAGAGCTGCGAGCCTGACATCGTCACCGCCCGCGCTCCGGTGACCGGCAGCACCACGTCAGCTGCCCTGGCGACCGAAAGGTTCTGGGGGTTGTTCCACATGAGGACACCGGCGCTGCTGGCGACCACGAGGCGCTGAGATACCACGGTGAGCGTCGCCACACTCGACGTCACGCTCCCGAAGGCGTTGGTGGCGGTGACGGAGAACTGCGCCCCGTCATCGGAGGGCGTCGAAGAGGTCAGCGTGTAGGTCGACCCCATGGCCCCGGTGATCAGCGCCGGGGGAAGGGCCCCAACGGCCTTCCGCCACTGAAGGGTGATCGGCGCGGTACCCGTGACTGCCACGACGAAAGAGGCTGGTGCGCCAGAGCGAACGGTGGCCGCCACGGGCTGGAGCGTGAACGTGGGTGGTGTCCCCGGGGAACCTCCTGCTGCTCCCCCGGCCGCTCCACCCGCCGTCGCGCCGCCAGCCGCTCCACCGGCCGTCGCGCCTCCAGCCGTTCCACCGGCCGTCGCACCGCCAGCCGCTCCACCAGCCGTCGCGCCTCCAGCCGTTCCACCGGCCATCGCACCGCCAGCCGCGCCGCCCGCCGTCGCGCCTCCAGC
>JADCJJ010000633.1 GCA_020247085.1 Myxococcaceae bacterium | reverse complement strand
GTCGGTCGGCGCCTCGGGCGCCCTCGACGAGGAGCGGCACTTTCAAGAGGTCTTCAAGGACTTCGTCGCGACGCGCGAGAAGTGCAACGAGCCCGCCGACGGCCTCACCTACGACAAGTTCAAGGCCAAGCTGCTCAAGAACAAGGAGCAGCTCGTGCAGAAGTACGCCTGCAAATCGGTTCGCTTCCAGGTCTACGTCAAGGACGGCAAGGCGGCGCTCAAGGCGACACCCGTCAAGGAGTGACGCGGTTTCAGTCACCCCGCTCGCGCTGCCTGCCATCGGTGTCGTGGCGCCGCGGCACGCCAGTCAATGTCAGACTGATTGACACCTAACCCTTCGTCTTTATTGTCGGTGGGCCGGCGCGAGCGCGCTGGCGCTGACAGCGAAGTGGCATGTGGGTTGCTCTGCGCTTCGAGGTCCCGGGAGCGGGGAGAGCCGGGGTTCTCACGGCGCGAAAATTCGAGTGAGCTCGAGGCTTGCGCTGTCGCAGCGAAGGGAGCCTTCGATGTCGAGCGAAGTCGTCCGGTTGTTCCAAGAGGCGCCCGTCGAGGCGTCGGGCCGCGAGAGCGAGCTGGCGCTGCTGCTCCGGGAGCATGACGAGGCGAAGGCGGCGCGGCGCCCCCGGGTGGTCTTCCTTCGCGGGCCGCAGGGCGTCGGCAAGTCGTTCCTCACCTCGCTCCTCTCGGCCTCGTGCGCGCGGCGCGGCATCTCGGTCTTCGAGGGTGGCAGTGGGCGCGACGTGCGGCGCACCTGGGGCCTCGTCTCACCGCTGGTGCAGGAGTTGCTCACGGCGGCGTCACGCTCGGGCGTGCCCCAGGCGAAGGTGGCCGAGCTGGCCAGGGCCCTCGAGCCGCTGCGCAGCGCGGGGCCAGCCGGTGACGTCGAGACCCGGCGCCTGGCGCTCTTCGACGCCGTCTGCGAGCTCGTCACGTTGGCCGGGCGGAGCGCGCCGGTCTTCGTGCTGCCCGACCTCGACGAGGCCGACCGCGCCTCGCTCGAGCTGCTGCGGTACCTGCTGGCGGTCGTCTCGACGCCCGAGTCGCAAGCGGGTGGGCTGTTCGTGCTCACCTTCCGCGACGTCGAACCGCTGCCCCAGCCGCTCGCCGAGGTGCTGGCGCGTGTGTCGGGCCGCACGTTGGCGCTGTCGGGGTTCGACCTCGACGGCATACGGGCGTTCCTCGCGCGCAGCGACGTGGCTCACAAGCTGCTGTCGGTCACCGGCGGCAACCCCGAGGCGTTGGGCGCGCTCCTCGAGCGCCCCGTCGCCGCAGCGGACTTCTTTCTGCGGCGGGTCGAGCGCCTGCCAGAGCCCCAGCGGGCGGTGCTGGCCGTCTTCGCCGTCTCGCCCGAAGCGCTCTCCGTCGAGCTGGTGGCCGAGGTCATGGGTGCCGAGCCCTCGTCGACGGCCGCGGTGCTCGATGCCCTCCGCCGGGAGCACCTGGCGATGCCGCGCGTCGTCGAGGGCCGCGCGCTGTGGAGCTTCGGCCGGGAGCGTGAGCGCCTCGCCTTCCGCGGAGCCCTGCCGGCGGCGCAGGTGACAGCCATGGCCCGCCGCATCGGCACGGTGCTGGCCGCCCACGGCGCGCTGGTGCCGGCGGCGGGGCTCCTCCTCGACGTGTCTCCCGGTGACGCCGTCGAGGTGGCCCTGGCGGCGGCCGAGAGCCTCGTCTCGCGTGGCGCCCTCGAGGATGCGTCAGCGCTCTACCAGCGGGCCCTGCCCTTCGCCGGGCCCGCGCACCGCGCCGACCTCGTCTCGGCCTGGGCGCGGGTGCAGGCGGCGCTCGGCGCCTCCGTCCAGGCGGCCCGGCGCACGCTCGAGGCCGCTCGGCTGGGTGACGCGGCGCTCGCCGACGGGCGGGTGCTCGAGGCCGCGCGGCTGCTCCTCAAGGCCGGCCGCCTCACGCGCGCCCGGGCGCTGCTCGGCGCCCTCGCCCGGCGCCGGCCCCTCGACGCGGCCGTGCGGGCGGCGCAGGCCGAGGCGCTGCTCCTGGGCGGTGACGCGAAGGGCGCCTCGGAGCGCTGCGCCAGCTGGCTCCAGTCGAACCCGTCCGCAGACCGTGAGGCCCTGGCCTTCCGAAACGTGTTGGGCAAGGCCCTGCTGGTACTGGGGCAGGCCGGCGAGGCGGCGGGTGTCTTTTCGAAGAACGCCGAAGCGGCTGAGGCCCTCGGAGAGCCGCGCGAGGCGGCGCTGGCCCACCTGAACGAGGGCGTCGCCGCCTGCAAGCAGGGTGACCGGCAGCGGGCCATCGCGAGCTGGGAGGGCGTGCCGGCGGTCGACCGGCGGGTCGCGGCCGTCGCCCACGCAAACCTCGGCTCGCTGTACGCCGAGTCGGGTGACTTCGAGCTCGCGCTCGACAACCTCTCTCGCGCGCTGCAGACCTTCTCGCGCTTCTCGCAGGGTCGCGACGTGGCGATGGCGGCGTCGAACCTCGCGCGCCTGCACCACGTGCTGGGTGACGTCGAGCGTGCCACCGAACTGGCGGAGCACGCCCTCGAGCGCGCCCGGGTCCTCGCCGAGCCCTACCTCGAGGCCAGCGCGCGGCTGACGCTCGGCGCCGTCCTCGTCGACCGCCGCGCCCTGCCCGAGGCGTTGCGCCGGCTCGACGAGGCCCGCGCCGGCTTCGAGCGCGTCGGCAACGACGGCTATGCCGCGCTTGCCTCGGCGCTGAAGGCCCGCGCCCACCTCGCCGCCTCGGAGCGAGCCCAGGCCGAGGTCGAGCTGGCACGCCGGTGCGTGGAGAAGGGGGCAGGTCAGCTGCCCGCCGCGATGCTCGAGGTCGAGCTGACGCGCGGCGAGCTGTGCCTGGCCCTGGGCGACCTGCACGGCGCGTCACGGGCCGCGGGCCGGGCGCGCGAGGCGCTGCTCGAGCGGCCCGACCTCGAGGGCCCCGCGCGCACCTTCTTTCTCATGGGGCGTCTGCGACAGGCGGCCGCTGACGCCGCGGGCGCGCAGACCGAGTTCCAGCGCGCGAGCCGGTCGCTCGACGAGCTCGTACAGCGGGTGCCGCCGGTGCGGCGCACGGCCTTCCTGTCGATGCAGCGGCGCGCCGAGATCATCGCCGCCGTCGAGCCGGACCTGCGGCTGCCGCGGGCGATGGCGTCGCTCGTGCCCAAGGTGCCGGTGGAGCGGCAGTTCGGCTTCGTCGGTCGCTCCGCGGCCCTCGCGCGCATCACGCGGCAGCTCGAGCCCATCGGCCGCAGCAACGCCACCGCGCTCATCCGCGGTGAGTCCGGAACCGGCAAGGAGCTGCTCGCCGAGGCCTTGCACCAGCTGTCGCCGCGCCGGCACATGCCGCTGGTGAAGGTGAACTGCGGCGCGATGGTCGAGGAGCTGCTGCTGTCTGAGCTGTTCGGCCACGAGAAGGGCGCCTTCACCGGCGCCATCAAGGAGCGCAAGGGGCGCTTCGAACTGGCCGACGGCGGCTCCATCTTCCTCGACGAGATTGGTGACATCAGCCCCAAGGCCCAGGTGGCGTTGCTGCGGGTGCTTCAAGAGCGGGAATTCGAGCGGGTCGGCGGGAGCCGCACCGTGAAGGTCGACGTGCGCGTCATCTGCGCCACCAACCGCGACCTCGAGGCGCTCATCGGCCAGGGGCGCTTCCGGGCCGACCTCTACTACCGGCTCAAGGGCGTCATGCTCGAGCTGCCCCCGCTGCGAGACCGGCTCGAGGACCTGCCCCTTCTCGCCCAGCACTTCCTCGACGAGGTGGCGCGCGAGAAGGGTGAGCCCGCGCAGCGCCTCTCGGCCGACGCGCTGTCGGTGCTCGCGCGGCACGGCTGGCCCGGCAACGTGCGCGAGCTCGAGAACGTCATCCGCTCCGCGGCTATCTTCGCCGAGGGCGCCGTCGTCACCCCCGAGGCCTTCAGCCACGTCGCCGAGCTCCGCGCGTTGTCTGCCGGGGCCTCGCCCGACGCGCAGCCGCCGCCTCCGACCGCGGCCCCGGCGAGCGCCGCCCCGGCGCAGCCCGTCGCGCCGGCCGAGGGCGCCGCCGGGCCCTTCGACTTCTACGAGCTGGCGCGGGCCCGAGGCATCTCGCTCAAGGACCTGCGGCAAGAGGTCGAGACCCAGTGCATCGGCCGGGCGCTCACCGAGGCCCGCGGGAACATCTCCGAGGCCGCCCGCCTGTTGAAGATGAAGCGCTCGCGCCTGTCACAAATCGTCAACGCAGACCCCACCCTCAAAGGAGCGGCCCATGGTGACCTCGGCGACAGCGACGAAGAGGAGTGAAGGCATGGTTTCGGCATCGGGGTTGCAGGAAGGAGCCGGTATGATGGTGCGAGTTGTTGCGATTCTGGCAGCGGTGGTGGTGAGCGGGTGTGGCGTGGGTCTCGAGGACCCAGAGGGGGTGGCGGCTGCCGCTCCAGCCGGCACGGCGCAGCAGGCCATGCTGGGGTGCACGGACGCCGAGATGTGCCCGGAACTCGGCGCCACGCCTCGGCGCGTAGCCAATCCGGTGACCGCACCCGGTGGCACCATCGCGCTGCCGCAAGACCCGATTCCCTGGCGGCCTCCGATGGCCACGCCGGCCGAGCGGCCCTTTGGCCCGCGCGGGGTGCCGGAGCCCGGGGTGCCGCGCCGCTAACGGGCTGGCAGGCGTGGCAGGGAGAGCCGGAAGCAGGCGCCGCCACCCGGGGCCTCGTCGGCGCGGAGGCTCCCGCCGTGCTCCTCGGCGATGCGCTGGGCGATGGCGAGCCCCAGCCCGGTACCCTGGGGCTTCGAGGTGACGTAGGGCTCGAAGAGACGCGCCCTGAGCGCCTCGGGAATGCCCGGACCCCGGTCGGACACTTCGAGCACCACCTCGTCGCCCTCGGCGCTGGTGCGCACCGTCACCGGGCCGCCGCCGAGGGGTGCCATCGCCTCTTCGGCGTTCTTCACCAGGTTCACCAGCACCTGCGTCAGCTGGTCGCGATCGCCCTGCACCTCGAGGCCCGGCGTCAGTTCGACGACGTAGGTGAGGCCGTCGTGCGGCGCGTACAGCGACATCACCTGCTGCGCCAGCTCCGACACCGACAGCGGTGACAGCACCGGGCGGGGCAGTCGGGCGAACTGGCTGAACTCGTCGACGATGCGCTTGAGCCGGTCGACCTCTTCGAGCACGGCGCCGGCGCTCTCCTCGAACAGCCGCATGAAGCGCGCGTCGGCGGGGCCGCGCTGGCTGGCTGCCAGCAGCGTCTCGAGCGACATGCGAATGGGCGTCAGGGGGTTCTTGATTTCATGCGCCAGGCGGCGGGCCACCTCTTGCCAGGCGGCGATGCGCTCGGAGGCGACGAGGCGGTCGGTGGCTGACTTGAGGTCGTCCGTCATGCGGTTGAACGTCTCGATGAGCGCCTTGAGCTCGCCCGAGGCATCGGCGGTTGGCACCTTGACGCCCGGGGTGCCGGCGGCGATGCGGTTGGCGGCCTCGGTGAGGGCCTCGACGGGCCGGGTGACACGGCGGCTGATGAAGACGCCGGCCGCGATGGCCAGGACGAGCCCGAGCGCCGCGAGCGCGACGAAGGCCCGGAGCACCTCGGCGCGGGTGGCGACGAGGTCGGCGCCCGAGAAGGCCAGCCGCACCTCGGCGACGGCGCCGAAGGGCACGGCGCGCCGCACCGGGTGCGCGGGCCGCTCGCCGGCGGCGGTGACCAGGCGGTCCTTCGCGTGCACCTCGACGCGGGCCCCGGTGAGGCGGGCGAGGGCGCTGGCGCGGGCCTCGCCGAGCAGCACGCCGCCGACGACCCACACGCGGCGCTCGCCCGAGTCGACGGCGCGGGCGGTGACGAGCGCGGGCACCTCGACGAGGCCCGAGGGTGAGGAGAGCTCGACGGAGCGCGGCACCACCTGGCGGCCCGGGCTCTTCGTCACGGCGAAGAGCGGATCATCGGGCTCTCCCAGGCGCGCCGGCAGGTGCCCCGAGGACAGCGTGCGGCCCTCGTCGTCGAGCACCGCCAGCACGTCGAGCCCGCGCGGCTGCATGAGGGCGACGGCGGCGGTGGTGACGTGCGGCGGCGGGGGCACCTTCGCCGCGTCTCGCACGACGTCCTCGAGCGTCTGGCTCTGTGACAGCTCGTCCATCGCGGTGCGCACGTCGTCGCGCAGGCGCTGGGACTCGGCCTCGACGGCCACCATCATCTGGTCGACGCGGGCCTCTTGCTGCTGCGAGAGGAGCCGGGAGAGGTTGCGCAGCGCCAGCGGCACCACCACCGCCACCTGCAGCAGCGCGAGGGCGACGAAGGCGAGCGCGATGGTCCACCGCAGGCGCATGGGCGGGCTCTACTCCGGGGCGAGGAAGGCGTCGTCGAGCCGCGGGAGGCCGAAGGCGTCGCGCGTGAGGTGCTGCACCTGTGGCGCGCTCGTGACGCCGAGGCCCTGGACGAAGAGGGGGAAGACGCCCGGGGTGGGCTTCAAGGCGCGCTCGACGACGGCGTCGGCGCGCTCGGCGTCTGGCAGCCCGTCGAGCTCGGCGAGGCGCTGCACCGGCGCCCCGAGCGAGAGGACGGTGGCGAGGGCCGGCGCTGGGGCCGGGGGCAGGAGCACCCCGACGAGGGCGAGGTCGACGCCGCTGGCCAGCCGGGCGCGGAGCTGCGGCCGGGCGAGCGCCTCGAGCTTGAGCCGGTACCCCAGCGGGCCCAGCTTCACCTGAAGGCGCTCGGCGACGGCCCGGTGGTCGTCGAGGCTGGCGTCGAAGGCGAGGGTGAGCTCGACGGGGGCGGCCAGCGGCGCCGGCCGGGGCGGCGCGGGCCTGGAGGCGTCGGCGAGGGCGCTCTTGTGGCCCGGGGTGTCGACGGCTGGGGGCAGCAGGGCCGTCAGCGGCCGAGATGGCGGGCGCACGAAGAAGCGCGTGAGGCCCGGACGGTCGACCGAGGCCTCGAGGGCCTGGGCGAAGGGCGCGCCGAGGCGGGGCGCGGCGACGAGGTAGGTGGCGTAGAGCTGCGCGCCCTCGCCCCGGTCCGCGCCCAGCAGCAGCTGCGCCCGCCCCTGGGCCACCAGCCGCTCGGCGGTGCGGGCGTCGGTCGCGCGAATGACGAGCCCGTCGAGCCAGGCGCGCGGCAGCGCCGGGTCGGCGTTGACGACGAGGCGGTCCCCGGTGCTCGTGAAGGACGAGGGGCCGATGGCCAGCACCGGGTGGCAGAGCACCGCCTCGAAGTCGGGCGCCGGCCCGTCGAGCTCGAGGTCGACGACGCCGCCCGTGGCCGTGGCCCCCTTGAGGGGTGCGAGGAGCGCCCGGTACGGCGAGGCCGAGTCGCGTACGCGCACGAGGTGGGCCACCACGTCACCGGCCGCCACCTGGGCCTTGAGCGTGAGGCGCACCGCGCGGGGCGCGGGGCGAGACAGCTCTCCGAGGCGGCAGGGCGGGAGCCTCGTGAGGCCCGTCAGTGTCGCCTCGAGGGGCGTGTCGGCGAGCAGCGGGTCGACGTAGGCCGTCTTCACCACCGCGGCGACCTCGAGCACCCCGCCGGCCCGGGCCCGGCCTCCGGCGAGCGGGGCCGCCGCGACGAGGGCCGCGGCGCACGCCACGAGCCTCAAGCGCAGCGTGGCGCGCGTGGCTCCCGAGGGGATCGCCGGCGCAGCGGCCGGCGGTGGTCCCTCACGCGGGCTCGGGCGCTCGAGCCCGCCGGGCGCCGGCCTCGGCCTCCTGGCGCGGGGCGCCTTCACGGCGCCACTCGCCGCGCGAGGAACAGCTCTCCAGTGCCATCAGCGAGCCACGTGCCCAGCACGAAGGCCTCACGCCCCGCGCCGTCGAGGTCGGCGCCGCACATGACGAGGACGCGCCCCTTGAGGAGCGTCTGCCAGGTGGCAGGCGCGCTGCGGGTCGAGGCCCCGCTGGCGGCCAGCTGCTCGGCGGCCTCGAGGGAGAAGAGCCGCAGCTCGTCGGCGTCGCCGGCGGTGCGCGCCGTCGAGACGAGCAGCTCGGGCGCGCCGTCACCGTCGACGTCGGCCAGGGCGCTGCCGGCGCCGACGTCGGCGAGGCGCCCCGGGGGCGGGAGCCTTCGCCCCAGCGACGCCGTGCCGTCGGGCCAGACGAGCAGGGTGACACCGCCGCGCGTCGAGGCGGCCTGGAAGCCCGCCGGCATACGCACGGCCCGGCCGCCGAGCTGCGCCTCGGGCAGGAAGCGGTTGAGCCCCGGCTCGAGGCGCACGCCGAGCCCGTCGAGCACGACGGCGTCCTGGGTGCCCCGCGGCTCGAGGGTGGTGCCCGACAGGGCGAAGACCTCGGCCTTCGCCCGCCGGGCGGACCACGCCGTGAGGCGCTGGGGCGCCGCGCCGATGACGAGCGCGCCGAAGGGTTCCCGGGGGCCCGGGCCGGTGAGCGGCGCCTGCGAGAGCCCCGCCCGGGCCAGCACCTTGCCCTCAGGAGAGAAGACGACGACCTCTTCGCCCAGCAGCACGGCGACCTCGGCGCGTTGGTCGCCGTCGAGGTCTCCGGCGGCCAGGGCGACGGGCACCATCGGCAGGCGCGCGAACGAGGTGAGCGAGAGCACCAGCGGGGCGGCGGGCGCCGGCGGCGGCGGGGCCAGCGGCGGCGCGAAGGCCAGCGCCTCGGCGTCGGCGTCGAGCGTCAGGCCGAGCGCGGCGCCGCGGTCGCTGCGCGAGGGCTCGTCGCCGGCCCACACGTTGCGCCACGTCTCGAGGGCGTCGCCGCGCACGGCGAGCGCGCTCCCCGTCACGTCGACGGTGAGGCGCACCAGCGTCGAGCGGCCCCGGGCGCGCGCCTGCTCGACGGCCGCGTCGACGCTCACGCCCTCGAGGGTGTCGCAGGGGACCTTCGCGGCGACGAGCCGGCCGCACAGCACGGTGGCGAAGGCGCGCCCCAGCGCGGGGAGCTGCGCCTCGACGTGCAGCGTCACCGGGCCCTCGAGCCGCGCCTGCTGCAACCGCTCGACGACGCCCGCGGCGGCCCGCTCCAGCGTGGAGCCGCCCGGCGCGGCGGCCAGCAGCGCGAGGCCGAGGAGCGCCGTCACCGCGGGCTCCGCTGCGAGTCGAGCAGGAGGAAGTCGTTCGGGTCGACGGTGCCCGGCCGGGGCGCCTCTTCGGTGGGCTCGGTGCCGGCGAGGAAGTACTCCTGACGTCCCGGCACGCTGGCGCCGGCCAGCTTCCCACTCACCGGGTCTATCTTCACGGCGGTGACGCCCTCGGGCACGGGGAAGTCGAGCGCCGGCAGCCCCTGGTGCGCCGCCTTCATGAACTCGAGCCACAGCGGCAGCGCCGCGCGCCCGCCCGTCTCGAGGGAGCCGATGGGGGCGTGGTCGTCGAAGCCCACCCAGGCCGAGGCGACGTACTGCTGGGTGAAGCCGGTGAACCACGCGTCGCGGTACTCCTGCGCCGTGCCCGTCTTCCCCGCCGCCGGGCGTTTGAGCTCGAGCACCGCGACGGCCGTGCCCTCTTCGACGACGCTGCGCATCAACGAGGTGGTGAGGAAGGCCACCGCCGGGGCGATGGCCGGCTCGAAGGCCGCCGACCGCTCGAGCAGTACCTGCTCCCCGCCGCCCTCGCGTCGCTTCGCCACCCGCCGCAGCACGACGGGCTCGGCGAACTGCCCCTGCGAGTGCAGCGTGGCGTAGGCGTTGGCGATCTCGAGCATCGTCACCTCGCCGGTGCCGAGGCACAGCGTCAGGCTCTGCGGCAGCTCGGCGCGGATGCCGGCCCTTCTCGCCATCGCGATGAGCCCGTCGACGGTGACGTCTTCGACGAGGCGGGCCGAGATGGTGTTCTTCGAAAGCGTCAACGCGCGGCGCAGCGTGATGGGGCCATCGAAGCCGGCCTTCTCGAAGTTCTTCGGCTCCCACGCCTTCCCGGTGAAGGGGTCGCGCACCTGCACGGGCGCGTCGTTGACGCGGGTGATGGGCGTGTAGCGGCCGCTCTCGAGGGCGGCGGCGTAGAGGAAGGGCTTGAACGAGCTGCCGGGCTGGCGCCGGGCCTGGGTGGCGCGGTTGAAGGCGCTGGTGGCGAAGTCATAGCCGCCCACCATGGCCACCACCTCGCGGCGGGTGGGCTCGAGGGCGAGGAGCGCCCCCTGCACCCGCGGCACCTGCGCCAACGTCGCCTCGAGCCGGGTCGACGCCGGGAGCGCGCGGCCGAGGCGCACACGCACGAGGTCGCCGGGCGCCACCACGTCGGCGATGCCCTTCGGCGGCGGGCCGAGGGCGCCCGCGTCGGAGCGCCGCCGGGCCCAGGCGAGCGCGTCGAAGGAGAGCTGCGCCTCGCGCCCGATGAGGTCGACGAGCGCCGTCTGGGTGGCCTGGTCGAGCCGGGTGACGACGCCGACGGTCTCGACGGCCTCCGAGAGCACCTTGACGCCGACGGCGCGGGCGAGCTGCTCGTCCTCCGAGGGGATGGGCTCGTCGAGCAGCACCGGGTCCTCGGGCTCGGCGAAGGGGTCTTCGCTCTCGGCGGGCGGCGTGAGGCTCTTGAGCACGGCCAGGTCAGCGACGAGCACGTCGTCGGGGCGGCGCTTGCCGGCCTCGGCCAGGCGGGTCTCGAGCAGCGGGCGCAGCCGCGTGAAGTGCGCGAGGTCGACGGCGCCGACGGGGCCGCGGTACCCCTGGCGCCGGTCGACGGCCTCGAGCCCCTTCCGCACCGCCGCCTCGGCCGCCGCCTGCAGCTTCGGGTCCATCGAGATGTCGACGGCGAGCCCGCCCTCCATGACGGTCTTCTCGCCGAACTGCGCGACGAGCAGCTTACGCACCTCTTCGGCGTACCCCTGGCCGACGGGGGCCGGGGGCCGGGGGCCGAGCACGATGGGCGCCTCGATGAAGGCCTCGGCGGCGGCCCGGTCGACGAAGCCCTTCTTCCAGAGCTGCTCGAGCACGTAGCGCTGGCGCTTCTTCGCGCGCACCACGTTCGTCAGCGGGTTGATGCGCACGGGCGACTGCACGGTGCCGGCGATGACGGCGGCCTCGCCCACCGACAGGTCCTTCGCGCGCTTGCCGAAGTAGAAGAGCGAGGCCTCTTCGATGCCGTAGCGGTTGTGCCCGAAGTAGATGCTGTTGACGTAGAGCGAGAGGATCTCGTCCTTCGAGAGGGCGGCCTCCATGCGGGGCGTGAGGATCCACTCGCGGACCTTCCGCGCCAGCGTGCGCTCGGTGGAGAGCAGCAGGCGGCGGCAGGTCTGCTGGCTGATGGTCGACGCGCCGGACTTCAGGCCACCGGGCTTGAGGTTCTTGACGGCCGAGCGCGCGATGCCCACCCAGTCGAGGCCGTGGTGTGCGTAGAAATCGGCGTCTTCGGCGGCGAGGAAGGCGTCGCGGACGTGCTTCGGCAGCGTCGTCACGTCGACCCAGGTGCGGCGCTCGGTGAAGAATTCGGCGCACACAGGGCCGCCGCGGCAGGTGACCTTCGTGACCTGCGGCCCGCGCCAGTGGTGGAGGGCGTCGACGTCGGGCAGGTCGCGGGAGAAGTACCAGAACGTCCCCAGGGCGACGCCCAGGCCCGCGACGCCG
The DNA here is from genome assembly GCA_020247085.1 of Myxococcaceae bacterium. Lineage (GTDB taxonomy): Bacteria > Myxococcota > Myxococcia > Myxococcales > Myxococcaceae > Xiheimicrobium > Xiheimicrobium aquaticum. Next base: position 9,450 of record JADCJJ010000633.1, on the reverse strand, counting down.
ACCGCGAGCGCGGCGACGACGAGGCGCTTGAGCCAGCGGAGGAGGCGCTGTCGACGCGTCATGAGAGGGCCCTCACCATAGCCGCGCCCGCCATGGCGGGAAGGCCGCGGGTGCGGCCGCAGGTGCGGGCGGGGAGACACGGTCTGGACGCTCACGCGCTGGGCCTCGAGCAAGCCCGGGGCCAACCAGCGCGTGTGAGGCCGTCCTTCCGACGGCCACGGCGCCTCGACGTCAGGCCGCGCTGCGCCGGCGCCGCCGCGTGAGACAGACCAGCGCGACGCCGAGCTCGAGGGCCAGCCCACCGTCCATGGTGCAGCCGCAGCCCTGCCGCGTGGTGATGTTCCCCACCCCGCCGTCGGCGCGACCGGCGTCGCTCAGAAAGAAGCCGCCTCCGGCGCCGCCGAAGCCTCCGGCCGAGCCACCGCCGGCCGAGCCACCGCCGGCTGAGCCACCGCCGGCTGAGCCACCGCCGGCCGAGCCACCGCCGGCCGAGCCGCCTCCGGCAGAGCCACCGCCGGCCGAGCCACCGCCGGCCGAGCCACCATCGGCCGAGCCACCGCCCACGCCCGCGTCCTCATCCCATGAGACGTCGAAGCTGGCCGCCCCGAGGATGATGCAGCCGCCCCCGGCGACGGGGACGTCGTTCAGGAAGTCCCAGCGGACGAACTGCACGTTCGACAGCGAGCCGCGGAACCGGCCGGCGCCCCCGTCGGGCGTCGCCTCGAGCACGGTGCCGGTGCCGCTCTGGGCGAAGTAGTCCTCGAAGCACGTGCCCCGCGCGTTGCATCGCCGTCTGAAGAGCGCGCACAGCTCGCAGCTCCGGTACGTGTCCGAGGTCGAGAAGGTCCGCGTCGCCGGGAGCGTCAGCGTCTGGAACCCGTAGTAGGCCTCGAAGCGCACCACGTCCATCCCGCCGTCGGAGCGGGCGGCCACCTGCGAAGACAGCTGCGCACCCGACGTCTCGTTCGCGGGCTGCGCCTGCCCCGCGGCCTCGACCGCCTGGAAGCTGGTGAACACGGTGCACCCGGCGTCGCTGAGGGGAGGCGGTGGCGTTCCGGCATCGACGGTGGCGCAGTTGATGGAAGCGCTGCTCGCGTTGCGGGGCGTCGGGGCGCCCACCGTGAAGTCGGCGGCGTTGTCGTCGGTCTCGACGCACCCCTCGCCGCGGCGCCGCACCGACGCAGCGGCCGAGGTGTTGGGCGTGGGCATGCCCTCGCTGCAGGTCGTCGCCGCGCCGTAGCCGACGAAGTCGACGACGGTGGAGCCCATGGGACAGGACCCGGTGAGCGTCGTCGTCGAGTTGGTCAGCGCGACCTTGCCGGCGGTGCTGCTCATCGTCGTCGACCCGGTGTCGTCGGCCGCCGGGAGGGCGGCGCCGCTGCCCTGTGCTCCCATGCGGACGAGGAAGCTGCGCCCTGGCTGCACCGTGCCATTGAGCGGCGTCGCCATCCACGACGAGCCGGCCGAGCTGGCGTACTGAAGGGCCCAGCCCGAGAGGCTCTGCGGGGTGCTGCCGCGGTTGAAGAGCTCGACGAAGTCGTACCGGTAGGCCGAGCCGCTCGCGCCGCTGCCGCCGTACACCTCGCTGATGACGAGGCCCGTCGAGAGGGCCTGCCGGGTGCGCTCGGCCCGCGGGGGCTCCTCGGGCGGCAGGCCACAGGAGACGGACGCCAGCACCATCACGAGGGAAGCGCGCATGAACGAGCCCATAGCGCGCCTTCGTCACCCGCTGGAAGCGCTCACGGCGAATCGACGCGAGGCGCTGCGAGCGGGTGCGGCACGTCGCTCATGACGTCGGCCTCTTCGGCGGCGTCGAGCGCGACAGTGCCTCTGGCGACCCGCGCCGCGTTGAGCCTCGCCTTGACGTACTTCGGCGAGAGGTCCATCGCCTCCTGGTACGCGGCCCGCGCGTCAGCTCCCCGGCCCACCCGCTCGTAGGCGACGCCGAGGTTGTTGTGTACGTACGCGACGGTGGGCAGGTGCTCGATGGCCGCTTCGAGCACCTCGACGGCCTCGTCATTGCGGTTGGCCCGCAGGTAGGCGAGCCCCAGGTTGTTCAGCGCGTGGCCGTGGTCCGGTTGCAGGCCGACGACGGTGCGGAAGCTGGCGATGGCGCCCGTCAGGTCGCCGGACGCGAGCTGCGCGAGACCGGTCACCTGGAAGGCCTCGGGGTTGCCCAGGTCGCGGCGCGCGGCCTCCTGGCCCGCGGCGATGGCGAAGGTGAAGTCCTTCGCCTGAAGGTGCGCCCGCGCCTGCTTGATGGACGGTATGGCGTCGGTGGAGCGCTGTGCGGCGATGCGGCCCCACGCGTCGGCCGACAGCGAGGGCTGGCTGGCCTGTCGCCCCAGCGTCGCGATGAGCTCGAGCACCTCGGTGTCGTCTGGGCTCGAGAAGAGGGCCCGCCGCGCCTCGGCGAGGGCGCCGCGCACGTCCCCGTCGTCGAGGAGCTGCCGTGCCAGCCGCAGGTGATCGACGCCGGGCCGCTCATGTGCGAGCGCGAGCGGGTCGACGGGAGCGGGCGGTGGCGCTTGTACCAGCGGCGTTCCGGAGTCGGGCTCGGACGCGGAGACGGGGCGGACCGCGGTGACGACGATGACGGGCTCAGGCGCGGGGAGGTGGACGACGGGGGGCGTTTGCGCGTCGTCACACGCGGCGAAGGTGAGGGCGGCGGTGAGGGCAGAGACGAGGGGCTTCTTCATGGCGGTGTGGTTCTTTCCGGGCGCGGGGTGCGTCCCGTGGCTGTTCCAGAGCGAGGAGTGTGCCAGCGGCCAGAGCCGCGAGGAGACGAGGCTCGTCGCGTCGCCGTGGGTGGCCTGCCGCGCGCGCTCATGGGCCGTGCGTGGCTCGGCGGCGCCTGCAGGCGGAGGTCGTCGTCGGGTGGCCCACGCGCGCGCCGCTTCCGGGGGGTGAGGGACGGGTGGGCTGGGCGGCGACGGCGCGCCGAGGGCGTCATCGGCGGGGGCACACGGCCCGCCGCGCAGCTGACGCTCGGCGGGGTGGCTTCAGCGGCACCATGGGGAGCGAGCGGACCACGCGTCGATGGTGGGCCGAGGGCGTCATCGCAAGGGGTGGTGGGGTGCTGCACGCTTGACGCTCGGCGGGGTGGCTTCAGCTGCACGATGGGGCGCGAGCGGACCACGCGTCGACGGAGTGCCGAGGGCGCTCTCTGAGGGGTTCGTGGTGTACTGCACGCTTGACGCTCCGCGGGGCAGCTTCACCTCCTCCGTGGGGAGCGAGCGGACCACGCGTCGACGGAGTGCCGAGGGCGTCATCGGAGGGGGCGTGGTGTGCTGCGCGCTTGAGGCTCCGCGGGGCGGCTTCACCTCCTCCTTGGGGAGCGTGCGGCGCGCGCGTCGACGTCGTGCCGAGGGTGCCATCGGCGGGGGCTCGTGGTGTGCTGGACGCGTGACGCTCCGCTGGGCGTTTCCAGACCCCCGGGAGGCCGCGGAGCGCGCCGCCGTCGACGCGCGCATCGACGCCTGGTGGCAGGCGCTGGCGGGCGCGCGTGAGCGGCTGACGGAGGGGGCCTTCGAGCTCTCGGGCCTCTGCGAGCGGCACCTGCTGGCCATTCACCCCGCGCTGCGGTGGGAGCTCCGCCAGGGCGCCCGCGCCCGGTGGCGCTTCGTGGTGACGGCCGGAGACGACCGGCACCTCGAGCCGCTCGTCTCGCGCGTCGTCGTGCGCGCGCCGGGCGACCTGGGCCTCGAGGTGGCTCCGTGGCGCGAGGCCGAGCCGCTCCACGCCGCGCTGGCGACCGTGCGGGCCCGCTTCGGCGTGGACGCCTCTGACTGGACGGTCGAGTTCGGGCCGCCGCAGCTGGGCTTCGTTCAGGCGCGGTGGCGCGGCGCGAGCGACCCCGACGCCGCGGTGTGCCTCATGAACGGCCTCGTCGGCGAGCGCGCGGTGATGGACTGGGTCGGGCCCGTCGAGGTGGCGCGCCCGTCGCTCCGGGCGAAGCTCTTCCGCGGCAGCGGCACCGGCGTCGGGTCGTTCGCCGCGGCCTTCGTCGAGCAGCAGCGCGCGCTGCTCGCGCGCCGGCCGGCACGCCCGCTCCAGGCGCGCGACGACGAGGGCTCGTGGGCGGTCGTCTCGTTCGACCCCACCGCCGCCCGCGAGGGGCGCCTGCGCGACCTCACCTCGGCGGCGACGCCCGACCTCGAGCTGCTGCAGGTGGTGGTGTCTGGCGCGCCCTTCGCCTCGGCCCGCTTCTCGCGGTTCGGCGAGGCCTTCCTCTACGCGCAGGTCGAGGTGCCGCCCGATGAGGGAACGAGGCGGCGCATGCAGCTCGAGGATGCGCTCGACGCCGCCCTCGCCGGGTCGGGCCGCGTCGTCACCGCCGGCACCGGCGCGCGCTTCGCGTACATCGTGCTGGTGGTGGCTGAGCTCGCCCCGGCCGTCGAGCGGGTGCGCGCGACGCTCGAGCGCCTCGGGGTGCCGCGCCGCGCGTGGGTGCGCTTCCTCGACGATGGGCTCTCGGCAGAGTGGGTGGGGGTGTTCCCAGATTCGCCGCCGCCGTCAGACTGACGGGCCCTGGGCCGTCGACGAGCGCCTCCCTCGTGGTACAGGCCCCCCGTCATGAGCACCGAGCAGGACAAGGAAGTCGCCCGCCGCCGTACGTTCGCGATCATCTCGCACCCCGACGCGGGCAAGACGACGCTCACCGAGAAGCTCCTGCTCTACGGCGGCGCCATTCACCTCGCCGGCAGCGTGAAGGCCCGTCGCGCCAAGCGGTACGCCACCTCCGACTGGATGGCCATCGAGAAGGAGCGCGGCATCTCGGTCACCTCGTCGGTGCTGCAGTTCTTCTACCGGGACCACGCGGTCAACCTGCTCGACACGCCGGGCCACCAGGACTTCTCCGAGGACACCTACCGCACGCTGGCCGCCGCCGACGCCGCGGTGATGCTCATCGACGCCGCCAAGGGCGTCGAGCCGCAGACCATCAAGCTCTTCAAGGTGTGCAGGCTCCGCGGCATTCCCATCTTCACCTTCGCCAACAAGCTCGATCGCTACGGGCGAACGCCGCTCGAGCTGATGGACGAGCTCGAGAAGGTGCTCGGCATTCGCGCGTACCCGATGAACTGGCCCATCGGCTCGGGCCCGGAGTTTCGCGGGGTGTATGACCGGCGCACGAAGAACGTGCACGTCTTCGCGGCCGAGGGCCGCCACGGCGCCAGCGAGGTCGAGGAGAAGATCGTGCCGCTGGCGAGCGACGAGCTCCGGGCGGTGGTGTCGGACGCCGAGCTCGAGAAGCTGCGCGAAGACATCGAGCTGCTCGACATCGGCGGCGACGAGTTCTCGCTCGACAAGGTGCTGTCGGGGCAGCTGTCGCCGATGTTCTTCGGCTCGGCGATGACGAACTTCGGCGTGCGGCCCTTCCTCGACGCCTTTCTCGAGCTGGCGCCCCCCCCGAGCGGCCGGCCCTCGAGCGACGGCTTCGTCGAGCCCACCCGCGAGACGTTCTCGGGCTTCGTCTTCAAGATCCAGGCGAACATGGACCCGTCGCACCGCGACCGCATCGCCTTCCTGCGCGTCGTCTCGGGCCACTACGTCAAGGGCATGAACGCCTTCCACACGCGCCTGGGCAAGGAGATTCGCCTCGCCAAGCCCACGCAGTTCATGGCGAGCGAGCGCACCAGCATCGAAGACGCCTGGCCCGGCGACGTCATCGGGCTCTTCGACCCGGGCGTGTTCCGCATCGGCGATACGCTGCTCGAGAAGGGCCGCTTCGACTTCGAGTGCGTGCCGCGCTTCTCGCCCGAGCACTTCGCCGTCATCCGCACGAAGGACCCGCTGCGGCGCAAGCAGATGGAGAAGGGGCTGGAGCAGCTCGCCGAAGAGGGGACGATTCAGATCTTCCAGCAGCTGCAGATGGGCATGAAGGACCCCATCGTCGGCGTCGTCGGCCAGCTGCAGTTCGAGGTGCTGCAGTACCGCATGCAGCACGAGTACGGCGCCGACATCCTCGTCGACAAGCTCGGCTACTCCATCGCGCGCTGGGTGGTGGCCGAGCGGTTCGACGCGAAGGCCTTCGACTGGGAGGGCAACCGCCAGACGGTGACCGACCGCGACGGGCTGCCGCTGGTGCTGTTCCGCGACGAGTGGGCGCTGCAGCACGCGCAGGACAAGCACCCCGAGTACACCTTCCAGGCGCACGCGCCGCTGCTCAACGCGTCGAGCGTCATCGCCAGCGTCGGGTGACGCGCTCGACGCGGGAGGGCCGCGACGTCAGCGGCGCGCAAGGGCTGCGAAGGGCCAGTGGAAGCCCGGCGCCGCGCGCGCCCGGCCGTCACGCAGCACCTCACCCGGGCGCAGCACCACCACCTCTGGGTCACCCTCGTGCCGGAACGCCGCGACGCGCTCGGGGTACGGGTCGGCGTCGGGGTTCTCGTCGAGCCGCGAGGCCCCCTCGACGGGCTCCCCGGGGTAGCCCGGGTACTTCGGCCCCATGCCCTCGCGCCAGTACCAGGGCGCGCCCCCGTCGGCGCACGGCACCAGCCACCGCGCGCCCAGCCGCCGAGCGTACTCGAGCGCCTCGGCGGGGCCGGCCATCAAGCGCTGCGGCGTCGTCAGTGCGCCTGGCGGCACGTTGACGAGGAACGCGTCGAGGGTGGTGAAGCCGAAGAGGAGCGGCCTCAGGCGAAAGCCGCGCACGCCGCAGAAGAGGACGTCGACGGGCCCGCCGCGCGTCGCGAAGTCGCACACCTCGCGCATCGAGCCGCGCACGTCGTGCCCCGCGTCGGCGAAGAAGGCCGCCGACGTCGTCGGCCCGCGCACGACCCAGGTGCTGCCGACGTTGAAGAGGTCGTCGTAGACGCCGGGGCCGTCCGTGGGCTGCTCGCCGTAGAAGGGCAGGGCGTGCACCGAGAGTGCGCCCACCTTTCGGCTGCCGAACCAGCTCGGCGCCTCGACGTTGGTGAAGCCGAGCTGCTCGAGCCGCCGGGCGCAGTCGGTGCTGAACAGGCTCTCACGCGCCACGGGCGGGACGAAGACGCGCGTGTCTCGCGGCAGCGTCAAGAGCGAGCCGAGGTGGAAGTGGTCGCCATGCGAGTGCGTGATGCACACGGCGTCGACGGGCCCCAGGTCTCGGGCGTGCATCGGCGCGTAGCCGGGCAGGTCCACCTCGGCCATCGGCCGGAAGTAGGGGTCGACGAGTACCGTGGCGCCGCCGTCGGACAGCAGGGTCGTGTGGTGCCCGACGAAGGCGAAGCCCCCTGGCGGTACGGGCCGGGCGCCATCATGCGGCTCGAACCACCCCGCGCCGCCGAGTTCGGTCAGCAACGTCGCGGTGACCGGCCGCCGCAGGAAGAGCCGCCGCTCCGAGGTGCCGAGCCCCCGCGCGAGGGCGGCGCAGCAGTCGGCGACGGCCGGCCAGTCGGGCGGGGCGACGTCGAGGTCGAACCCCGTCGCTCCGCGTCGAACGTGCAGCACCCGCGGGGGCGTCTTCTCGGGGTCGGGGAACAGCACCGAGGGCTTCAGCTCGAGCCGGCCCGCGCGGTGCCGCCCGGTGCCCAGGCGGGCATAGGCCGGCGTCCGCTCGAGGCGCCGCACGAGCGCCGCTGCCTGCCGCGCCGCCTTCGCCTCGCCGAGCCGCCGCACCTCGCGCGAAAGCGAGCGATGGGCGTCGCGCACCGCCCGGGACGCAGGCCCGAGGATGGAGCAGCCGAGGTCTTCGTGGTGGTCCCTCGCCGTCGCGGCGCGGGTGAGGACCGCGAGGCTCACGTCGCGGCGAAAGGTGAGACGCTCCGGCACGGGCCGCACCTTCGCCGACCCGGCGCCGGGACGCCACGGTGGCGAGCCCCGCGGCCGGGGTGTGCGCCCCGACGAGGTGGCGCTCCCGGGGGCTCGAGGCGGTCGTCGTCGGGGTGCGCGCCCTCCGGCCCGTCGCTCACGCTGGTCGCGGAGCCGTCACGCGCTGGGCTCACGCACGTCGGGCTGCCCGCTTTGGAGCCGCCTTCCGCTTCTCGGTGACCGCCGCGGCGAGCGTCGCGTCGGCTGGCTGGCGGCCCAGCAGGTCGGCCAGCGCGCGCATGCCGTCCGTCACCGTGAAGACGCCGACGACCTTCTGGTTCGCGTCGACGACGACGGCGCTGCCCAACTTGTGCCGGGCCAGGTGACGCGCGGCGACCTCGAGCGGCGTCGAGGGCGTCACCGTGTACGGCGCCTGCGACATCGCCTCTTCGATGGGCACCTCGTCGGGGTCGATGCCTTCCATCGACTCCACCATTTGCACGTCGCGGTCCGACACGATGCCGACGAGCGCCCGCCCGTCGAGCACCGGCAGGTGGCGAATCTTGAACGCCTTCATCATGTTCGCCGCGTCAGAGAGCGACAGCGTCACGCCGATGCTGTGCGGCGAGGCCGTCATGTAGTCCTGCACGAGAATGGTCTGGGGCATGGTCGAGACCCTGAGCAAGTCTCACGCCACCCGCCGCCCCCGTGCGAGCACCCGGCGACGGCGCAAGTGCTGCGCCCGATGGCCCCGCTCGCCGTCCGCGGCGAAACCCCTGCGTCAGCCGAACAGCGGTGCGAGGGTCGTCACGAGGTCGAGGTTCATCGGCTCGAGCACCAGGTCGCCGGCGAGCACCGCCAACTGCGTGTTCTTTCGGCCCTTCATCAACGCGGTGAAGTCGCGGGCCGAGCACCGCACCGTCAGCTTCGGCGCGCCGGTGAGGCCCTCCGAGACGAAGCCCTCGCGCCGCGTCAGGTCCACCGTCCACAGGCCGCCGTCGGAGCCCGAGAGGTCGAGGTGCACGCGGCCGGCGAACGCCTCCCGCACCTCGGGGTGCGCGGCAATGCGGCCCTCGAACTCCTCGTGCAGCAGCTTCGCGACGCCGGTGCGCCGCTTTCGGGGCGCAGGCGCCTTCTTCTTTCCGGGCTCGTCGGCGCTGGGCGCGGCCTCGGGCGTCGTGGCCTGCCGGCTCTTGCGGAAAGCGTCGAAGCGCTCCTTCGAGAAGAGCGAGCTGCCCTCCTGCCTGGCGGCGTCGAACACCTTCTTCAGCTGGTCCTTCGGCAGGCTGGGGTTCTTGAAGTACTCCATCGCCGCGCGCCCGATGCCCCAGTTCATCGCGAAGGCCGCGGGCACGGTGAGGAGCGCCCCGACGACGGGCAGCAGCGCCTTGATGCCCTGGCGCGCCAGCATGCCGGCGCCCACCACCGTCCCCAGCTCGACGACCAGGTCCTTCGCGGCCGCCTGCGTCACCTTGCGCCCGTAGATGTGCCCCACCGTCATTACCATCGCCGACTGCATCGGCAGGCTGAGCACGACGTCGGAGAAGGGCATCGGTGACACCGCCACCACCGCGCAGCCGTAGCTGGCCATGTTGATGACGTCGCGCGCGGCCTTGTCGCGGTCCTTCATCGGCACCTTGGCGAAGTCCTTCTTGCGAATGTCTTCGAGCGTATCGAGCCAGGACATGATGCGACTCTAACCCCCGGTCGGGGCCGGCC
>JADCJJ010000632.1 GCA_020247085.1 Myxococcaceae bacterium | reverse complement strand
CACCTGCTGCTGGTCCAGGTGCTCGCGCACGACTCGCGCGACCTTCGCCTCCAACGTCTCGCCTTCGGGCGGTCTCTTGGTCATCCGCCAGAAGTCGCACACGCAGACTGCGCCCTCAACCGCACCCCTGAACGGTTACCCGGCCGCAGCCCCACCTCCTGTAGCTCCACCGGCCGAACCGCCCGCGGCGCCGCCAGGCAAGGGGATGATGGGTTCTGTCGAGCAGCCGGCGGAGACGACGACCATCACCAACGCGCCTGCGAAGAGAGTCCGGAACGAGTTCATGTCGTTTCTCCGTTCTGAGGACGACACGTCACGAGCCGGGGTTCGGCGCCTTCAGATATGGGAACGTGGAGTCGAACTGCTGCGCGTCCTGGAGCACCCCGTCGTGGAAGGGGATGCTGCCCGACGGTGCGTCGTTGCCGGACAGCAGCGCGCCCTGGGTGACGCGCAGCGCGATGTCGACGACGTCGTCTCCAGGCCGGCGCCCGTTCGGGAAGCCGCTCGCATCGCACGCCCCGGTGATGACGAGCGTCGGGGCCGCCGTCGCGGTCCGGCCCAGGAAGCAGCCCATCGCGCCGAGGTTGTTCTGCATCGAGGCCACCCGGGGCGTGAACGGAGCGCTCACCGCCGTGTTGAGCCGGAGCATGTCGGCCAGCACCTGCCCGCCCGGCGGCGCCGGGAGCTGGTTCACGTTGGCGACGCTCGGCACGTTGATGCCGGTCAGGAATGCCGCCACCAGGTCGCCGCGGTCGGTCTTCGGCGGCTGCACGCCGAACAGCACCTGGAGCAGGACGGGCAGCGTCGGGCGCAGCACGTACGGCGCGAAGTTCGCCGCGTCGTCCTTCGGCTCCGAGGCGTTGAAGCGGTCCTTCGCGTCGACGCCGATGACGACCTCGTTCACGAGCGGGTTGCCGAGCCGCGACACCTGCGTCCACGCGCCACCCTCGCGCGCCGGCACCGTGTAGGTGGCCGTCGGGTTGACGACCCGCGCCTGGCGCACGCTCGCCGTCGTCCACCCGCCGATGACACCGTTGCCCCCCGACGACGCGTTGAGGCACGCCGTCGGCACCTCGAGCGCGAGCGTGGTGACGTTCTTCCCCCGAATCGTGTTCTGCGCGACATTGCGGCACGACGACGACAGCCCGTCGACGCCCGGCAGCGTGCCGACGCCGGCGATGGTGCAGGGCGAGGCCTCGGACGTGATGAGCGCCGCCGGCGCGTTCACCAGGTCGAAGACGGCGCCGAGGTTCACGGCGAAGCCCTCGGCGCGCTGGCCGACGAACAGCTTCGCCGTGCCGGTGCAGCCGGGAATCGTCACGTCATAGACGTGCGCGCGCGCGTAGTTCGCGTACGACGTGCCCGGGAAGGTCTTGGTGCCGATGTTGTCGAGCGGCTTGGCGAAGACCGCCGCCCCGCCCACCGCGGCCGTCACCGGCTGCGCCGTGCCCGTGCGCCGCGGGCCGCGCACCACCGTCACGGTGTAGGTCTCTCGCTGGCCCTGGAAGGCCGTCGGCGCCAGCGTGAAGCCCCCGTCCGGGAGGCCGATGGTGCCGGCGTTGATGAGCGGAATCGCCACCGGCGCGCCGCCCGACACGGTGGTGCCGCCATCGGGCGTGGTGTTCACCGCGCTCGGAAGCGCGACGCCGACGTCGTTGAGCAGCGTGTTCTGAAAGCGGAACTGGAAGGTGATGTCCTCGACCGCGTCACCGGTGTTGTCGACGTGAATCTCGTACAGCGCGTTCGGGTCCATCGAGAAGTAGTTCGGCCCGCCGTACGCATCCTGCAGCGGCTGGTAGTTCGCGATGAGCGTGACGAAGTTCGAGCGCCCCGACTCGTAGGACGAGAAGAGGTAGAAGTCGGTTCCATCGACCTTCGGGTTCCGGGTAATGAAAGGCGCCTCGCGATGGCTCGACGCCTGAGCTGCCGAGGCGCACACGACGAGAAAACTGACCAACGGCGCAATCACGCGTTGCATGGACACCCTCCAGGACACGATGAGAAGACCGCTTTCGTACGCCGGCGCAATCTGGATTTCCCTGTTTGTATCTGTCGGTTGTCAGTGTCGTTCGTCAGCGGAAGAGGTGGCGAGGCAGCGCCAGCGCGACGTCGAGGCGCTCCCGCCGACGGTGGGCGGGTTGCCCGAGATGCTCGAGGCCGAGCGTGGCCATCGCCCGACGCAGGGCGTCACGCCGACGCTCGAGGCGGTGATGGCGCGCTCCGGGTTGACGTTCGAGGCGCCGACGCAGTCGCTGGGGCGCACGGTGCTGGCGCTGTACTGTGCCTCGGCGAGCTCGAGCGCGGGGGTGACGGTGACGGTGTGCGAGTTCCCCGGCGTCGAGCAGGCCCGGCGCGGGCTCGGTGAGGTGACGGCGGTGCGGGGGCAGACGACGGGCTGGCAGGCGCACGTGTCGCAGCAGTCGACGCTCGAGGTGGTGGCGCGCTCCGACGCCTCGAAGGAGAGCGTGCAGCGCGTGGTCGACGCCTTTCTGAAGCCGTGACGGCGGGGCCGTCGCCTGCCAGGGCGCCGCTGGAATCCGCCCGGCCGCCGCGTCCGGAGACGGGCCGACGCTGAAAGGACCGTGGAGTGCAACGCAACGCTGCCATCGCGCTCGGGGCCACCCTGTCGGTGACGGCGGCCGTCGTGCTCGCGCCGGGCGGGCGCACCCCGGGCCGGGTGGCGCCGGCGTCGGACGCCGAGGTGGTGGCGCGCGTCACGCCCCGGCGGGCCCCCGACGTGCCGCGCGACGCCGAGGCCGCCGCCGCTGAGGCCCAGCGGCTCGTCACGCGCGCCCGGCGCGAGGGTGGCGACGTGCGGCTCCTGGGCCAGGCGCAGGTGGTGCTCGCGCCCTGGTGGAGCGAGGCCGCGCCACCGCCGGCCGTGCGGCTGATGCGGGCCACCATCAAGCAGAGCCTGCATGACTTCGACGGCGCGCTGGCCGACCTCGACGCCCTGTCGGCCGACGTCACCGACGTGCAGGCCCAGCTGACGCGGGCCACGGTGCTGACGGTGCTCGCGCGCTACGACGAGGCCCTCGCCGCGTGCGAGCGGCTGAAGGGGCAGGTCGACGTCGTCGTGGTGGTGACGTGCCAGGCGCCGCCGTGGGCCATCCGCGGGAAGGCGGACGAGGTGGCCGCGGGGCTCGAGCGCGCGCTGACGGCGACGCCGAAGGCCTCTCCGCTGCGGCCGTGGGCGCTGTCGGTGCTGGGCGAGGTCCGCTGGTTCTCGGGTGACGGCGCGGGCGCGGCGGCGGCGTTGCGTGAGGCCCTCGCGCTCGACGACACCGACCGGTACTCGCGGGTGCTGCTGGCCGAGGTGCTCGTCGCCACCGGCAGGGCTGCCGAGGTGCCCCCGCTGTTCGCAGGAAGGCCCCTCTCCGACGCCGAGTTGCTGGCCTTCGTCGAGAGCGGCGCCGCCCCGCGCGAGGCCCGGGCCGAGCTCGCCGGGCGCGTCGAGGCGAGTCGCCGCCGCCAGGACGGGGTACACCGCCGGGAAGAGGCCCGCTACGCGCTGGCCGTCGAGGGCGACGTGGCGCTGGCGCGCGCGCTGGCGGTCGAGAACTTCGCGGTGCAGCGGGAGCCCGCCGACGCCCGGGTGCTGCTCGAGGCCGCCCTCGCCGCCAGAGACGCCGATTCCGCCCGTCCGGCCCTCGAGTGGCTCGCCCGCACGGGCTTCTCCGACCCCCGCTTCGTCGCGCTCGGGCGCGCTCTGAGGGCGCTGCCATGAGGGCGGTCCGTGCGGCCCTCGCGCGCACGGGCTCCGCGGGAGCTCCGCCTCGTCGCGCTGGAGCGCGCCCCGAGGGCGCCACCATCAGGGCGGTCCGTGCGGCCCTCGCGCGCACGGGCTCCGCCGACCCCCGCCTCATCGCGCTCGAGTACGTCTTGCGGGTGCCGCCCGGCCGCCGCTCGCGCGCGCGGGCTCCGCTGAGCCTCACTGCGCCGCGCTTGGGCGTGCCCAGAAGGTCCCCGTCATGAGCGTCGCCTGCTGGCGCGTCGCCGCCGTGGCGCTGGCGCTGGCGGGCGCTCCGGCCCAGGCGCACAAGGGCTCCGACGCGCTGTGGAACCTCACCGCCGAGGGCGCGCGCCTCGAGGGACGCCTCGAGGTCGCCCTCGCCGACGTCGAGCTGGCGGTGGGCCTCGACGCCGACGGCGACGGGGCGGTGACGTGGGGCGAGGTGAAGGCCCGCGAGGGCGTGGTGCGGCCCTGGCTGCGGCGCGGCCTGCGGGTGCGCCAGGCCGAGGGGCCGTGCACCATCGAGCTGGGAGACGTCTTCCTCACCCGGCACTCCGACGGCGTGTACGGCGCCTGGCCATTCTCCGCGCGCTGCCCGGCCGAGGTGAGGGCGCTCGGGCTCGACTACGCGCTGCTCTTCGACGTCGACGCGCAGCACCGCGGGCTGGTGCAGGTGGCCGGCGCCGGGGGCGGCCAGTGGCGCGCATTCTCGTCCGCCCGGCGCCACCTCGAGGTCGAGCTGGCGACGCCGCCGCCGCTCGAGCAGCTGCGCGTCGCGTTCGCCGAGGGCGTGCGCCACCTCGCCATCGGGGTCGACCACCTGTGCTTCCTGCTCGCGCTGCTGCTGCCCTCGGTGCTGCGGCGTCAGGGCGCGGCGTGGGTGCCGCTGCCGTCGCTGTCGGGGGTGCTGCTCGAGGTGACGAAGGTGGTGTCGGCCTTCACCGCCGCGCACTCGGTGACGCTGGGGCTGTCGGCCTTCGGCGTGCTCGCACCGGAGGCGCGCCTCGTCGAGGTGGCCATCGCCGCGTCGGTGCTGCTCGCGGCCCTCAACGTGGTGTTCCCCGTCGTCACCGAGGGGCGCTGGGTGCTGGCCTTCGGCCTCGGCCTGCTGCACGGCTTCGGCTTCGTCTCGGCCCTCACCGACCTCGGCTCCGGCGGTGGGCGTCTGTGGCTGTCGCTGTTGGGCTTCAACCTGGGCGTCGAGGCCGGGCAACTCGTGGCCGTCGCCCTCGTCGTGCCCCTCGCCTTCGCCGTACGCCATGCGCGCTGGTACGCCCGCCTCGCCCTGCCCGCTGCCGGCGCCGCGCTCGTCGCCCTCGCCACCTGGTGGACCGTCGAGCGCCTCGCCGGCTGAAGGCCCTCGGGCGCCGTTTCGCGCCCCATGCGTCGCCGCTCACTTCCCGTCGCTGTGAAGAACTCGGCGCAGGCCCTGTGGAGAACCGTGTGGGCTTGTGGAAAAGCCCGGCGTGCGGCACGGGCCCCGCTGTGGACAAGCGCACCCCCGCGGCCCGCCCGGGGGGCTCGAGGTTTTGCAGGGAGACGTACTTTCAGTCACATGCCGTCACCGCCACGCGCAAAACGAGCGCCGCCCGGCCAGGCGGTGTTCCACAAGCGCTCCTTCGGCGCCGAAGGCTCAGTCGTCTCAAGGGGTTCGCTTTCGTTCTTGATCGAAAAAAACCCCATCGCTAAAGCACCGGCCCTTGTCGTTGGGGTGCATCGTCTCGGGTGAGGGGTCACGTCTTTGAGCGCTTTCGTCGAACAGGCCGAATCGACGGCAACAGCCCGGAACCTCTGGGAAAACGTCCTCGACATCCTTCGTCGAGACGGGCAGAGCTTCGTGGTGACCCAGCTCCAGCAGCTGGTGCCCTTGACGTACCGCGACGGGGCGTTGACGATGGGTGTCGACGATCTGTTCTTCCGCGACTGGGTCGAAGACCACTTCGGTCACCTGGTGGTGACGGCCATCGAGCGCGCGACGGGCAAGACGGCGACGCTGGGCTTCGAGAAGGTCGAGCGCAGCGCCCCCCGAGCGACTTTGCTGACAGCACCTCCAGTCAACCAGCTGCGACACCCCGTGCGGCTCAACGAGAAGTTCACCTTCGACAGCTATGTCGTGTCCGAGGCGAACCAGCTGCCGGCGGCCGCGGCGCACGCCGTCGCCGAGAACCCGGGCCGGGCCTACAACCCCCTCTTCATCTACGGCGGCACGGGGCTGGGCAAGACGCACCTCTTGCACGCCATCGGCAACCGGGTGCTCGCCCGCAACCCGCACTTCAGCGTCACCTACCTGTCGAGCGAGGAGTTCACCAACCAGTACATCGAGTCGGTGCGCGACGGCCGCATGCCCGGCTTCCGGCGCCGGTTCCGCGAGGAGTGCGACCTGCTCCTCATCGACGACATCCAGTTCCTGGGGAAGAAGCAGGAGACGCAGAACGAGTTCTTCCACACCTTCAACGTGCTGCATCAGCTCGGCAAGGCCGTGGTGATGACGAGCGACACGGTGCCCAGTGAAATCCCCGGCCTCGAGGAGCGCCTGCGCAGCCGCTTCGCGATGGGGCTCATCACCGACGTGCATGAGCCGACGTTCGAGGCGCGCGTGGCCATCTTGAAGAAGAAGGCGCAGCAAGACGGCGTGGCCCTCACCGACAAGGTGGCGCACTTCATCGCGAAGGTGGTGGTGAAGAACGTGCGCGAGCTCGAGGGGGCTCTCATCAAGGTCACGGCCGTGCACGCGCTCACCGGCCAGCCGCTCACCGAGGAGCTGTGCGCGCAGGTGCTCGGCGACCTGCTGCCCGAGAAGGTGACGCTCGACGCCGAGCTGATTCAGCGAGAGGTCGCGCGCTACTACAAGCTGGCCGTCGACGACCTGCGCGGGGAGCGGCGCCTCAAGCCGGTCGCGCACGCGCGCCAGGTGGCGATGTACCTCGTGCGCACGCTGACGCAGTCGTCGCTGCCCGAGATTGGGAAGAAGTTCAACAAGGACCACTCGACGGTGCTGGCGAGCGTGCGGAAGATCGAGCAGCTCAGGGCCGCCGACGCGCAGCTGCAGCTCGACCTCGGCGAGCTGACGAAGAAGCTCTCGCCCGCCGGCGGGTGACAGGCCGGCCGCGGCGGTGCGGCTCCGGAGCCGAGGGGCCTGTCGCCCGCGCCAGTTGCGCGAACGGGCCCGTTTCCCCACAATCGCCCGGCGATGGCTGACGAAATCGACGACCGCACGCGAGACGTCCTCAAAGCCGTCGTGCAGGAGTTCATCACCACCGGCGAGCCCGTGGGCTCGAACCAGCTCACCCGCCGCGGCGACTTCGACGTCTCGCCGGCCACGATGCGAAACGTGCTGGCCGAGCTCGAGGAGCTTGGTTTCCTCGAGAAGCCGCACACCTCGGCCGGCCGGGTACCGACCGACCAAGGCTATCGCTTCTTCGTCGACTCGCTGCTGCAGCTCTCGGACCCCTCGCCGCGCGAGCGCAAGGCCATCGAGGACGGGCTGGGCGCCTCGAGCATCGAGGAGCGGCTGCAGGAGGCGGGCAAGGTGCTCCACCACCTCTCGCGGCACGCCAGCGTGGTGCTCATCCCCCGGCCGTCCGCCGCCACGCTGACCCGCATCGAGTTCGTGCGCCTCAAGGGCGACAAGGTGCTGGCCATTCTCGTCTCGTCCGGCGGGCAGGTGCAGAACAAGCTGCTCAGCGTCGACTTCCCGGTGACGGCCGACGAGCTCGTCGCCGCCACCGGCTACCTCAACGAGATTCTGCAGCAGGGCCTCGCCATCGAAGAGGTGCGCGGGCGCATCTTGCAGGAGCTGGACTCGGAGCGCGCGCAGTACGACATGTTGGCCGCCCGGGCGCTGCAGCTCGGCGCCGCGGCCACCGACGTGTCCTCGAACGAGCGGCTCGTCGTCGAGGGCACCGGCACCTTCCTCGAGCAGCCCGAGTTCACCGACGACGTGCGCCGCATGCGCTCGCTCTTCCGGGCGCTCGACGAGAAGCACAAGCTGCTGCAGCTGCTCGACCGGGTGCAGCGGGCGCGCGAGATGCAAATCTTCATCGGCGCCGAGAGCGAGTTCTCGGCCCAGGGCGACGTCAGCGTCATCGTCAGCCCCTACGGCCCCTCCGAGGCCGTCGTCGGCACCGTCGGCGTCATCGGCCCCACGCGAATGAACTACTCCCGCGTCATTCCGCTGGTGCACTTCACCGCCCGGGTGCTGTCGCGGGCGCTCTCGGAGGAGTGACGGCGCGCTCCGGGGCCCGGCCTGCCCGCGCCGTGCGAGCGCTGCGGCGTCACCGAATCGAGACGTTGCGCACCGAGACGTCGGCCCACGAGCCGAACACCAGCCGCCAGTTGCGGTCGAGGCAGCGGCTCGTCCACGTCAGCGGCGGCAGGGCGTTCACCCGCGTCGTGACGGCGGGGCCCACCTTGGTGAAGGTGAAGTGGAACCACCCGCCCGACGCCGGGTAGCCGCCGCTCGACGTCACCACGCTGGTGAGGTCGCCCACCGCCGGCTCGGTCGTCGAGGTGTTACAGGCGCCCGCGCCGTGACAGGTGATGGCCACGTCGTCGCCGAAGGGCCGGTCGGCGACGTTGCGCGCCGGGTCGTTCACCACCCTGTAGAGGCCGAAGTACGGCGTGTCGCCGTCGCTCGGGCCGAGGCTCACCTTGTAGCCGACGCCATACGACGCGTCCCACAGCGACAGCTGAAAGTCCGAGATGCTCTGGCCGATGCGCACGTCGGCCTCGAGCGTGAAGTCGTTCGCCACCACCGGCAGGAAGTTGTGGAAGCCGACGGAGTCGAGCGTGGCACCCGACGACGTCCACAGCTGGCTGCCCTGCGGGCCGGGCACGCCGCTCCACCCGGCGAGGCTGTTCCCGGGGTTGGCGTAGGGCAGCCCGCTCGCCACCGAAGGGAAGGCGGGCGGGGTGAGGGCGAGGGGGAAGCAGTCGACGCAGCCGCCGGCCGCGCCCGTGCCCGTCAGCGCGACGGCCTGCACCGCCGTGGCGCCGCCGAGCTCGACACGCACGGTGAGCTCGCCCAGGTCGGCGCCCGGGTCGAGCGGCGCGTAGCGCACCGAGAGCGCCTCGCGCTGGGCCGGCGCGAGCGTCAGGCCCGCCGCCGGCAGCGCGGTGGTGAGGGTGAACTCGGGGCAGGCGGCGCTCCCCGCGCACGCTGGGCCCCCGGCCGGCTGCCCGGCGGCGCCGGTGACGGCCGCGTCCAGCAGTGTCACCGGCCAGCCGCAGGTGTTGGTGACGTCGACGTTCACCGTCGCGTCGCCGCAGCCGAAGGGCACGGCGCCGAAGGAGGCCGAGGGCGTGATGGTGACGCACGGCGCGCCCAGCAGCGCGCGCAGTCCGACGAGCGCCCGCGGCGCGGTATCCGAGCTGAGGCGCACCTCGATGGCGCCCGAGAGAGGCAGCGGCGTGGCAGGGGCAGCGCCGGTGGGGCGCAGCTGCACCCGCGCCGTCAGCGCCTGGCCGGGGCCGAGCGTCGTCGGCGCCACCGGGGCGCTCAGCGAGAAGGCTGCGTGCGTCGCCGGTGTCAGCTCGACTTGCGTCACGAGGCACGCGGCGCCCGGCGCCGACGAGCGGTTGGTGAGGGTGAAGGCGCGCTCCAGCGTCACCCCGGGCAGCACCGGCCCGAAGTCGAGCGTGGCCGGAGACAGCGTGTACAGGCACGGCGGCAGCGTCACCGCCTCGCCCGTCAGCGGCACCACCACCTCTGGGCGGGCCGGGTCGTTCGAGAGAATGATGAGCTCGGCTGCCTTGGGGCCGATGGACTCGGGCGTCAGGGTGACATCCAGCTCGAGCCCGTCGGCGCCGGCGCGGGCGACGAGGCCGATGGTGGGGTCGTACGGGGCCCCGGCGACGCTGACGCGGAACTCCGAGGGGCGCGTCGAGGTGCCGAGGGGCCGCACCTCGAAGTACGGAGGTCCGCGTACACCGGCGGCGTCGGGCCGCCCGAGGAGCAGGTTGCCCTCGGGAGAGGGCGTCAGCGGCGGGGTGCCCACGTTGCGAAGCGACACCCTCCGCGTCGTGGACTGCGGCGTCGCGGCGGAAGGGAAGTACGCCACCTGGCCCATGGCGACGGCGGCGGGCGTGGCGCGGAGCGCAGGGCCACCCAGGGCGCCGCGCAGCGAAATCGCGCCGCGCGTCTGCTTGGCCGAGAGCGAGAAGGCGAGCGTCGACGGGTGCACGCCTCCGCGCATCGGCGCGAACTCGACCTGGAGCGTCGCCGCGCCCCCCGGCGGTACCGGGAGCGTCGTCAGCGGCTGCCCCTGCGCGTCGAGCACGCGATAGGGGCCCGCGACGGCGAAGCCGGTGACCGAGACGGGGTCGCGCGAGGTGCTGGTGAACGTCACCGGCAGCAGGGCCCGGCCACCTCTGACGACGGCGCCGAAGTCGAGGGCGGCGGGGCTCCAGCGCACGGTGGGGACGACGGCGGCGCCGACGAGCGTCACCTGGCCCGGGGGGCACGTCGGGTGGGCGCGCGCGGGGAGCACGGCGCGGTAGGCCCGCGGCTCGGTCGGCTCGAACTGGAGCTGGACGGTGGCGGTGCCCAGCGGCGGCAGCGGCGTGCCGTCGCGGGCGCTCTCGTCAGAGAGGGTGAAGGCCGCGGCGTCGGGGCCCACGCTCGTCGGCTGGCCGAGGCCGAGCGCCGAGGCGAGCTCGCTGTCGTTCCGCACGGTGAAGGCCGCCGAAGCGGTGGTGCCGACGCCGACGACGCCGAAGTCGATGACGCCCGGGAGCGCGCAGCGCGAGCGCACCGGCGTGCCCGCGAGGGTGACGCGCCCCACCCCCTCGCCGTCGACGGTGCCGGCGGCTGGGAGCGTCACCGAGGCCTGCTCGGGCGCCGCGCCCGATGGCCGGAAGCGCACCTCGAGGGTGAGCCGCTCGCCCGGCTGCAGGGAGACGCCCGTCGGGTCAGGCGACACGACGAAGGGCGCGCGGCCGTCGCCGGCGCCGAACGCCACCGCCGCGCCGTCGGCCGCCGGCGCCTCGAGGCTGATGGGCGCGGCCCCCAGGTTCCACACGACCACCGCTCGGGCGGCCGTCGTGTCCACCTCGACGGGGCCGAAGTCGACGGTCACCTCGCGGGCCGGCGGTGCCTCGCTGGCCGACAGGCCGAGCTCTCCGTACGAGCGGCGCACGCCCGGCGGCCCGCAGGTGCACGCCGCGGCCACGAGGGGCACCGCCAGGGACAACCAGGGGCTGACGAAGCGCATGGGACACCTCCAGGAGCACCCCATGACGAGCCCTCCCGGGAAATGTCGCAGCCGAGTGCGCCAACGCGGTGACGGCTCTGGCCGCTCTCGCGCCGTCCACGGGCACCACGCGGGGCAGGGGCGACTTTCTCGTTTCGCCCCAGGCGGCCTGGCGTCGGCGACAGGCCTCGTCGAAGGCGCGGGAGCCCCTCGGCCGCGCTCGTGCCGTCCGCGACGGGGGCCTGGCGCCGCGGCCCGGCGCTGCCAGCGGCTCGTCCGGAGCCGTGACGCGCGCGTGGGGTGGGTCGAGCACCCGCTCCCCCGGTTGGATTCGCTGCTCGAGGCGGCCGGCCAGGTTCTGTCAGTCGCGGGAGCGCCCCGCGAGGTCTCTCGGCTCGACGTGCCGGTCGGGGAACGCGCGCAGGCCTGCGCTCAGGCGGAGCCTGGTGTCGGAGAAGGACTGCGCCACGAGCGCGCCGGACCTGCGCGCCGAGGTCCGGGCCCGCGCCATCAGCTCCGGGCACAGCTTGCGCTCCGCCAGCTCGAGGTGCGCCAGCAGCGCCCGCGGCAGCTCGTCGAGCGCCGTACGCGTGGTTGACAGGCCACCCGAGCCCGTTGGCGATGGCCTCGAGGAGACGGTGCTGCGCGCGGAGAAGTCGACGAGGTTTACCATTCGCTCCTCTCAATGGAATCGGGAGAGTCTGTCAGGCGCCGGGTTGCGCGGCGCGCCGCCCGCTTGTCGTTGCGCCGCGCTTCGCCCTCGCGCGACGATGACGAAATGCGCTTCGGTGAAGGGTGGGTCGAAGGACCGGGAAGTCAGGCCTGCAGTTGCTTCAATTCCGCCCGGGGGCCGTGGCGGCACGTCGTCGCGCTGGCGACCTCGCTCGTGCTCGGGTGTACCGGACCGTCGGAGCTACCGCCGGCCTCCGGCCAGGTCCCCGCGGCGCTCGAGGGCGCCGCCAGCGCCTGCATGGTCGACGGCGACTGTGGCCCCGGCGGGCGGTG
>JADCJJ010000631.1 GCA_020247085.1 Myxococcaceae bacterium | reverse complement strand
GTCGGCGAGCTCAGCGCGTCGGTGCAGACGAAGCTGCTCCGGGTGCTGCAGGAGCGAGAGCTGCAGCGCGTCGGCGGCGAAGACACGGTGAAGATCGACGTGCGCGTGGTGGGGCGACGCACCGCGACCTCAAGGCCGAGGTGGCCGCCGGGCGCTTCCGCGAAGACCTGTACTACCGCCTCCACGTCGTGCCGCTCAGCGTGCCGCCGCTGCGCGAGCGCCCCGAAGACCTGCCGGTGCTCGCCGCCCACTTCGTCGCCCGGCACGGGCCCCGCATCAACGCGAAGGTGCGGGGGCTGTCGCCGCAGGCGTTGGCGGCGCTCTCGCGCTACGCGTGGCCCGGCAACGTGCGCGAACTCGAGAACGCCATCGAGCAGGCGCTCGTCTTCGCCGACGGTGCGGTGCTCGACGAGAAAGACCTGCCCGTCTTTCTGCAGGGCGCGTCGACCCGGGCGGTGCTCTCGTCGGGCGGGCTGCCGGTGCCCCTCGGCGACCGCCCGCTGCCCGACATCCTGGAGGACCTCGAACGGCAGCTCATCGAGCGCGCCTACGAGAAGGCGAAGGGCGTGAAGACCGAGACAGCGCGCCTGCTCGGCATCAAGACGAGCGCGCTCTACTACAAGCTCGAAAAGTACGGCTTCATTCAAAAGGGCGAGACGCCCGCCGAGTAGCGAGAGGAGAGGCCTTCACCGTGCGCCCGTTCGCGCTGTTCTGTCTACTCGCCGCCAGCGCCGCCGGGGCGCGACCGAAGTCGAGCTTCATCGAGATCAAGTCGCTGCCGTCGACGGTGAAGGGGCTCGCCGCCGTCGTCGAGCGGGAGAAGACCGGCGACTTTCGAACCCAGGCGCTGTGGGCGATGGAGGCGAAGCTGCGCGAGGCCGGCGCCGAGGTGAACGACCCGGACGTCGTCGACGCGCTGCTCGACGAGACGCTCCGGCGCGTGTTCGACGACATGGCCGCCGCCACCGACATCTACGCCTGGGAGGGCGACGATGCCCCCCGCGGCGACGTCTTGATCCGCGGCACCACCCTCGTCTTCCCCGGGCGCGCGAGCACGGGCTTCTCGAAGTCGTACACCGTGCGGCCGCAGGGCAAGCGCATCGACCGCGGGTACCTCAACGCCGAGTGCACCGTGAAGGTGCAGGTCGCGCGCAGCCCCGCCGAGTGGTTCTTGCACGTCGAGACGAAGGGGTGGGGCGTGGCCATCGACCCGGTGCTCGCCAGCGACGGCGTACACCGCGTGGTGGTGCGCCTCTTCTCGAAGGGCGGCACGGTGCCTCCGTCGATTCGCCACGAGCGCCCGGTGTGGGTGGGCTTCTTCCGGCAGGAGGCCACCGGTGGCCCCTGGAACCCGCTCGTCTTCAACCCCGCCGGGGCGAAGCTGGCGCGGGAACAGGAGACGACGCTGCTGCCGCCCGACCCGAAGGTGAAGGTGACTGACGCGATGAGGCAGCACGTCCTCGCGGTGCGCCTGGGCGACCTCGCCTTCATCAACCCGGCGCGCGCCGCGCTCCACGAGTCGGAGCTGCGGTGGACGTCGCTGAACGGGCTGTCGGGTCCGGTCGTCGACGAGAGGACGTCGAGGTGGATCGACCCGCTCCGCACCGTCGACGACGCCCTCACGCGCGCCGTGGTGGTGCTCAGGCTCGCCTCGCTCGGCGTCGAGGTGACGCCCGACGAGCTGTTCGACGTGCTGGTGAGCGTGAAGCAGGCGCGCGTGCAGGCCGAGGCGCTGCTGGCCATCAACAAGCGCCTCGACGCCAGCGCCGAGACGCCCACCGACGACGACCTCGCCAGGCTCACGGCGCTCGGCGGAGTGAGCGACGTGAAGGTCTGGCGCTCGCTGGGGCGCGCGAAGGGAGGGCAGGGCTTCAAGTACTTCCACAAGGGCGGCGGCGGGTGGGAGCCCATCGTCCCGAAGAAGTGAGCGCCGCCGAGTTCACCTGGCTGCCGTTCGGCGCGCTGAGCGGCAGGCAGGTGCACGACGTGCTGCGCCTGCGCCAGCGCGTCTTTGTCGTCGAGCAGCGCTGCGCGTACCTCGACGCCGACGGGCTCGACCCGTCGTGCTGGCACGGGCTGGGCGTCGCGCCCGGCGGCGCCCTGGTGGCGACGGCCCGCATCGTTCCACCGGGGCTGGCCTTCGAGGTGCCCGCCATCGGCCGGGTGGTGACCTCGCCGGAGCACCGTCGGCGCGGGCTCGGGCGAGCGCTCATGCTCGAGGCGATCCGGCAGACGAAGCGGCTCTACCCCGGCCAGGACATCTGCCTCGGGGCCCAGCGCTACCTCGAGGGCTTCTATGGCTCGCTGGGCTTCGCCGTCGACGGCGCGCCGTACGACGAAGACGGCATTCCCCACGTGCCGATGCGGCGGCCCGGGTAGCCGGCGCCCGGTGGGGTGGGGCGCCGCGCGCTTGCGGTCCCGCCCGTCGGCTCCTGGGGCGCGGCCACCCTGAAGCTCGAGCCCTCGTCCACCGTCACGAGCTGCTGCGGCGCCGCCGTCGTTACCGTCAGCCAGCTCGCCTGCCGCAGGCTCGCGCGCAGCACGCGCGGCGCGCCCAGCACCACCGACGACAGGCCGCTCGCCTCGACCCGCGCCACCGCCACCGCCAGCGCCCGCGCCTGCACCTCGCCCACGTCGTCGGCGCGCAGCTCGAGCTGTCTGGCGCGGCCGGCCACGTCCACCGAGGCGTCGCGCCCGGCCTCGACGACGAGGGTGTCGGCGTCGGCCGTCTCGACGACGAGGCGCGCGCCACGCCGCGCGTCGAGCTTCAGCCGCCCTCCGAAGAGCCGGCTCACCGTCACCCGCGCCCCCTCGCTGGCCGACACCGCGGCGACGGAGGGGGCCTCGATCACCAGCTGGACGTCGTCGGCGGGCAGCGTCGTCGGTGCCTCGACGCGCAGGGCCTCGCCGTCGAGCACCCAGCGCACGCCGGCCGCCCCCTCACCCGAGACGTCGAGCTGCAGCTGGCCCGCCTCGCCGGGGCTGGTGACGATGCGTGCGCTCACCGGCCCCTCCACCGTCACGCTCCGCAGGCGCGAGAGCGCGAGGCGGTGCACGCCCGGGCCATCGCGCGCCGTGGGGCAGGCGCTCCCGAGGAGCCCGAGTATCACCACCCACGCGCATCGCCGATGACGACCCATGCGGGGTTCGGTGCCCAGGGGCCGCGGAGCGATCGAATGGCCGGACCCGGACAACGAACGACGAGGCCGCCGGCTCCACGGGTGGAGGCCGGCGGCCCGGGACGGCGGACGAGGTGTGGCGGCGTCAGCGCTCGACGTAGCGCGAGAAGCGGGCGGTCGAGAGCGGCGCGGCCAGGTTCGCCACGTTCGCCACCCGAATGCCGCTGTCGCTGATGGCGTAGACGAAGTCATCGGCCATGACGCTGCGGCGCACCTGCGGTGACCAGTAATACGTCCAGTTCGAGTACCGCTCGACCTGGTACAGGTCCCTCATCGAGATGGCGCCGCGCGGCGTGAAGCCCGTGAGCGTGTCGACCGAGAAGACGCGCAGGTCCGAGGTGAACGACGACCAGTACGCGTCACCCGCGGCGCCCCAGTTCCAATCGATGAAGGGGATCGCGAGCAGCTTCTTCGCGGGGAAGTAGTTGAACGCCTTGTGGTCGTGCTGGGCCTCGCTGTACCCGCTCGACGTGCCGACGAGCTGGGTGTGCGCCTGCCGCGGGTTGCGCATGTCGGTGACGTCGAAGATCGTGAGCTGCAGCGCCCGCTGCCGCCAGTCCGGCTGAACGCCGTTCACCGGCTCGGGCACGTAGGTGCCGATGGTGAGCAGGTGGTTGGGCCCCAGCGGGTGCAGGTAGGTCGAGAACCCGGGGATCTTCAGCTCCCCCAGCTTCCGCGGGTTGGTCGGGTCCGCCAGGTCGAACGTGAAGAGCGGGTCGACCTGCCGGAAGGTGACGACGAAGCCCTTGTCCTCGATGAAGCGCGCCGAGGTGATGCGCTCGCCGGGCGCCAGGTCTTCACTCTGGCCGATGACCTCGAGCGAGGTGCCGCGCTCGGCGAGCACCGAGACGTGGTTGACCGTCTCGACGCGGCCCCATCGGTTCGAGGGGTTCATGACGTCGGCGACGCGGAACATCGTGGTCGTCGCGACGCGGAAGAACCCCGCCGCGTTCTCGTCCATCGAGAACTGGTCGACGATGTGGCCGTCGACCGTGCCCGAGGCGAGGTAGCGCGCGCGGTCGGGCATCGAGATGTCGAACTTGTGAAGGTACGTCGTGTCTCGCTGCCCGGGCGCCGGCCACCACCACCAGTGCCTCGTCGCCACGTAGAGGTGCTTCTGCGAGGCGTAGATCTCGCCCGCCTCGGCGACGATCGACGTGCGGTCGAGCGCCGTCGGGTTCGACAGGTCGAGCGTCACCACCGACACGGTGCCCAGGCGCGTGGGCGCGTTCACCTTCTGGAACGCGGTGCACTCGTGCGGCACCGCCGTCGTCTGGCCGTTCACCGTCACCTCGCCGGCGGGGACCCAGCGGTCGAGCGTCTGCGCGCGAATCTCGAGCTCGTTCTTCGCGATGAGCTTGTTGAACTCGTCGACACGGCGGCCGGCGTTGAGGGGGCTCCACAGGTCGACCCCAATCACCTCGGGCCACCACCTGACGCTCGAGGGGTAGTTGAACTGGTCACTCATCACCAGGCGCACCGACGACCCGACCTTGCGGGATGAGGTGTAGGTGCCCGGCAGCCGGTACTGGTGGGTGACGCGCAGGTTCGTGAGATCGGAGACGTCGACGACGGTGATCTTCACGGTGTTCGACGACGAGTAGCCGCACGAGAGCGAGTCGCAGCGCTCGCCGGCCGCGTTCGACAGCGGGTACCAGCGGTAGATGGACGAGAAGACCACCACCCGGTCGGTGCCCTCGAGGAACATCTCGCGCGGGTAGCCCTCGATGGCCAGCGAGCCTCGCACGGCCAGCTCGGTGGCCGGCCAGGACCTCGCCGCGTAGAGCCGGTTGCCCGACAGCGCGAAGATGCGCGTGCCGTCGTTTTTCACGAAGTCGGCCTCGTCGACGCCGGCCACCTGGGTGTTGGTCGTGGTGTAGTTGCTGGGCGCTGGCGCTGGCGCGGCGCTGCCGGCCCGGGCTTCGGCGTTCGCCAGCTCGATCCCGCCGCGGCCGAAGTCGCCACCCCACCAGCCCCAGGACGGCACCTGGTCGCGCGCCGCCTCGAGCTGCGTGCGCATCTGCCGCACGGCCGTCTCTTCGAGGTACGCCTCGAGGTCGGCGCAGGCAGTGGGCCCGCTGAAGCTCGACAGCGCCACGCGGTTCTGGACCGGCAGCGGGTCTGGGATCGGCCCCTGGGTGCCGCACCCTGCGGCGCTCGCCGCACCTGCCGCCATCAACCACTTCCGCCAGCTCGTCATGTTCATGTGTGAGGTCTCACCGTGACTTCGGGGTTGTTCGCACCGGCCTAGCTGACGCGTTCCCTCGCAAGGGCCAGGCCAGCGGGCTCACGCCTGGATTCAAGGGGTTGGCCGGGGCTGACTGCACCGAAATGCCGGCATGGCCCCAGGGGCGCAGCGGGCGCGCCTCAGACTTTCGAGGGGCGCGGGGGCAGGGCTGCCGGCGCGTGGCTCAGAGGCCGGCCCAGTCATCGAGCCGCAGCAGCTTGTCGCCCTCGAGCCGCCAGCCCCCGGCGATGCCGTCGCGGGCGGCGTCGAGCCCTTCGAGCTTGGCGGCGTTCAACGGGTCCGACAGGCGGCAGAACAGCACCAGCTCGCGCAGGCCCAGGTACACGCGGAAGGGGCCCGGGCCGACGGTGCGCTCCATGGCGGCCTGGTGAGACGCGGTCAGCAGCCGGGCGCCGTCGTGGCCGTCTCCATGCGCGATGCACCACAGGCCCGTTGGCGTCGTCGACAGCCGCAAGGCTCCCTGCTCGAGCGCGATGGCGCGCACCTCGGCGGGGCGCGCGTCGAGGTTCTTCCAGGCCACGGCGTCGAGCTGCTCGGCGGTCACCCGGTGGGCGTCGAGCAGGCCCTGCGGGACGTAGAGTACGGCCTCGGGGTCCTCGACGGCGTAGAAGACCCACAGGCCCGCGGGCCCCTCCCGGCGCACCGTGCCCTCAGCGCGCTCGAGGAAGCTCGAGTCGCGGAGCACCGGCAGCACCCGCGAGAGGAACTGTAGTTTGCCGCCGGGCATCGCCAGGGCCCGCTCGGCGATTTCCTTCGTCACGAACCGCACGCCCTCGGAGAGGGCGCGGCCCGAATCGAGGAAGTCCTGGTACAGGGCGTCGACGTCGAGCCGGGCGATGCCCTTGCGCGACAGCCGCACGAGGAGCTGCTGCTTCTGGAGCAGGTGCGGTGTCGACTGGCGCTTGAGCTGGTCGAGGAGGGCGCTGACGAAGTCATCGCGGCTCGCCTTCAGCTCGAAGGGCGCGCCGCCCTCCTTCAGCTCCGCGGCGATGAGCTGCGCCTCGCCGTGAAAGGGGTCGCGTGACAGCACGTCGTCGATGAGCGCCCGTGCCCGGCTCCGCGCGCCCTGCCGCAGAGCCACCAGCGCCAGCGCGGTGAGCACCTCGGGGTCCTCTGGTTGCAGCTCGAGGGCCTGGCGGAGCGCGCGCTCGGCGTCGCTCCAGCGCTCGAGGCTGGCGGCGGCGCGCCCGAAGGCGAGCAGCACGTGCAGGTTGGTCGGGAAGTCGCGGCGCACCGTCTCGAGCACGCGCACGGCCTCGATGACCTCGTCAGCGTTGATCAGCGCCTGCGCCACCGCCGTGCGCAGCGCTGGGCCGCCCTCTTCGCGCGCCGCCCGCTCCAGCGTGGCGAACTCGGTGGCGTCGAGGCGAGCCCCGGCCTCCACCTTCTTCTGGATGCGGTCGAGCTCCACGAAGGCGGAGCGTAGAAGACGCGGCAGACGCTTTTCCAATAGGTCGGCGTCGACCCCGCGGGCCGTGCGGGGCCGCGGCGCCCGAGCGCGTGTGTGTTCCCCCGCACGCGTGCGAGTATCTCCCACCTCTGGGAATGTGCGCGCGGGGCAAGCTCTTGATCAGCGTGGTCGGCCTGTCGGCGTGCGTCGCGGGCCCGAGGGCGTTGTCGCGTGGTGAGCTCGAGGCGCAGGTGACCCGCCGCCTCGCGGCCCCGTTCGACCTCGCCTTCGACGCCGTCTGGCTCTCGCTCGAACATGCGGGGCTGCGCGTGACGAAGGCCGACCGCCTCGCCGGAACGCTCGTCGCGCGCCGAGCCGACGGGAGCGGCTACGATGCGTCGGTGACCTCGGAGCCCAGCGCCCAGCGGGTGCTCCTGCTGCCCGTGCCGGAGCGCCCGCTCTGGCAGCTCGACGGTGAACACGGTGAGGTCGCCCGCCTCGACGCCGTCGAGCGGCACGCCGAGGCGCTGCTCGCTGCGTGGCGCGCGGTCCCCGAGTGGACGGTCGTCGCGGCTCGCGACCTCGTCTCGGTGCAGGGCTTCGGCGCGCTGCTGCCCGAGGCCTGGGAGAAGCTGGAGCCCTCGGTCACGCGTCGGGTGCTGACGGTGAGCCGCTCGCGGAGCCAGCGCCGTGGACTCAACCCGACGTTGCGGTTCGAGGTGAAGCGGCGAGCGCCGCGAGAAGACCACCGGGCGTTCCTGCTGGCCACCGCGGGGGGCGCGCTCTTCGCGGGCGCGAGGCTCGACTGGCCCACCGACGCCGCGCTCACCTTCGACGGGCACCAGGCCCGGGGCGTGGCGCTGCTCGGTGACGATGCCGACGCGCGGCCGGTGTCGTACGCGCTGTGGGTCGGCGTCACCGCCGCCCTGACGGTGCGGGTGGCCGCCGTCTGCGGCGCTCCGTCCGAGCCCGATGCCGGCTGCGCGGCCGAGTGGCGGGCGCTGGTGGCGTCGCTGACGAACGAGGGGCTGACGCCGCCGCCGTGAAGGGCTTCAGCGCCGGGCCAGGCGTCGCAGCTCGCCGTCGTTCTCGGTCAGCACGAAGAGGTCGCCCTTCGCGTCGAACGTGAGCCCCTCGACCCGCTTCAGCGGCGTGCCCTTCGCGGTCCGCAAGGGGAACGACTGCACGAGCCGGCCGCGCACGTCACCGCCCCGCCGCTCGAGCGCCACCTCGGCCACCGTCGCCGACTCGTCGCTGGACACGAAGACGTGCCCCGTCTTCGGGTCGACGGCGAGGGCCGAGAAGTCGCGGCACACGGCGAGCACCTCGCGCTCGAGCTTGACGTCCGCCGGCTTGCCACCGCCTCCGTCGTCGACGAGCGACAGGCGCCGGGGCTTCCCCTCGGTGGCCAGCAGCAGCTGGGGCCGCCCCGTCGGCGAGTGGCGCCCGTCGAGGTAGACCAGCCCTTCGATGCCCTTGTTCTTCGGGTTGTCGGCCGGCGACGGTGCCTCGAACGTCTTCTCGAGCTTCGGCCGCTCGTCGCTCGAGGGGTCCCATTCGTAGCGGAGGATCTGCCGGCTCTCCTCGCGCGCGACGAACAGGTGCTTGCGGTTCGGGTCGTACGCCACGCCCTCGAGCTGGCTCCTGCCGTTCTCGAGGCCCGGCAACTCGATGGTGCGCGCGGCGCCCCTCGCGTCGATGAAGGTGAGCCGGTCAGTGCGGTCGCCGACGACGGCGAAGCCACCCGACGGCAGCGCCACCACGTCGCTGGCCTCCTTCACGCGCGTCGCGAGCCGCTCCGCCGCCTCGAACCGCGCCGCGCCGGCGTCCGTCGTGAGCCGTCGTGCGACCGTTCCCCACCCTTGAACTCGCGGCATGCGGCCTCCTCTCGTGACTGTACCGATGGTTGAATGAATGCAGAAGGGTTTCTCTGGGTTGGTTGGCGCATGAGG
>JADCJJ010000630.1 GCA_020247085.1 Myxococcaceae bacterium | reverse complement strand
GAACAGGAGCCCCGCCCGATGACGCTCCCCGTAGCCGAGCCAGCAGATTCGCGCCGGCAGCCCCTGAAACTTCACCCGCTCGCCGGCGAGCCGCAGCCACCGCACCAGGTGCTCCTTGTGCGGGAAGGCCTCGACGAGCGCCTGGTCGGTGACGGCGATGTCGGCAGGGTCGCCCGAGAGCGCGACCCAGCGGAACGGGCCCTCGCCACGGCAGAACATCGGCCGGATGTAGGCGGGCACGAAGCCGGGGAAGTCGAAGGCGTTGGTGACGCCCGCCTGCTGGGCGCCGGCGCGCAGGTTGTTGCCGTAGTCGAAGACGTGAGCGCCGCCCTCGCGGAAGGCGAGCATCGCCCGCACATGCTCGGCCATCGCCTGGTAGGCGCGCTCGACGTAGCCCCTGGGGTCGCGCTGGCGCAGCGCCTCCGCCTCGGCCAGCGTCAGCCCGTTTGGCACGTAGCCCCCGAGCGGGTCGTGGGCGCTCGTCTGATCGGTCACGAGGTCTGGCTTGAAGCCGCGCCGCACCAGCTCCGGGAGCACGTCGGCGCAGTTGCCGATGACGCCGATGGAGCGGGCCTGCCGGGCCGCCTTCGCCTCGGCCACCAGCGCGAGGGCCTCGTCGAGGTCGCGCGCGATGACGTCGAGGTACTTCGTCTCGATGCGCCGCTGCGCCCGCTGCGGGTCGACCTCGACCGCGAGCATGACGCCGCCGGCCATGGTGCACGCCAGCGGCTGCGCCCCGCCCATGCCGCCCAGGCCGCCGGTGAGCACGACGCGCCCGGCGAGGCTCTCGCTGCCGAAGTGCGTGCGCCCGGCCTGCACGAAGGTCTCGTAGGTGCCCTGCAGAATGCCCTGGGTGCCGATGTAGATCCACGAGCCGGCCGTCATCTGGCCGTACATCATCAGGCCCTTGCGCTCGAGCTCGCGGAAGTGCTCCCAGGTGGCCCACTTGCCGACGAGGTTCGAGTTGGCGATGAGCACCCGCGGCGCGTCCGGGTGGCTCTTGAGGATGCCCACCGGCTTGCCCGACTGCACCAGCAGCGTCTCGTCGTCACCGAGGGTCTTGAGCGCGGCGACGATGCGGTCGAACGACGGCCAGTCGCGCGCCGCCTTGCCGGTGCCGCCGTAGACGACCAGGTCACCGGGGCGCTCGGCGACGTCGGGGTCGAGGTTGTTCATCAGCATGCGCAGGGCCGCCTCCTGCACCCAGCCCTTGCAGCTCAGCTCTGCGCCTCGCGGCGCCCGCACTTCCCGTGGTCCAGTCGACATGCCCGTGTCCTACGCGCGGGGCGCGCGGGAGTCGACGGGTGGACGACGACACGGCGCGCCGCGACCCCAAGCAGGACTGATGCGGCGCGAAACCCGGCATTTCGCGCCCCGCCGGGCTTGTCGTGAGCAGGCGAGTGGGGGAACGTGCTTGGCGATGACGCGAACGGTGGCAATTGGAGCGCTCGCTGGGTTCGTGCTGACGCTCGTCGGCCTGTCGGTGGCGGCGCGCAGTTGCGGCGGCGCTCCGGCCGGAGCTGGCAGCGCGCCGGGCGAGATCCGCTTCGACCCGCGCCTGACGAAGGGCCTACGGGTGGGCGCGCCGGCCATCGACGAGAAGCTGCGCTACTCGCCGCAGCCGCGCTCGGGAGAGGCCGGGGACGGCGGCCCGCCGTGAGGTGTCTCGGAGCGGTGGCGCTGCTCGCCGGGTGCGTCGCGCCGGGGCCGACCGTTCGTGCCGACGGCCCGCCGTGCGTCGAGGCTCGCCCGGCCGTCGACGCGACGGCCGAGGTGCGGGGCGCGGTGAAGGCGTTCGTCGAGGCGGCCGAGGCGCGGGACTTCGCCGCCGCGTGGCGCCTGCTGGCCGGGCCATGGCGTGACCGCTACACGCCGGAGCGGCTGGCCGAAGACTTCGAGCGGGAGCCGCGGGGGCCCGGCCTCGTGAGCCGGCTCAAGGCCTCGCTCGGTGCGCCGGTGGTGGTCGACGGCCCGAAGGCGACGCTCCTCGTCGGAGGCGCCCGGGTCGCGAGGCTGGTGCTCGAGCCGTCGGGCTGGAGGCTCGAGTCGCTCGACGCGCCGGCCCGATGAGGCGAGGGCGTGCGCGTCAGGCGTTTCGAGCGCTCCATGGCCTGGGCGCGCGGGTGCCGGGGGGCGCCTCGCCGAGGGCGCAGGCCGACGCCGGCCCGCTCGTCACGACCCCGGCGCCTTCCCGGCCGCGGCGGGCCGTTCCCGCAGCAGCACCTCGAGTCGGTCGGCCAGCCCCAGGTGCCCGGCGGCGGCCTCGAGGAGCTTGCGCTCCTTGCGGTCGATCTTCCCGTCGACGAGCGCCATCTGCACGAGCTCGCGCAGGAAGGACTCGGCCTCATTCGACCCGCGCGAGATGAGGCGGTCGAACAGGTTCGGGCCGGCCTCGAGCGCCAGCTCGACGTTCGCCCAGGGCACGCCCCAGCGCTCGGCGCAGAGCTTGAGCAGGGCGCGCTCCTTCGCGTCGACGGCGCCGTCCGAGGCGGCCATCGCGGCCATGAGGTAGACCAGCCGCTCCCGCTCGTCGCGGTCGGGCACGCGCGCGGCCTGTGGCGCGGCCCCGGCGCGCCTCGCGCCCGCGCCGCGGCGAGCGATGAAGCCCTCCCAGGACAGCGCCTCGGTAAGCACCCAGTCGTGCGCTCCCGACGAGAGGGGTGCGGCGCAGAACTCGCACGTCGGCAGCCCGTTGTCGCTCAGCGGCGCCCGGCAGCTCGGGCAGCGCGAGGTCGACACGCCGACGTCCCGCGGCGTGTGCGCGCCGAGCGTTCGGGTCAGCGTGAAGACCCACCGCTGCGGCACCGTGGGGAGCGCCGGCGGGCGCTGGCCCTTCTGGGCGATGCCCGTGCGGGCGCTCCAGCGGAGCTCGACGTGGGCGAGCTGCCGGTCCTGGGCCTGCCCGAGCGAGAGCGTGTTCACCGCGCCCACGGCGCACTCGAAGAAGACCTTCTGTCGGCCCGACGCGGCGAGCGCGGCGAGGTCGGCCTTGAGCCGCTCGGTGAACTCGGGCGTGGCGACCTTCACCACGCGCGACACGTCGTCGGCCACCTGCGCATCGACCCAGCTCCAGAAGAGCAGCGCCGCGCGGTCCTCGAGCACCTCGGTGCCGAGCTCCGGGTCTGCCTGCCGGGCCTCGGCGAGCCCGTCGATCGTCCCGCCCGGGCGCTCGTGTTCGCTGCCCTGGGTGATCTCGGAGAGCACCCAGTCGTGTTGGCCGCTGTTGACGATGGCGCCGCAGTACTCGCAGGTGTTGCTCGCGCCGCCGGTGAAGGGCGCGCCGCAGCTCGGGCAGGCGCCCTGCGACAGGTCCCTCGCGGGATCGGTCGCGACGCCGGGCCTGCGCAGGAAGGTCCACACCTCGGTGAAGGTCTCGGGCTGGCGCTTCTTCGCCAGGGCGCGCGCCTCGTCGTCCGACATCGACGCCGGCGCGTCGTCGTCGCGCAGCTGCGCCTTGATGCGCACCAAGACCGAGTCGAAGGCCGGCGTCTGCTCGAGGCCAATGAGCTGCAGATCGAGCACCTGCAGATCGGCGATCGCGTCGCGCACCCCGTTGCGTCGCATGATGGCCAGCTGGGTCGACAGCCGGCGGAAGGTCGCGTCGGACAGGAAGCGGCGCACCGGCTCGAGCTCGCGGCGAAACCAGGCCTCTTGCACCTCGGCGAAGAGCCGGCGGGTGCGATCGAAGAAGGCCATCAGGTCGAACGCCGGGTCCCGCTTCGTGAGCGCCTGGACCCAGGCCTCGGCGTCTCTGGCGCTGACGGTGGTGCGGCGCTGGGCCTCGGCGGCGTCGAGGGCCTTGCGCGTCGAGGCCGAGCCCTCTTGCCGCTTCACGTACCAGACGCCGACGACGAAGAGGAGGAGCAGGGGAACGCCGACGCACGGGTACTCGATGGCGATGCGGACGAGGAAGAAGAGCAGGTCGAAGAGCGCCCCGTCGTCGCCGCCGCTCGACTCTCGGCCCGATTGGTAGCGCTCGCCGCTGCCGACGCGGGCCAGCGCCGGAGCCGCGACCAGCGGCAGGAGCGGGACGAATGGGGCGAGCCGGTGTATCCACCGCGGGAGCGCCATCATGGCGCAGAACTCTACGGAAATGCGGGGCCTGCACCATGGCTGAGTTTCGAATCGAGACCTTCGGGCTGATGGAGCGATGGACGATCGACGGCGAGCTACGCCGGAACGCGTTGTCGAAGGCGATGGTGGCGGAGCTGGGCGAGCACGTGGCTCGGGTGAGCGGGCCGTCGCGTGACGTGCGGGCGGTGGTGCTGACCGGCGCGGGCACGCGGGCCTTCTGCGCCGGCGCCGATCTCAAGGAGCGCGCCTCGATGAGCCCCGACGAGGTGAGGCACTTCCTCGACGCGCTCCGCCGGACCTTCCGCGCCCTCGAGCTGAGTGACTGCGTCTTCATCGCCTTCATCAACGGCGTGGCCTTCGGTGGAGGCACCGAGCTGGCGCTGGCGTGCGACCTGCGGGTGATGGACGAGGCGGCCGAGGTCGGCCTCACCGAGGTGAAGCTGGGCATCATCCCCGGGGGCGGGGGCACGCAGCGGCTGCCGCGGCTCATCGGGCGGGGGGCCGCGAAGGATCTCATCCTCACCGGGCGCCGGGTGGCCTCCGACGAGGCCCTCTCGCTGGGGCTGGTGAACCGCGTGGGCACGGTCGAAGACGCGATGCACCTGGCGAAGATGGTGGTCGAGAACGCCCCCCTCGCCGTGGCCCTCGCCAAGCACGCCATCGACGACGGCGCTCACCTCGCGCTCGACGCGGCGCTCGAGGTCGAGCAGCGCGCCTACGAGCAGACGCTGGGCACCCGGGACCGGCTCGAGGGGCTCAAGGCCTTCGCCGAGAAGCGCCCGCCGGTGTTCACGGGCACCTGACCGGCTCCGCGTGTCGAAGGCGCTGACAAGGCACCGCCGGGTGTGTACACGCGCCACCCGGTCTTGGAGAGGGAGCGCGCGAGATGACGATGGTGAAGAAGCTGGTCGAGGTGGTCGAGCGGGTCGAGAAGGGTGGGGCTGAGAAGTACCACGCGAAGAACCGCGAGGTCGGCAAGCTGTTCGCCCGCGAGCGCATCGCGAAGCTCATCGACCCGGGCTCGTTCGTCGAAGAGGGCAAGCTCGCGAACAACCGCGACCCCGAGCTCGCCTCGGACGGCGTCGTCACCGGCGTCGGGCGCGTGGCCGGCAGGCCGGTGGCGATCATGGCCAACGACTCGACCATCAAGGCGGGCTCGTGGGGCGCGCGCACGGTCGAGAAGATCCTCCGCATCCAGGAAGTCGCGGCGAAGCTGAAGTGCCCGTTGTTCTACCTCGTGGACTCCGCCGGGGCGCGCATCACCGACCAGGTCGACATGTTCCCCGGCCGCCGCGGCGCGGGGCGCATCTTCTACAACGAGGTGCACCTCTCGGGCGTGGTGCCGCAGGTGTGCCTGCTGTTCGGGCCGTCGGCGGCCGGCGGCGCCTACATTCCCGCGTTCTGCGATCTCGTCATCATGGTCGATGGCAACGCCTCGATGTACCTCGGCAGCCCGCGCATGGCCGAGATGGTGATCGGCGAGAAGGTGACGCTCGAGGAGATGGGCGGCGCCAAGATGCACTGCTCGGTCTCGGGCTGCGGCGACGTGCTGGCGAAGAGCGAGGAAGAGGCCATCGCGCTCGCCCGCCAGTACATCCAGCTGATGCCGGTGAACTGCACCGAGAAGCCGCCGCGGGCCGAGCCGAAGGCGCCGAGGCGCTCGGGCCGGCCCATCGACCCGGTCGAAGTGGTCGAGGGCGCGCCGCCGCCGCCGCCGTCGATCATCCCCGCCGATCAGAACAAGCCCTTCGACATGCACGCGCTCATCGGCGAGCTCATCGACGAGGGCTCGTGGTTCGAGGTGAAGAAGCTCTTCGCGCAGGAGCTCATCACCGGCCTGGCCCGCATCAACGGGCACGTCGTGGGCATCGTGGCGAACCAGCCGAAGTACAAGGGCGGGGTATTGTTCGTCGACTCGGCGGACAAGGCCGCGCGCTTCATCTGGCTGTGCGACGCGTTCAACGTGCCGCTGCTGTACCTCGCCGACGTGCCGGGCTTCATGATCGGCTCGAAGGTCGAGCGGCAGGGCATCATCCGCTCGGGGGCGAAGATGATCTCGGCGGTCAGTGAGGCCTCGGTGCCGTGCATCTGCGTCGTGGTGCGCAAGGCCTACGGCGCTGGGCTGTACGCGATGAGCGGCCCGGGCTTCAACCCCAACGTCACCCTGGCGCTGCCGGGCGCGATGATCGCGGTGATGGGCCCCGAGGCGGCCGTCAACGCGGTGTACTTCAACAAGATTCAGGAGAAGCCCGAGGCCGAGCGGGCCGCCTACGTGGCCGCGCTGCGCGAGGAGTACCGCCAGGACGTCGACCTCTTCAAGCTGGCGAGCGAGCTGATCGTCGACGAGGTGATTCAAGGCGCGCAGCTGCGCGAGGAGCTATGCCAGCGGCTCGACCTCTACGTGCCCGCCCAGCAGCTCCCCACGCACCGCAAGCGCGGTGTCTTGCCGGTGTGACGGGGCTTTTTTTGGCGTTGGCGGACCTACCCCCGACCTGTATGGTGCCGCGCCGTCGTTCATGGGAGGTCATCCAGTGCGGAAGCTCGTTGCCCTGCTCGTCGTCTCGCTCGCCTCGTCGGTGTTCGCGGCAGCCCCATCCGAGGGCGTGCCGCTCCAGGTGCGGCGCGGCTTCTTCACCGAGACCGACATCGGCGGCTTCTTCACCGTCGCCGGCGACAACGGCTACTCGAACCTGCAGACGTATCTGCAGCTCGGCGCCGGCTACCAACTGACCATCGGCAACGGCTCGGGTCTGGTGCCCATCGGGGTGCACGTGGCCATCGGCGCCAACGCCCAGAACTGCTGGGCGGGGCTCACCGCGGCGGGTGCGTGCCGGCTGTCGGACAACTTCACGATGATCTTCATCACGGCGAGCGGCGGGTACCTGCACCGCGTCTTCGAGCGGCTCTACGTCGGCGGGAAGGTGCTGGCCGGCTACACGTTGCTCGACCCGGCTCCCGTTCAGGACGTCAACGGCGGCATCAACGTGGGCGCCGCGCTCTCGGTCGAGTACGCGACGAACATGGACCACTTCTCGGTCGGGGTCGACGTGGCCTTCCGCCTCGTCATCGGCCCGAACATCCCCTCGCTGATGTTCTACCCACGGGTGCAATACACCTTCTGACCGGCGCCGCGCCGCCGTGCTATTCGCCCGGCGCCATGGGTCTCGATCTCTACGGTCTCGGTCGCGTTCGAAGCGAGCAGGGCGTTCTTCCGCAGCGGGCGCAGGTGCTCGACCCGTCGCTGCCGCTCCGCCCGGGCGAGCTGGCGATCGACGTCGAGTCGCTCAACATCGACGCTGCGTCGTTCAAGCAGTTGAAGGACGCCAGCGGGGGTGACGCGCAGGGCATCATAGCTGCGGTGCGCGAGATCGTCTCGCGGCGGGGCAAGATGCAGAACCCCGTCACCGGCTCTGGCGGCATGTTGATCGGCCGGGTCCGCGAGGTGACGAAGGAGCACCCGGCGGCGGGAACGCTGCAGCCCGGCGACCGCATCGCCACCCTGGTGAGCCTGACGCTGACGCCGCTGGTCATCGACTCGGTGCGCGGCATCAGGCCCGAGATCGACCGCCTCGACGTCACCGGCCACGCGATTCTCTTTCCGTCGGGCATCTTCGCGAAGCTGCCAGCCGACCTGCCCGACACCCTGAGCCTGGCGGCGCTCGACGTCGCCGGTGCGCCCGCGCTGGTCGCGCGGTGGGTGAAGCCCGGGCAGACGGTGGTGGTGCTCGGCGCCGGCAAGTCGGGGGCGCTCTGCCTCGCGCAGGCCCGCGCGCAGATGGGCGGCCTGGGCACCCTCATCGCCCTCGACGTGTCGCGGCCGGCGCTCGACGCGCTCCAGGCGCTCGGGCTGTGCGATCGGACGATCGCCTGCGACGCGACGAAGGGCGTCGACGTCATGGAGCAGATCGCGGGCCTCACCGGCGGCGCGCTGGCCGATCTCGTCGTCAACTGCGCGTCG
>JADCJJ010000063.1 GCA_020247085.1 Myxococcaceae bacterium | reverse complement strand
CAGCTTCGCGCTGTCCCGAGAGGTGGCTGCCGCAGAGGGTGAGCCTCCCCGCCGCGTCGCCGAGGTAGACGAAGGCGGCGCCTTCACCAGACGCAGTCCCCGCGAACTGCCGCGCGCCGACGATGAAGTCCGAGTAGCCGTCGCCATTGACGTCTCCGGCGCTCGCGACGCTGAAGCCGAAGTTCGCGTTGGATTGAGCGGGCCCGAGCGAACCAACCCACCCAGCGTCATTCGCCAGGCCGGTAGCGCTGCCCAGGTACAGCGACACCTCGCCTGGCCGTGAGGTCGTTTCCGGGCTTCCAACCAGCACGTCCGAGAACCCATCGCCGTTGACGTCGCCGGCGCTCGCGACGCTCTTCCCGAAGTTCGCGGAGCCCGGCACGCCCATCGCGGAGGGCAGCCACTGGCGGACGAGCTGCAGACCACCGTCACGCAGGCCATGAAACACATAGGCTCTGTTGCTGCCGGATGCGCCCACGACGACATCCGAGAGCCCGTCACCGTTGACGTCTCCGGCGCTCGCGACGCTGGAGCCGAACGAGCGAACGACTCCCCCGTCCGGCGACGGGGCCAGCGTGACGCCCGAGTCCGCCAGCCCCACAGGCGACCCGAGGTAGACGACGGCCCCGCCGGTAGGACCCCCAACGCCCGTTGGAAGGCCAACCACCAGGTCCGAGAAGCCATCGCCGTTGACGTCTCCAGCTCCTGCGGCGCTCGGGTTGCACTGGACACCCGATGCGGAGAGAGTCCTGGGCATCATCGACAAACCCGTGCTGTTTCCGTTGTAGACGTGGACCTTGCAGTCGGTCCCCACCCAGGGGATCTCGACGACGGCGACGTCGGAATAGCCATCGCCGTTGACATCACCCGCGCTCGCCACCTCGTCTCCAAACTTTCCCGATGTCGCTTGAGAAACCACGGTGGGAGACGTGAGCCTTCCGGCGGCGTTGCCGTTGAACAACAGCGCTCGACCCCGAACGACCGGAGACTCCCACCCCGGAGCGCCGGCGATGACGTCTGCGAAGCCGTCGCCGTTGACGTCGCCCGCACCCGCAACACTCAACCCCAGCCGGCTCCCAGCCACGGTTGGTGAGAACTCAGCAGCCGGCGTCTGCAGCACCCCTCCAGCGCTGCCGAGGAAGAGAAACACCCGCCCCGTATCCGACGAGCTGCCATCATCGAACCCGGGTGACCCCACCACCACGTCCGAGTAGCCGTCGCCGTTGAAGTCCCCCGCGCTCGCCACGCTCTCCACGTTGGCGTTCTGCTGTCCTGTCACGAAGCGCCAGGGCACCGCCGTCAACAGCGGGTCTACCGTCACCGGGTACTCGGCCGCCGCGTCGTCGACCTCGAGCCGCCACCGCCCCGGCTCCACCACCGCCGCCGTCGCCAGCGCGCGGCCCGTCGCGTCGAAGGCCGACACCCGCCCGTAGGCCAGCACCCGGCCCGTCGGCGTCGTCAGCTCGAGCCCGGCGCTCGTGCCGGTCGCGGTCGCGCCCTCGAGGCCCACGATGACCCGCAGCGGCCCAGCGCCCGACGGCCGGCGCGCCACCGTCCAGCCCTGTTCGGCGCCTGCCTCTCCGTTCTTCCACCACTCCGTCACCCCGCCCCACCGCCGCTCCACGCGCCCGTCGGCCAGCACGGCCCCGACGGCCGGCAGCACGGCGTCGTCGGCCGCGCGCCCCACCCACACCGTCGTCAGCGTGGCCAGATACGCGCCCGACCGCCGGTCCTCGATGCGCGTGCCGCCCGGCTCCCACCGCAGCCGCAGGCCCTGCGCCCGGTTCGGCGCCGAGAGCACCCCGTGGTGCATCGACGGCCGGTACTCCTCGGCACGCACCAGCGTCTCGAAGCCGGCCAGCATCGGCGGGGCCACGGGCGCCACCACCGCGGGCGGCGTCGGCGGCGACGGGGTCGAGCCCACCACCGAGAGCGCCACCGCGCCCAGTACGCCCAGGGCGACGGCCACCCACACCCGCTGGCTTCGGCGCATCGTCACCTCACGCATCGAGACGTCCCTTCCGTTCCCGGACCTCCACCGGAGAAAACTGCGAAACCCACGCGCCTGCAACGCGGGAGACGCCGGGCATGGGGTCGCTGCGACGCCGGGCCCCTGCTACCGTGGCAAGTCATGGTCATCGCGATGTCCGTGGCGCTGCTGCTCGCCCAGGCGCCGGCGAAGGTGAAGGTCGAGAAGGGCACCGCCCGCGCGAAGGCGCTCGCCCAGAAGACGCAGGCCGAGCTCGACGCCGAGGCCCGCCGCGAGGACGAGAAGCTTCGCTGCGCCGACGACCCGGCGGCCTGCGGCTCGACCAGCGAGGCCCGCACGAAGGAGCTCTCGTCGAAGGAGCAGGCCCTCAAGGCGAAAGAGGCCGAGCTCGCCGCCCGCGAAGAGGCCCTGCGCCGCAAGCAGGACGAGGCCCGCGAAGAGAAGGAGCAGGACGAGAAGCGCAAGGTCGAGCAGCGCAAGCAGGTCGAGCAACAGAGCAAGCAGGTGCAGCAGCTCATGCAGGACCTCAACGGCGGCCTCTCGGACGACTGACGTCCCCCCGGCGCTGAGTCGCGCCCGACTCCCACCCTGACGGGCGACCCGCGACCGGCGTCGTCGGCGCCGCGAGTTGCGCGTGGACCCGGGCTTGCAATTCCGGTTCGCCACAGCGGGCGGCACGCTCCCCTCCTTCCCTCCGCCCGCGGGAGCCCAGCATGGCCGGCGAGACCGAGCGCATCATCGAAACGCTGTCACGGGACCACCTCGACCCACTCCTCGCTGAGCTGGCTGCGCGCGCCGAGCTCGACGACGGCCGCCGCCGCGCCTTCCT
Organism: Myxococcaceae bacterium; assembly: GCA_020247085.1. Taxonomy (GTDB): domain Bacteria; phylum Myxococcota; class Myxococcia; order Myxococcales; family Myxococcaceae; genus Xiheimicrobium; species Xiheimicrobium aquaticum. The sequence continues at coordinate 6,638 of JADCJJ010000063.1, read as the reverse complement.
CGCCTGGGCCGACATGATGCGGGAGCGCTTCCTCTCGCCGCCCGCGCCCGGCCTGGCTGGCCTCCGGGAGCAGCTCGAAGTCGTCCGCCGTGAGTTCCGGGCGGTGAACGCCGGGGTGGCCGCCAGCTGGCTCGCGCGCGGCACCATCGACGAAGAGCTCGTCTGCCGGCGGTCGCTCCTCGGCGCCCTCATCGACCGCGTGGCCCCGCACGTCGGCGGAGAGGGCAGCTCGGGCCGCGTCGTCAAGGCCGCCGCCTGACCCGGTACTCACCGCCTCGAACGAGCCGGTGAGGCCCGCGGCGGCAGAGGTATGGTGCGCCGCATGTCCGACGTCAGACGGCTCGCGGCTGGGCTCTTCGTGGTTGGCTTCCCAGGCGTCACCCCCGACGACGACGTGAAGCGCCTCATCGACGACGGCGTGGCCGGCGTCATCCTCTTCAAGCGCAACGTCGGCATGCCGGCAGACACCGCGGCCCTCGTGCGCGCGCTCAAGGTGCACGCCGGGCGCCCGCTGCTCGCAGCGGTCGACCAGGAGGGCGGGCGGGTGGCGCGGCTGCGCGGCGCGCCCTTCACCTCGCTCCCGCCGATGCGCGAGCTGGGCCGCACCCGCGACGCGGCGCTGCTCTCGCGCGTGGGCCGGCTCCTCGCCTTCGAGACGCGCGCCGTCGGCTTCGACTGGGACTTCGCCCCGGTGCTCGACGTCGACACCAACCCGAAGAACCCCGTCATCGCCGACCGCGCCCTGCACCACGACGCCGCAGAGGTGGCCCGCCTCGGCGTCGCCCTGGCGCAAGGCCTCGAGGAAGGCGGCGTGGCCTCGTGCGCCAAGCACTTCCCCGGCCACGGCGACACCTCGCAGGACTCGCACCTCGACCTGCCCACGCTGCCGCACGGCCTCGAGCGCCTGCGCCGCGTCGAGCTGGTGCCCTTCGCCGCCTACGCGAAGGCCCAGCTCGCCTCGGTGATGACCGCCCACGTCGTCTTCGACGCCCTGGCGCCCGGCGTGCCGGCCACCATGAGCGCTGCGGCGATGCAGGGCCTGCTGCGCGGCGAGCTCGGCTTCGAGGGCGTCATCGTGTCCGATGACCTCGAGATGAAGGCCATCGCCGACCGCGCCCCCATCGGCGACGCGGCGGTGCAGAGCCTGCGCGCGGGCGTCGACTGCTTCCTCGTCTGCCACCGGCCCGAGGTGCAGCGCGCGGCCATCGATGCGGTGGCGCGCGCCGTCGAGTCGGGCCAGGTGCCCGCGGCGCGGCTCCACGAGGCCCATGGGCGCGTCGCCGCGCTGCAGCGGCGCTTCGCGCAGGGGCCGAGCGACCGCGTCGCCACGCTCGGGAGCGCCGAGCACCAGGCTCTCGCCGCCGGCCTCGACGCCGGCGCCTTCAAGGGCGTCGACCCGACCGAGGCCGCGCTGCCCCGCTGACCGCGCTCCAGCCGCCCCCCCTCCCCGGGCCGCGAATGTGGTTGTCGCTCCACCGGAAACGGACGAAGGTCGCAGGGCTGCACCCGTCGCTTTCGTCCCCCTGAGCGAGGCCCGATGCACGCATCAGCCCAGCCCCAGGCGCCGCTGCTCCGGCGCCCTCCGCTCGCCGTCGGAGCGGCGCAGCACCGGCAACGGTCGGCCACCATCGGCGCCCTCGCCGCGCTGGCGCTCGTCGTTGCCGCTTGTCGGCCGGCGGGGCCGGCGGCGGGCGACGGCGGCGCGGCCGGCGCAGCTGTCGTCTTCACCCGGCTCGACAGCGTCTCGGTGCACTACGAGCCGCAGGAGCGCCGCTTCACGGCCTGGTCGCCCGCCGGGGCGACGGTGTGGACGGTGACGCTGCCGAATGACGACGTGCTGGTCGGCGTGCCGTGCGTCGCGCCGGACAGCAGCGTCTACGTCCGCGGCCGCAAGGCGCTGTACGCCCTCTCGCCGGCCGGCGCCCTGGCGTGGGACTACGCCGCCGCGCCCCTCGACGAAGCGCCCTCGCTCGCATCGCCGGCCGCCCTGCGCAACAGTGGCGCGGTGCTCGCGACGGCCCTCAACACCGTCGTCGCGCTCGCGCCCGACGGCGCCGAGATGTGGCGCCACCGCCTGACGAAGCAGCGCACCCTGCGCTCGGCGCCCTCGGTCGGGCCCAACGGCTTCGTCACCTTCGCCACCTCGGACGGCCTCACCCAAATCGGTGAGGACGGGTTGACGGTGTGGGAGCGGCCCGAGACCGCCAGGGCGGCTCCCTGACGACGCCGCGCGACGGGTACCCGGGCCCACCGGCACGGCGCCCTCGCCACCCCCGCGCCGAATGACGCCCACCCGCCCTCCACGTCACGCCGCTGCCCCGCTCAAGCTGGCGCTGGGCTCGCTCGTCGCGCTCGGCGCCTCGGCCGGCCTCGCCCTGTCGGTGGGCCTGCGCGTCGAGCCGCTGCCGGTGCCCACGTCGGTCCACCTCGTCGGCGGCCTCCCGGGCGCCCTCGGCTGCGCCGACGCCGGCCCCTGTGACGCCTGCCGCCTGCTGCCGGCGCCCCTCGCGGCCGGGTGGCTCGACGGCCTGCCCCCGACGGCGCGCCGCTACCTCGCGCCGCAACACCTGCCCGCCTTCTCCGCGACGCTCGAGGTGCCCGCCGGCCGCCACCAGTTCCACGTGCGCACCTTCGGGCGCGATGGCGAGTGGGTGTCGGGCGCGGGCGGGTGGCTCGACGGTGACGCCTTCACCCTCGACCTCGACGCGCCCCGCCGCGTCACCTTCCGCTTCTCGCCGGTGACGCGCTGGGTGGCCGACGACGTGCGCCAGCCACTCGCCATCGCCACCGGCACCTTCCAGCGCGCCCTGGGCTGCGAGCGAGACTGGCAGGACGACTGCCTGCAGACGTGGCTGCAGGACGCCGACGGTGACGGGCGCTACACCCTGCAGACGCGCCTGGTGCCCGTGGGCCAGCATGAGGTGCGGCCGGCCGTCGCCCCTGCCGTGGGGCCCGTGACGGTGACGCCGTTTCAGGTGCTGCGCCGGTACGAGCAGCTCCGCTTCGTGTGGACGCGGGCGTCGACGCGGGTCGTCGTCGAGTTCCCCGAGCGCCCGGCGACGGGCGGGGCTTCGCCCGGAGCGCCGGCCCTGTGATGGCCATCGTCGCCCACGGCGTCTGCGCCGCCCTCGCCCTCTGGGCCGCCGGGGCTGGCTACGCCGTCTGGGCGCTCGGCCCGCGGTGGGCTCGCCTGTGGCCGGCGCTGGCGCCGGTGCTGGGGCTCTCGGTGCTGGTGGTGGCCTCTGACGGGCCGGCCTTCTTCCTGGGCGCGCGCCAGTGGAGCCTGCCGCTCGCGGCCCTGACCTACGGCGGCAGCCTGGCGCTGGCCGTGCGTCACCGCGGCGCGCTGCGAGGCGGGCAGTGGTGGTTCCTGCTGGCCGCCGGGCCCGCGCTGCTGGCGGCACTGGGGCCCATGCTGCGCGAGGGCGTCGTCACCACCCTCTCGCGCGGCAACCACGACTACGTCTTCTACGACGCGCTCGCGCAGAGCCTGCGTCAGCGCGGCTACGGCAGCGACGGGGTCGACCGGCTGCTGACGGCCGACCTCACCACCTTCGTACTGCGCCATGGCGGCTGGCGGTCAGGCCTCTCGCAGGTGACGGCCTTCTTCGGCGCATTGACGGGCCGCCCGATGCACCAGGTGGACGCGCTGGTGTGGGCGACGGCCTTCACGGCGCTCCCCGGGGCGGCGCTCGTCGCCTTCGAGCTGGTGCGCCCCGCCTCGTCGAAGGGTGCGCGAGCGCTGGTGCTGGGCGCGGCGGCGCTGGGGGCGCCGGCGGTGATGCTGCTACGCGACGCCTACGCCTCGCACCTGGTGTCGCTGCCGCTGATGCTGGTGTGGGCCGGGGCGCTGACCCGGAGCCTCGCCACGCGGGCGCCGGGGCTGCTGGCGGTGGCCGCGGTGACGCTGGGGGCGTCGCTGTCGGTGCTCGCCGATGGGGCGCCGCTCTTCCTCGCGGTGTGGGCGGCGACGGCGCTGCTGCTGGCCCGGGCCCGGCCGTGGGCGCGGGCGCGGGTGCTGGCGCGGGCCGTGGCGGCGGGGGCGCTGGGCGTCGCCGCCGTGCCCTTCATGCTGACGCGCATGCTGTGGCAGCTGCAGAGCCTCGCCCTGACGGGCTACCTGGGCGCTCGCGGCGGCTCGGTGGGGGGCGTCGACGCGCTCGCGGGCGACCTGCTGCAGCTGGTGCCGCCAGCCCTCTTCGTCTCGCCGCGCCCGGTGCTGGGGCTTCGCGAGGAGCCGCTGCCTGTGGCCCTGGCCGTGGGCGTGGGCGTCTTCGCCGCGGCGGCCCTGCTGCGCCGGCTGCCGCGGCTGCGGGGGCCCTCGCGGGTGCTGGCCCTTGCCCTGGGCGCCAGCTACCTCGTCGAGCTGGGGCTGCTGCAGCTCACCGACAAGCACTACCCGGCCTGGAAGCTGGCGCTCAGCGTGGGCGCCTTCGCGCCGGTACTGGTGGGCCTCGCGCTCGACGCCGGGCGCCGACGGGTGGGCGCGGCGCTCGCCGCCGGGTGGCTCGCGGCGATGGCGCTGGTGACGGGGTACGAGGAGTGGAGCCGGCCGGCGCACGTCGGCGTGCGGGCCGAGCCGCTCGAGGTGATGCGGCGCCTCGACGCCCTCGACGGCGAGCTGTTCATGGTAGGCACCGTCGGCGGCGAGGGCACGCTGGCCTGGGCGCACCCGCTGGCGTTGCTGGCGGCGGAGCGCGGCCGCCCGCTGCACCACACGCCGCACCGCTACAGCTACTTCACGCTGTCGGCCCCGACGAAGCGGCCCCGGCACGACGGCCGGCGGGAGTACGCGGTGGTGGTGGCGCCAGCCGAGAGCGACGTCGAGGGGCCACTCGTCTTCCAGGCCGGTCCCGTCGAGGTGCGGGACGTGTCGGGGCCGGCGGGGCGGGCGCTCAGCTTTGGCTTCATCGAGGACGGCTGGTACGAGGCGGAGCGCGACCAGGAGCGCCGCTTTCGCTGGAGCCGGCAGCGCAGCGCGGTGAGCGCTGACTTCGGCGGCAAGGGGTGCTGGGCGGTCGACGCGCGGGCGTTGGTGCCCGAGGCGCGGCTCGACGTGCGCTTCGGCGCGTCGTCGTGGGCGTGGCCGCTGGGGCTCGACTGGCGGCGCTTCCGCATCCCGGCCGAGGCCTTCGGGACGCACCGCATCGACTTCGACTACACGGGGCCGGTGGCGCAGATACCCGGCGAGACGCGTGCGCTGCACTTCGCGCTGGCGACGCCGCGCTGGGTGCCGGGGTGTGACGCCCCGTGAGGCTCCGGGGGCTGGCGTGGCCGCTGGCGTCGTACGTGGCGGCGGGCGTCAACAAGGTGGCGCTGCTGGGGTACCAGCTGGCGCTCGGGGGGCTGGGTGGCCCCGAGGGGCTGGGAGCGCACGCCACGGTGGTGGCGGTGGCGGGGCTGGCCGGCGGGGTGCTGCACGCGGGGCTTCCGGACTGGGCGCTGTACCGGGCGGCCGAGGCGAAGGCCGAGGGGCGGGCGCTGCCGGCGGCGCTGGGCAGCGGGCACGGGCTGTTCCTCGCCTCGGCGGCGCTGGCCTACGTCGGCGTCGGGGTGGGCCTGGGGGCGCTGGTGCCCACGGGCACGCGCGCGTACGCGGGTGCGGTGTTGGTGGGCCTGTTCCTGCCGCACCTGTCGGCCTTCTCGTCGTCGACGCTGCGCGGCCTGGGGGCGCCGCGGCGCGAGGCGCTGGCCACCCTGTGGAGCGCCGTGGCGCTGGGGGTGGCGGCGCTGACGGCATCGTCGCTGGCGCAGCTGGGGGTGGGCTTCGTGGTGGCTGGCGGGTGCCTTTCGGCGCCGCTGGGGTGGGGGCTGCGCGACGGGGCGATGCGGCCGCGCCTCGAAGGGGCCGCGCCGGTGCTGGGGCGGCTGCGCGAAGGCCTGCCGTACCTCGCCCTGGGCCTGGGGTGGATGGCGCTGTGGACGGCCGATACCCTCGTCACGCGGGCCGTCGGGGCGACGGCCGACGTCGGCCTCCTGGCGGCCTCGGTGATGGTGCTGCACGGGGGCCTGTACGGCTCGAGCCTCTTCGGGGCGTTGCTGGTGCATCGCGTCCGGGGCGGGGCGCCCGGGGCGCGGCTGGCGCTGGTGGGGCTGGGGCCGCTGTTGGCCCTCGTCGGCGTGGTGGCGTCGTGGGGGCTGCACGGGCTGCTGGCGCGGCGCTTCGGGGTGGACGAGGCGGCGCTGCGAGGCGTGCTGGGGGTAGCCTCGGCGCTCGCGCCGGTTGGCTACACGGCCACGCTGTGGATGCCGGTGGCCATCGGGCTCGAGCCCCGGCGGGTGCGGCTGGCGCTCGCGGGAGGCCTGCTGGCGGCGGCGGTGGTTGGCGCGGCGGTGGGGGGGCGCGGCGCCACCGGGGGACTGTGGGCCATGGGAGCCGGCCAGGCGGTGGTGTTGGCCGTGCTGGGGCCGCTGGTGCTGCGGGGCGGGCGGCCGGGCACGACGTGAGCGCCCCTGCGGGAGCCGAAGCCGTGGCTTCGGGCGTGAAGCCCGCCCGCGGGACGACGCTCGGCGAAGCGGCTCGCCCGTGACCTTTTCGCCATCGAGGAATCGACTCGCGCGTCACCACCAGAGGTGGTTGTGGGTTCCGAAAAAGACTGCCGGTGTTTTCCGGAAACTTCTGCCGGTTGTTGTAGCTG
>JADCJJ010000629.1 GCA_020247085.1 Myxococcaceae bacterium | reverse complement strand
GGCTGCTCTCCTTCGTACACGATGCCCATGCCCCCGACGCCCAGTCGGTTGGTGACCCGGTAGCCCGACACCTCGGAGCCGATGACGGGGTCGGTGGACGCGACGGTCTCGCTGTACCCGGCTCGGCGCTGGTCGTCGGAGGCCGCCATTCGTCGTCAGCGTACCGGACGCAGATAGACGTCGGCGTGGGAATTGAGGTCGGAAGGAGACAGCGCGTCATTCATGACGAGCGCGGCCCATTGGCCAGTGCGGGACAAGATGATCGCGCTGCACGCCTGGGGGGCGGTCGTCACCCTGACGACCGGCTGCGAGAGGTTCGAGAGCGACGCCGGCGCCGACCACACGAAGCAGTCCTGCCGGGTCCCGTTCGAGTCGGCGTCGAGGTTCGTCGCGGTCGAGACGAACGAGAGGCGGGTGCCCTGTTCGTTGATCGAGGTCGTGAAGCTGTTGCCGTTGCCAAAGCCGCCGCCCGCGGCCTGCGTCACCAGCGTCGACGCGCCGTTGACGGTGGGCCGGCGGTAGATGTTCCAGTCACTCCGCAACGTCGCCGCCGGCAGGTCACTCCTCGTCTGGAACGCGAAGAAGCTCGCGGCCTCGTTGACGAGGAGCCCGGCCGCCGACGCCTCCTGAAAGTCACAGGTCAACACTCCACCACCGTTGTCGCGCTCGACCCGCACGACGGTAGGAATCGAGGTGCTCATGTCGACGAGGTATGCGTGCGAGCACGACCCTGAAGCGGCAAAGCCCACGGCGCCGAAGGTGTTGTAGGTGACGTAGCGCCCCTGCCCAGAGATGAACTGAGAGGCGGCGTTGAAGCCGTTCGCTCCCCCCGTTACGACGGCGCCGCCAACGGTCAACGAGGCCATGCGCGTCTGAATGGGCGGTCGCCGGTCCGAGACGTAGATGTCGCTCTCGTTCTGTACGGTGTCTCCAGAGAACAGGCCTGAGGCGCGGGTGCTCTGCATCACGACGCGCCCGTCCGTCGAGAGAAACGCCCCCAGGAATGGCTCGGTGTTTCCGCCGGGCTGCGCTCCCATGCTCGAGGTCATCCCGTAGCTGCGCTGGTTGGTCACGCGGTCGACGAGGATCAGGTCAGTGCCGGCCCCGTTCGTGTCGGGCACGATCGCCGGCCCGGTGGTGAGAAACGCGACGAACCGGCCGTCACCCGAGATGGTTCCACCGAAGCCCCCGCCCGCGAGCTGCTCGCCCGCAGGCCCGGTCGAGATCCGGGTCGTCTGGCCCGTCGCGACGTTGCGGAGGAACACGTCGTCGACGTTGTTGGTGTCGTCAAGCACCAGGTTCGACGCGCTCGAGGTGAAGACGACGAACTGCCCGGAGTTGTCCACCACCGCGCTGAAGCTGGGCCCGTTTCCAGCGCCACCATCGACACCCACCGAGACGAGCACGGGCGCATTGCCGCATGAGGTCCCTGCCGCCTCGCACCCATCTCCCGGCTGGCCGTTGCAGTCGAGGAAGCCAGGCTGGCACCTGAAACCACACGCTCCGGTCTGGCACGTCGCGGTAGCACCAGCGGGCACCGTGCACGCCACACCACACCCGCCGCAGTGGGCCGCGTCACGCTGCAGATCGACGCATGTGGGCCCCAGCGCCGCCGCCCCCGCGCACAGCGCTTGCCCCGCCCCGCAGGGCGGGGTGGCTGGAGGGCGCTCCGACAGGCGACGCACCTCGCAGGCGTCGAGAGCCACCGCGTCGTAGACCCGCAGCTCGTCGAACGAACCGGAACCACCGACGCCGAACCCGCGCCCAACCCAGAACGGGGTGGTCTTGCCGAAGTCTGCGATCACCCCGCCGTCGAAGCGGCCCGCGAGCTGACCGTCGACGAAGAGCTGGTGATTGGTTCCGCCCCGCGTGACGACGACGTGGCGCCAGCGCTCGTCGGTCGAGGTGGCGACGGGCAGGGGCCCGATGGGCGAATAGCTCCCGGGCGTGGGGCTCTGGTCGATCTCCGAGCCGATCCCCGCCGCACTCGCCCGGACGCAGAAGAACCTGCCGCCGCTGCCCTCGCTCCGGTTCCCGAAGATCTCGGTGACGCCCGTGTTCGTGAACGCCCCGCGGTACCAGAACGACACCGAGAAGTCCCCGCCCGTCGACCCGATGATGTCATTCGGGAGTTCGAGGAACCGGCCGCCGCTCTGGTTGAAGAAGGCGGCGCCGACTCCGAAGACGCCGGGCGTGACGACGGGCGGCGCCTGAACAGCGGGGGTCTGGCCGTTGACGAAGCGGGCGAGGCGCCCGCCCGCCAGCCCGCCGTCGGGCAGGGCCCCGTAGCCGCCGACGATCTGGCCGGCCGAGCCCCCGGCGACCTCTTCGAACGTCCACTCCCGGGTCGGCTTGACCCGCACCCCGTGCTCCACGCGCAGGAGTCCGAAGCCCGACCTGCCGGTCACTGGCGCCGCTTCGTTGCCGGTCCCAAACACGACCTTCCCTCTCAACGTGGCGCCCGGCGCGGCGACCGAGAGCCGCGCCTCGTTGTCCGCGCCCTTGTTCCGCACCGTCAGCGACACCTGCGCGCCGTCGTCGAAGATGTCGAACACCACCGGCTGGCCGACAGCGAGGCCGCCGTCGAAGGCGAGGCTCGCGAGCCGCGCGCCGTCCAGCCGCGCCTCGAGTTCGGCAGGCTTGATGATCAACTCGACGCCCGAGTCGAGCTGGAAGCCCGCGCCCGGCTGGCCGGAGCTCCGCGTCCAGATGTGGGCCCAATCCGTCGCGACGCCGCTGGTGAACTCGCCCGACACCCGCAACGCGCCGTTGGCCACCGCGTAGTCGTTGACCGTCACGAGGCGGGCGTCGCGTTCGAGGCGGGCCTGTCCGCCGGACACCGTCACCGAGCCGGCGCCCTGCGACGCCACCCTCCAGGTGGCAAGGTTCGGGCCGGCCGCGGACGAGAAGGTCTCGAACAGCGGCGCGCCCACGCCGCTGACGCAGCGCCCCTGGCGGCACCTGTCCCCGTTCGAGCACGGGTCGCCGTCATCGCACGTGGAGCCCTCGGCCTTCGGCGTCGTGAGGCACCCGCCATCGGACGGCACGCAGACGCTGGGCTCGAAGCACGCCGTAGGCGTGGCGCACACCACCGGGGCCGTGCCGACACACGCGCCGTTGACGCAGATGTCGCTCGAGGTGCACGCGTTGGAGTCGTCGCAGGCGCCGGTGACGTTGGTGT
>JADCJJ010000628.1 GCA_020247085.1 Myxococcaceae bacterium | reverse complement strand
GTGCAGGTTCCGTTGCAGAGCGCCTGACCGGGGCCGCAGGCGCCGGTGCACCGCCCCATCGAGCACGTCTCGTTCGCCCCGCAGCGGTTGCTGCACGCGCCGCAGTTCAGCTCGTCGCTCGCCACGTCGACGCAGGCGGTGCCGCACTGGGCGAGGCCGGGCGCGCAGCTCGCCACGCACGAGCCCGCCTGGCAGAGCTGCCCCATCGCGCAGGCCGCGCCGCACGCCCCGCAGTTGGCCGCGTCGCTCTGCGTGTTGACGCAGGCGCCGTTGGCGCACTGGGTGAGCGGAGCGCTGCACTGGCACCGGCCGCCGACGCAGGCCTCGAGGCCGTTGCAGACGGTACCGCAGGCGCCGCAGTTGGCGCGGTCGCCCTGCGTGTCGACGCAGGTGCCGTTGCAGTTCGTCTGGCCGCCGACGCAGCCCTGCCGGCACACCCCCTGCTGACAGGCCTGCCCCATGGGGCAGGCGGTGCCGCAGGCGCCGCAGTTGGCGCGGTCGCTGTCGAGCGTGACGCACTGCCCGTTGCAGCGCGTCGTGCCCATCGGGCACGGCTGGGGGTTGGGGTCGACGACGCAGCGGTTGGCGACGCACGCGAAGCCGGTTGGGCACGGCGGGTCGTCTGGCGTGCCGCAGAAGAAGACGGTGGTGCGTGAGCAGCCGGCGAGCGACAACCCGAGGGTGGCGCAGGCGAGCGCGAGGAAGCGGAAGGGTGACGTCATGGAGCGTTGGTGCGTCGGAGAATCGGCCCTGAAACACCGTGGACTCTAGGGTGAAGTCGGTCCTGAACGACAGGACGACGTGGATCTTTCTCTCGAAGTGGCTGGAAGGACGGGGGGCGGTGGCGATGCGTACGACATGGCAGACCCGCTGGCTGCTCCTCGGGACCCTGGCCCTCGCGGCTTGTGGCGGCCGGCCCATGGGCGTCGACGCGGGTGCTCCCGACGGGGGCGCTCCCGACGCCGGGGCCGCTGACGCCGCGACGCCGCTGCGCGACGCGGGCGCCCCCGACGGTGGCCTGGTCGACGGGGGCGGGCTGACGGCAGAGCCCGACGGCGGGCCCGCCGAACCCACCACCGCCACGCAGGTGCTGTTCCAGGACGACTTCGAGCGCTGGGCCAGCACCGCGGCCATCAAGGGCAGCTACGGCGATCAGCGCGAGGTGAACGCCTCGTTCGAGCTCGACGCGGCCGCGGCTGCGATGGGCGCGCGTTCGCTCCGCATCGAGTACCCGCCCGGCACGGGCTGCGCCGACGCCGACGTCTTCCTCGGCAAGGTGCTGGCGAACACGAGCCCGCTCACGGCGGTGCTCCGGTACCGGTTCCGCTTCACACCCGGCTTCCGATTTCAGCAGCCGGCGTCGTGGTGCGGCGGCCGGGGGCTGTCGTCGACCGAGGCGGTGCTGGGCCGGGTGGGCGCGGCGCGCGGCGCGGTGGTGGTGGCGGCGGCGAGCGACGCAGCGTCGCCGCGGCTCCTGGACGGCCTCGACGGGCTGCGCTGGCAGGTGACGGTGCGCGAGGTGCGGGCCACGGCGACGCCGCAGCAGCCCGACGCCGTCTACCGCCAGCACCTGCGCCTGCCGCGACTGGGCCCCTCCGCCACGGCCGACGACGGGTGGCACCGCCTGGCGGTGCTGGTGCAGCGCGAGACGTCGCCGGGCGCCGGAGACGGCGTGCTGCGGGTGTGGGTCGATGGCGAGGCGGTGCTCGACTACGACGGAGAGCGGCCGGGCTTCGCGCGGGGGCAGGTCTTCACCGGCACCGCGCCCTTCGGGTCCATCGCCTTCCCCACCACCCTCGCCAGCGGCGCCTCGCAGCGGCAGGCGCGGTGGTTCGACGAGGTGTCGCTCTTCGAGCCGTGAGCTGCGTGCCCTCGACCGGCCTTCGAAGCGGGCGTCGCCGCGGCCTTCGGAGACACGACGGTCTTCCTCACGCACCGGCTCAGCGGCGCGTGGGCCGGCGGCGAGGGCGGGTGGACCGCCCGCGAGTCGCTGCCGGACATCGCGGTCAACGCCACCCGCTGCGCTGGCGCCCTGACGGGGCTGGCCGGCGCGCGCCGTTCGACGGCAGTGGTTGCCGGCCGGCGCCCCGGGGGCGTCAGCGCAGGGTGGGCAGCGCCTTCGAGAAGTCGGCCACCAGCGGCAGCTTCCGGGTGTTGGTGGCGCCGTGCACGTTGCCGAGGTTGTCCTGTGAGGGCAGGTCATCGACGAAGCGCACCGCTGAAGCCCCTGCGGTGCGCAGCCGGGCGGCGATGTCGGCCTTCACGCCCGCGGGCAGGTGGGCCTCTCCGGTGACGGCGAGGCCGCTTTAGGAAGATGGAGTTGTTGGGGTTCGACCACTCGTTGTGGCCGCCGGTGTAGCTGACGGGCAGGAGCACCACCTGGGCGTCGGTCAGGCCGAGCTCGGCCAGCAGGCCCCGGGTCGAGTACCCACGTGCCAGCGCGCCGCCGCGCCGGGCGACGTCGAGGCGGGCCTGGTTTCGCGCGTTGCTGGGGCCACGGGCCGAGGGCACGAGCGCCTCGGCGCGACGGGTGTCGGCGAAGAGGCGCCGCGGGCGGCCGTCGGGCCCGGGGAGACAGGAAACGATTTCGTCGACGTGCTTGATGGTGAGCCAGCCGGTGTCGACCCAGAAGGGCGCCTGGACCTGCTGGGCCTCGAGGAACGCGACGACGTCGGGGTGCAGCCCGACGCCCGTGTCGGTGTTGAGGCCGGAGAAGACGCGGCCCAGCGGGTAGCCGGGCACGGGCGGCGACACCTCGAGGTTCCCCAGCCAGTCGGCCCAGTCGTCGACGCCGTTGGCGATGCCGCGGGGCGCCCCCACCTGGACGAAGCCGAAGTCGGGACCGAGGCGCGACGGGCCGAAGCTGTCGGCGCCTCGGAGCCCGCCGAGGACGACGCTGAGCGCGGCGCGGCCCGGGAGCTGGGTCGAGCCGACCTCCATTGTGTCCTGCATCCACAGCTCCTTCCACGACGAGGTCTGGTGGGTGACGAGGCGCACGCCCGCCTCGGTGGCGGCGGCGGCGAGGCCCGCGCGGAAGGCGGCGTTGGGGTCGCTTGGGTGCCCCGCCGACACGCACAGCTCGGAGGTGCGGGCCGCGTTCGGGAGGAGGATGAAGGGCGCGACGCGGACGCGGGCGAGGTCGTACCCGAGGCTGGCGCCGTCGGCCTTCTTCGCCTCGAGCGTGAGCGTGACCAGGCCGTTCCAGTCCTTCGAGGCGAAGGCGGTCGCCTCGCTGGCGAGCTCGAGTCGGGGGCCGACCTGCGTCAACGCGCCCGTGACGGGCTTTCAGCCCTGCGCGGTGCGCTCGAAGAGGCGAATGCGGCTGGCGCCCGCGGGCGATTGCCACGCGGTGACATGCAGGCTCCTGGTGCGCGCCAGGACCGAGGCGCCGACGCGCACCTCGAGGCTGGCGAGGTCTGAGGTGCCGTTGACGATGGCGTCGGCCGCGTCGCTGCGCCCGTCGCGGTCATCATCGTCGACGTTGGCGAGCATGACGGCGCCCTGACCGTTCCACGGCCAGGCGAACCGGCCGGCCACGTCGGCGTCGGTCAGCTGGCCGTCGCGGGTGGAGTCGCCGAAGAGCGTGAGGTTGGGGTTGGTGTTCAGCGAGGCCTCGAGCACGACGGCTTCGTCCCCGGCGTCGCCCTCGGAGACCCGCGCGAGGTCCTCACCGCCACACCCCGACCCCAGGACGGCCAGGGTCAGGCTCCAGGCCAGCCGCTGCATGGGCCTCGACATGAACGAACCTCTCGCTTCGGGTGAGCCCCCAGGGTGAGCACGCCAGGCCCGGTGCACGCCGCTGTGTGCAGGGGCGCGTGGGGCGTCGGGGAGTTGCGCCCGAAGGCAGCTGAGGCACGAGCGGCTCAAGGCGGGGCCGAGATGAAGAAGAGGACGCGTCAACGCAAACACTTCCGCTTGGTCGTCGAGCACGGAGCCCGTGTGAAGGCGTTGGACAGAACGAGCCTTCGTGAGCGCGCAGGGCCTCCGGGGAGCTCGCCGCCCAGGGCCAGCGTCAGGGCACCTGCGTCACGGCGCCCGGCGGGAAGCGCTCGCGCAGGCGCTGCGGCTCGAAGGCGCCGGACACCTCGAGGGCCGTCGACAGCGAGGGCGGCAGCGCCTGGTAAGCGTCGATGGGCCACCAGTGCGGCTGGCTGCCCGACAGGCCCGCGGGCCGGCTGGCGGCCGAGGTGACGTCGAAGGTGTGGGCGGCGTCGACGGGGGCCTCGGTGCCGGGCACGCCATCGCCGCGGTTGAGCCAGCTCTCGGTGAAGTCGGCGGTGCGCCCGAAGCGCGCGCGGCCCCACTCGAAGTCGAGGCCGAGGCCCTGGAACGGGTCGAGGAGGGTGAGGTGCAGGGTGGGGCGCGAGGGCCAGTCCGCGAGCGCCTGCTCGAGGCCGAAGGCGACGTGCGCGCCCGCGGAGTGGACGACGAGGTGCAGGTGCGTCAACGCGCGGCCCTGGAGCGCCTTCGCGATGGCGGCGCCCTCGGCCTGGCCCGCGCCGGCGGCGGCGAGCCGGTCTCGCGCGGCCTCACGCCAGTCGTAGGCGACGACGGCGACGCGGCGGGGCTCCAGCAGCTTCGGCTCGAGCGCCGCTGCGAAGGGGGCCGCCCAGCGCTCGGGCCCGTCACCGGCGCCGTGCACCACGAGGACCCAGACGTCGCGCGTGTCGTCGCCCGGCAGCTGCGCCTCGTTGGTCGCGGGAGCGCCACAGCCGAGGGCCGCCAGCGCGAGGGCCAGGGCCGCGAGCCCCGCCGCGCGGCCGCCCCTGCGTGGACCGGGGGCGACGCCCGAAGGGAAGCGGCTGGTGCGGCGCCGCCGGTGGGCGCCGAGGAGCGGCTGCATGGACTTCACACCGTACCACCCGTCACGCGATGGCTGGCGTTGGGACCCGGGGCGCGCTCCGTCGAGGGCGCGCCGGCCCGCGTCCGCTCCCCGCGCGAGTCATCGGGGCGTGCGCCGAGGGGCAGGCTCGAGCCGCCCGCGCGTCGTGCGACGCGGAGCCCCTGGCCACGGCGCCCGGACGCTGCCGGTGGAAGGCCGCTTCCAACGTGGCGGCGGCGGGCGCTGTGGGTATGAAGCGCCGATGAACCTCGACACGCTGCTGGCGACGGCCCGCGCCTGGGCCGACGCCGACCCCGACCCGCTCACCGCCGCCGAGGTGCGCGCCCTCGTCGAGCGACGGCACGAGGCTGAGCTCGAAGACCGCTTCTCGTCGGGCCTCGAGTTCGGCACCGCTGGCCTGCGCGGCGTGCTGGGCGGCGGCACCAACCGCATGAACCGGGCCGTCGTGCGCCGCACCACCGCCGGCCTCGCCCGCTACCTCAAGGCCGTCGTCCCCGAGGTGGTGACCCGTGGCGTCGTCATCGGCCGCGACGGCCGCCGCCTGAGCGCCGAGTTCGCCAGCGACGCCGCCGCGGTCTTCGCCGCCGAGGGCATCCCCGCGTGGGTCTTCGCGGGCTTCGCGCCGACGCCGCTGACGGCCTTCGCCGTACGCCACCTCGACGCCGCGGCCGGCGTGATGGTGACGGCCAGCCACAACCCCCCCGAGTACAACGGGTACAAGGTGTACTGGGGCAATGGCGCCCAGATCGTGCCTCCGCACGACGGCGGCATCGCCCGCGCCATCGACGCGGTGGGCCCCGCCAACGCGGTGCCGCTGCTGGCCGAGGCCGAGGCCCGGAGCGCCGGCCTCTTCCGCGACGTCGATGCGGCGGTGACGCGCGCGTACCTCGACGCCATCCTCGCGCTGCGGGTCTCGCGGCAGACCGCGGGCCTCGAGGTCGTCTACACCGCGATGCACGGCGTCGGCGGAGCCCTCGTGCTGCAGGCGCTGCGCGAGGCCGGCTTCGTGAGCGTGGCGCCGGTGGCCGAGCAGCAGGCGCCCGACGGCGCGTTCCCCACGGTGCGCTTCCCCAACCCCGAGGAGAAGGGCGCGATGGACCTCGCCACGGCGCTCGCCGAGCGGCGCGGCGCGGACCTGGTGCTGGCGAACGACCCCGACGCCGACCGCCTCGCCGTGATGGCCCGCGACGGCGCCGGCCGGCTGACGATGCTGACGGGCAACGAGGTGGGCGTGCTGCTCGGGCACTACCTGTTGACGCAGCGCGCGACCGAGAAGCCCCTCGTCGTCACCACTATCGTCTCGTCAGCGCAGCTCAAGGCCATCGCCGAGGCGAAGGGCGCGCGGTACGCCGAGACGCTCACCGGCTTCAAGTGGATCGCCAACGTCGCCATCGACGAGGCGGCGCGCGGGGTGAACTTCGTCGTCGGCTACGAAGAGGCGCTCGGCTACTCGGTCGGGCCGGTGGTGCGCGACAAGGACGGCATCGGCGCGGCGCTGGTGGTGGCCGACATGGCCGCCTGGTGCCGGCAGCGCGGCGTGACGCTCTTCGGCTACCTCGAGGAGGTGCAGCGGGCGCACGGGCTCTTCGTGGCGAAGCAGTTCAACGCGACGCTCCCCGGCGCGACCGGCGCGGCCACCATCAAGGCGGTGATGGAGGCCTTCCGGCGCCAGCCCCCCGAGCGCCTCGGCGGGGTGCGCGTCGCGGCGACGAACGACTACCAGGCCCAGACGCGCGTCGAGGGGGCGCAGCGCCAGGCCCTCACGCTGCCGAGGTCGAATGTCATCGCCTGGGAGCTCGAGGGCGGGCACCGGGTGACGCTGCGCCCGTCGGGCACCGAGCCCAAGCTGAAGCTCTACTTCGAGTGGCGCGAGGCGGTGGGTGACGGCGAGGCGATGGGGCCGGCGCGGGCGCGCGCGATGGCGCGGCTCGAGGCGCTCGAGGCCGACGTGCTGACGCTGGCCGCCGCGCGGGGGTTGCCGCGATGAGCGCCGCCGTGCTGCTGGTGGTGCTGGTGTTGGCAGCGGGTGACGAGGCGCCGTCGACGACGACGAGCCCGCCGGCCACCGAGGGGCAGCGCTGGTCGGTGGTGGGCGGGCGCACGCTGGGCGCGGGCGGCAACGCCGTCGAGGCGTCGCTTGGCTGGCCGGGGCTGTCGGTGGGCTACCGGCGCGGCGTCCTGGGGCCGCTCGACGTCGGTGCGCGGCTGACGTTCGACTACGCCCTCGAGGGGCTGCCGACGCAGGTGGCGCCGGTGGGCAAGGTGCAGGGGCTGCTCCGCCTGCGGCTGCTCGACGCGGGCGCCGTCTCGCTGGGGCTCACCTTCGAGCCCGGCGCCCTCTTCACCGTGGACCGCTTCGGCAACGGGGTGCCGGCGGTGGTGCTGCCGCTGGGCCTCAAGCTCGGGTACGCGGTGTCGAGCGCGCTGTCGCTCGGCGCCAGCTTCGACGCGCCGCTGTGGGTACAGCTGGGCGCGGGCGGCGGGCTGAACGTGCCGCTGCTGCCGGGGCTGGGCGTCGAGTACTTCCTCAGGAGCGAGCTGGTCGCCTTCTTCCGGGCGCGCATGGGCCCCACGCTGCGGCCCAGCGGGGGCGTCGAGCTGGCCCTCGACGCGCAGCTGGGCGTGGCCTACCGCCTCTGACGCGCCCGGTGAGGCGCAGGCCGCCGTGACGGGTGGGGGTGACTGGCTGCGCCGTCCGCATCACGCTGAAGGCCGCTCAGCGCCTCGCGCCTCGACTGGCGTTGACTCCCGGGGTGGTCCGGGCGGGGCGCTCCGTCGTCACGCTCGACCGCCGATGGGTGACGGGGTCGGCCGCGCTGCGTCCGCCCTGAACAACGCCTCGGCCTCTCGAGTCGTGGCGAAGACCGGAGCGCCTGGCGGCGAACGGAGCACGGCAGTGCGCCGGCCGCCGCGGCGTCAGGAGCACCGCTTGCGGCGCTCAGCGCCAGGCGTGCACGCGGGAGAACGCGGTCGAGAGGTTCCCGCCGGCGTCGTCTGGGTGCTGAAAGCCAGAGCCCGCGAGGGAGAAGCCCCAGGCGTTGCCCGCCGGCGTCAGCGCTCCCGTGATGGTGTCGTGGTCGGTCATCGTGTTGAGGGGGGCAGGCACGCGGAGCCGTCGTTGAACCCAGCGGTGGCGAGCACCACCCGCATCGTGCACACGTTGCCCGAGACGGCTCCGCAGGCCAGCAGCTGCAATGTGCGAGGGCGTTGCGCCGAAGTTGTGCGTCAAGGTGTAGGTGTCGCCAGTGCTGACGGGCTGCCGGCCCGGGTCGTCGTTGGGCACCGGCCGGCCGCTGATGGTGAGGTTTCCGGCGGCGTTCGCGCTCGCCAGCGCGGTGGTGCCGGTGATGGCGACGTTCGGGCTGCGGACGGCGCCGACCTTCTGCTCGAGCCAGGTCTTCACTTCGACTTCCAGGAGGACGTCGTCGAGGCGCTGGTCGGACATGACGCAGCCCCTGGCACGATGGACTCGCGTCTCACGCCGGTGAGCGCTTGAACCACCGGTGCCTCGTTGCGGGGGTGGCGGTGTGCATGGCGGGTCGTCGTCTTGCGCGACGAGGGCGTTGGTGCCGTGGGCGGTGGAGCCGCCATCACCCGAGGCTGCAACTCGGCACCGGTCGATTCCTCGAGTCCAGTGACGGTGGGTTCCCGTCGCTCGTGTCGGTCACTCCCCCGAGCGCGACGCGAGAACGCGCCGCCGGCAGCGCGGGGGGCTGGTCATGGCAGCAGGTACCAGAGCGTGTACCCATCGAGGAGCGCCATGCGCTGGCGGACGGCGTCAGAGGCCATGGCGTGGTCCACTCGCGCGGGCGGAGACGTCACCGGCGTGCGCTGCGTCCTCGCGTTGCCATCCCACTCCCAGGTGTCTGACATGGCTCCGGAGTCAATGGACCGTCCATTGTTCTTCCCGGCCCACCCGCCCCCGAAGAGGACGACGCGCTGGCGGGCTGCGTCGAAAGCCATGGCGTGGCCGGTGCGCGAGGGGATGGAGGTAGGCACCCACCGGTTGGCGCAGCGCCCGGTGTCCGGCCTCGGGCGCCTCACACACGCGCCCGACACGCACACGTCCACCTGCGTGGCGAGACAGTCATCGACGCCGCACAGCGTCCCATCGGGCACCTCCTCCACCGCGCAGCCCGTGGCCTTGCGGCACACCGCCAGCTGGCACTCGCCAGGGGCTGGGCACGACACGAGCGGGTGGTCGCAGCCCGTCGCCTCATCACAGACGTCGGTCGTACACGCGTCACCGTCATCGCAGCCCTTCAGCTGCCCGACGCACGTGCCGTTGGCGCAGCCTCCCGTCACACACCTCGTCTCGCACGAAGCCCCGTCTGCCCTCTGCACCTCGACGCACTGAGCGGCGCTGGCGTCGAAGCGCGCGTCGATGCACGCGCTGCTGGCGTTGCACATGGGCACCTCGAGCGCCTCGGCCTCTACCGGCACCGTCAAGGCGCCGACGCGCAAGGTCCCCACGGCCCGGCCCACCTCCGTCGCCGGGAAGCGCACCAGGACCGTCTCTTCGTCCCCGCGCCCGAGCGTCACCTCGGTCACCTCGTCGGAGAAGGGCGCCTCAATCGACACCGGCAGCGCCTCGCTGCGCCCGCCCCCGTTGCTGACGGACACCGACCCGGCGGACGCCTGCCCGCGGTACGTCGCGGCCAACACCAGCCGCGGCGGCGACACCGACAGCGCCGGCGGCGGCTCGGGCGTGAGCACATCGCGACCACAGCGGCAGCCTTGCGCCAGGACACACCCCAGCGCCAGCACTGACGCCCAGCGCACGTCGACACCGTATCCGCAGGCCTGTCCGAGCGCGACCGGACACCAGAGACCGTCCGCTACAGGCGGCGGGCGCGACCCTCGTCGCGGTCATCTTCGGCGGTGTGTGCCCCGGGCAGGTCGCCGACGCGCATCGCCACTCCGCTTGCGAGCGGCGCGTGCGCCTCGAGCACGTCGCCGGCTTCTCCGCCGAGGCCGCCGTCGCTGGCGTTCGCAGCGGTGACGGCGTCGAGTCGCCGAGACGGGTGGTGACAGACGGCCCGCCCGGTGTACGGCGTCGAAGCGGTGGCGTGCGGGGCGCGTCGGGGGCACAAGGCCGGGGTGACCGCCCCTGTCTCGTTCGACGCCCGCTTCACACGCGCGCTGCCCGCCGACCCGTCGCGAGAGAACGCCACGCGCCAGGTCCGCGGCGCGGCGTTTTCGTTCGTCTCGCCCACGCCCGTCGCGGAGCCGGTGATGCTGGCCTGGGTGCCCGAGGTGGCGGCGCTGCTGGGGCTGCCGGCCGAGCCGACGCCGGAGTGGACCTTGGCGCTCGCCGGCAACCGCCTGCTGCCGGGCATGGTGCCGTACGCGGCGGCGTATGGCGGGCACCAGTTCGGCAACTGGGCCGGGCAGCTCGGCGACGGGCGGGCCATCACCCTCGGCGAGCTGGTGGCCCCCGATGGCGCGCGCTGGGACGTGCAGCTGAAGGGCCCCGGGCCGACGCCGTACTCGCGCCGGGCCGACGGGCGGGCGGTGCTGCGCAGCTCGCTGCGCGAGCTCGTCTGCAGCGAGGCGATGTTCCACCTCGGCGTGCCGACGACGCGCGCCCTCGCCCTGGTGGGCACCGGAGAGCCGGTGGTGCGCGACCTGCTGTACGACGGGAACCCGCGGGCCGAGCCGGGCGCCATCACCACGCGTGTCGCGCCGTCCTTCCTGCGCTTCGGCTCGCTCGAGCTGCCGGCGTCGCGCGGTGACGTGCGCCTGCTCGAGCAGCTGGTGGACTACGCGCTGGCCACGCAGTTCCCCGCGCTGGGGCCGCGCTCGCCGCAGGCCGTGGTGGCCCTGTTCGAAGAGGTGGTGCGGCGCACGGCGGCGCTGGTGCTGCAGTGGCAGGCCGTCGGCTTCGTGCACGGCGTGATGAACACCGACAACATGTCGCTCCTCGGGGTGACGCTCGATTACGGGCCGTATGGCTGGCTCGAGGGCTTCGACCCGGCGTGGACGCCAAACACCACCGACCTGCCGGGGCGTCGCTACGCCTACGGGAACCAGCCGTCGGTCGCGCAGTGGAACCTGATGTGCCTGGCCAACGCGCTGGTGCCCCTCGTCGGCGAGACGAAGCCGCTCGAGGCCGCGCTCGACGCCTTCGCCGACGTCGCGGCCGACGCGCAGCTCTCGACGATGCGCGCGAAGCTGGGCCTGTCGCCGCTCGAGGCAAGGGCGCACGACGACCGCGCGCTGCTCCGCGACCTGTACCGGGTGCTGAGCTCGACCGAGACCGACTGGACGCTCTTCTTCCGGGCGCTGGCCGACGTGACGCCGGCCCTCGAGGGCGCTCCCGACGCGGCGCTGGTTCAGCCGCTGGAGCGGGCCTTCTACGCGCCGGCCGAGGTCGTCGGCGAGGTGCGCGCGGGCTTCGCGGCGTGGCTGCGCGCATACCTCGCGCGGGTGGGCGCCGAGGGGCTCGAGCCGACGCAGCGCCGCGCCCGCATGAACGGCGTCAACCCGCTGTACGTGCCGCGCAACGCGCTGGCGCACACCGTCATCCAGGCCGTCGAGCAGGGCGACACGGCCCTGCTGGCGACGTGGCTCGAGGTGCTGCGGCGCCCGTACGAGGAGCAGCCTGGCCGCGAGGCCTGGGCCGCCCGGCGCCCCGAGTGGGCCCGCCACCAGCCGGGCTGCTCGATGCTGTCGTGCAGCTCGTAGCCGCGTGCGCCGGCGCGTTCCGCCGCGTCGGTTCAGGCGGCGAGGCGGGCGCGGTCACTCACCGGGCTTCGTCGTGGCTCCCGTCGCTGCCTTGAAGGCCACGTCCACCGTCACCACAGAAAGCCCGGGCGTCCGGGGCAGGGGGGCGTCGCCCAGCGCCACGTACAGGCACTCGAGGAACAGCGATTGCGGCTCGTGCGGCGCGTCCAGGTCGAGCAGCTCGGTCACGTCGCCCGAGGCGTTGACGCCCAGCTGCAGGTGCGCGGTGAAGGGCACGGCCGGCGCGTCCTCCTCGGCGCCGCAGCGAGCCAGGGCAGGTAGCGCGGCCTCCAGCGGCCCGCGCGCCGCCCTCGCGGGCAGGGGGCCGGTCACCGTCAGCTTCCCCAGGGAGGCCTTCAACAAGGGGGAGCGCGGGTTGGTGGGCAGGTGCGCTGGCGCCTCCTCCGGCGGGTTCTCGACGACGAGCACCAGGCGCCGGTGATGCTGCAGCGCCGCCAGCGCCGCGCCGACGAGCTGGCGGGGCTCGTACGGTGCGGCCATCACCAGCAGCGGCGTGGCGTCTGCGGCCTGTACGTCCGGGTTCTCCACCAGCGCCCAGCGCTCACCGTCCACCACCAACGCGTCCTTCTCCAGTACGGCCGCCGTGCAGTCTTCGCCGCAGAGCGCGCGCCGTGTCCCCACACCCAGGGTCACGCCGCGCCGGGGCAGGGGAATCAGGTGGAAGGGCGAGGGGAGCGGCGGCTCGGGCGTGACGGCTGGCGGGGGCGAGAAGACGAGCTCAACCGAATCCATGCCCCCGTGCGCGCTCAGTGTGAGCGCGTCCTCGAGGGCCCGGGCCGTGGTCTCGAGCGTGATGCCCAGCGCGCTGTCGGGCGCGCCCGCCGCCGCCGTGTCACGCAGCACCCCCAGCCTCGTCGAGAAATCCTCTGGCGCCGACGCGCCCAGCGTGAGCCACTCCGCGCTCCGCGCGGGCGGGCCGTTCAGCTGCATCAGCGGCTGGGCTCCCGTTTCGCTCGCAGAGACGTCCTCCAGCTCCGGGGGCGGCACCATGCGAATCGACCCGAACAGGAGCCCGACCGTCAGCAGTCCGCTGGTCCCCACCAGGCCGGCCGCCACCGGCGCGCGCCGCGACGCCACGGCGCTGCCCACCACACCCAGCGAGGCCAGGAGGCCGAGGACCAGCCGCAGTTGCTCGCGGGGCGGCTGCTCGTTCAGGGCCGCGCGCACGGCGATGATGCGGTCCTCCGGGGGCATGTGGGCGACGATCTTGAAGGGCTTGACCCAGGCCGCCGCGGCCGAGGTGGCCACCACGGTGGCCACGGCGATGAGCAGCAGCGCTGGCGCCGCGGAGAGCAAGGCCACGCTCGCGCTCCGGTTGGCGTCCTTCAATCGCGCGAAGCCGCTCAGCGCCAGGCCCAGGGCCGCGGCGAAGGCCACGGCCGCCGACGCGACTCCGCCGAAGATGGTGAGCCACAGCGCCTCGGCCATGGAGCCCATGAGGATGGTCATGCGGTCTGCAGGGTGTGCGTGCGCCACGGCAACGAACGTGCCGTGCATAGCCTGGCCGGTGCTCGCCCGCCCGAGCGCGGCCGGCAGGACGATGAACAGGGGTACCACCACCGCCGCCGGGGGCCAGGCGCGCCCCGCGAGGAACACCGCCCCGCCCGACAGGAGCGCGCCCACCGCCACCATGCTCATGATGGCGTACATGCCCCAGCCGCCCTCGTTCCAGGATTCGGCCAGGCTGGGCGAGAAGGCGACGAGGCCCGCCAGCGACAGGGGAATGGCCGTCAACATCATGGCCCCACCCAGCAGGGCCAGGAGCGTCGAGGGTGGCGGTGCTGGTATCGGCGTCGCGGAAGGCGCGGTCGATGGGGCGGGCGCGGTCACGGGGGGTCCTGGCGCGAGAGGGGCGCGTCTGGGTAGCACGTCTGCCCAGGCGTCGCTTGCGTGAAGCCAAGGAGACGCCGCGCGGACACGGCGTACAGACCGCGAAGTCGGGCGTAGACCTCCGCATCGGCGCTTGCACCGGAGGTGTCGTCTGGCGCCAGCCCCGTCGAGCGGGGAGTGACCTCGATGGTGGCGTCGCTTCCGGGTGACCCCGTCACGTCGAGCAGGCGACGTGTTCACGTGGTGAACGGGGAGGGAGGAGTCCCCCTGGGCATCGGCGATGACGTTCTCGTCCCCGAGGCCGTCGGACGGCGCCTCCGCGGAGGGGGGGCTGAGCCACGGAGAAGGGTCAGCTTCGAGTGCTCACCGGCGGCGCCAGGCCCCGGCCGCTCCGACCGCCCGACGTTTCGTCGCCGAAGCGGTGCGGTGAGCGAGCCCTGTCGAGGGCGAAGGCGCACGGCCGCGGCGCGCCCGCTACTGCTGAAAGCAGTACAGCCGGTTGTCGCTCGCGCAGGCGATGGCGCCCAGGCCGCTCCACTTGTCCGTCGGCACGTCGATGATGCCGTAGAGCCCGGTGGTGCGGCTCGTCGTCCAGTCGCCGCAGGTGGTGTCGCGGTCGGGGCGCGGGGCGTCGAGGCCGCCGTCGAGGAGCGTGCCCGTCCACACCTGGCGCTTGTCGCCGAGGAACAGCACCCGCCCGGCTTCGTCCTGGTCCACCGGCGAGCGGGGCGGGCCCCGCAGCGCGTCGGCCGACGGAAACGGCGTCAGCAGCTTGCCCCGCGCATCGCGCGTCAGCAGCACCCAGGGAGCGGCGCCCGAGAAGCGGTCCGGCGCGGCGAGGCCTCCGTCGCCCACCGTCGAGAGGAACGCGAGGAAGCGCCCGGGCAGCCCGGCGTCCGCCGCCAGGGCGCCGCAGCGCGCGTCGGCGCCCGCGAGCCCGCCCAGGTCGCCGGTGAAGGTGGCCGACGTCACGAAGACGACGCGCGCGCCCGGCGGCGCCGGCTCGTCGGGGCCCCGGCAGAAGCCGCGCACGCAGGCCTCTGCCGAAGCGCACGCCTCGCAGGCCCGCCCGCCGGCACCACACGCCGTCGCCTCGGCGCCGCCCACGCACGTCCCGCCCGGCGTCGCGTCGTCGAACGCACAGCAGCCCTCGCAGGTGCGGGGGCTGCACGGCGGTGGGGTGCTCGCGTCGGGTACGTCGGGTGGCGGCGGGCAGGCCGTCGTGCCGAAGAGGAGCATGACGATGGGTCCGGCGCGCCGCATGTCCGCCTCCTCCTCCCGGCCCGCGGGGCGGCGCCGGGGCTAGCCGACCGACACCTGCTTCACGCCCTGCTTCGTGAGCCACGCGGCCACCCGCTCGCGGTGGTCGCCCTGCACCACCAGCGCACCGTCCTCGAGCGCCCCGCCGCAGCCCAGCGACGACTTCAGCTGCTTGAGCCACGCTTCCTGGTCCTTCGGCGACAGCGCGAGCTGCTCGATGACGGTGACCTCTTTGCCGTTGCGCCCCTTGCGCTCGAGGCGAACCACGGCCTTCGGCGGCGCCCTCTTCACCTTCTCGGCCGGGGGCCTCGGGGCCTCGCCCTGCGGCAACGACGCCTTGAGCGCCGACAGCGCGCCGAACGGGTTGTGGAACGGCTTCTTCTCGTCGCTCACGGCCAGCTCACTCGGTCGGCGGAGGCTCGGGCAGGTTCTGGAACCACGGCGCGTTGGCGTCGCCGCGGCCCACCGCCATGCCGAGGATGAAGCCCTGCGACGGCCACGTCTCGCGGTCGTTGAGCAGCACCAGCGGCGTGCCCCGAATGTCGTACCGCTTCGCGTAGGCGACGTCGTCGGCCAGCTTCGCCTGCGTCTCGGCCGAGGCGATGCACGTCGACAGCGCCTCCTTCGTCACGCCCGTCACCGCCGTCACGGCCTCGAGCACCGCGTCGGCCGAGCGGAGCTGCTGCTGCTTCGCGAAGAGCGCCTTGCGCACGTCCCAGTAGAGGGGGTGGGCCTCGGAGCAGATCTGCGCCTTGGCGCCGACGCAGCGCACCTCTTTCGGCGTGCCGGGCTCACCGGGCTTCACGCAGGCGTCGTCGACGAGCGGGAAGGAGCGCGGCTCGATGCTCAGGCTGCCTTCGGGCGCGGCCCGGCGCAGCTCCTCGAGGGCCTGCTCGAAGGTGGCGCAGTGCGGGCACAGCACGTCGCTGAACTCGACCACGCGAATGGGCGCCTCTTTCGGGCCGTGGCGCACCCGCACCGTCACGCCCGAGGTGTCCTTCGCGGTCGCCGAGAGCCACTTCGTCCGCGCCGCCGACGTCATCAGCTTCTCGCGGGCCGGCATGTTCATCAGCGCCTCGATGAGCTCGGGCTCGCTGGTGCCTGACAGGCGCGTCACCTCGCCAGCCTTCGGCGTGTTGCCGCCCGGCACGAGCGAGACGAGGAACGTCGGCGCCGCCACGACGAACAGCCAGGCCGCGCCGCCGACGAGCGCCTGCGGAGGTGGCCAGCGCGGCTCCGGCAGCAGGGCGAAGGCCGCCGCGGCGTACAGCGCCACCAGGCCGTAGGTGCCCAGGCAGGTGAGGCAGACGGCGCGCGCCGACCAGCTCGCCCAGGCGAAGACGACGATGGAGGCGACGCCCGCGACGGCCCACAGCTTCACCGAGGCGAGGTGCACCGGCGCGTCGTCGGTGTCGCGCTTGCGGAAGGCGAGGGCGACGAGCACCGCCGCCGCCACGCCCCACACCACGCCGAGGGCCGCCACCGGCATGCCCAGGGCGTCGTGCACCGCCGAGGCGAAGGGCGAGTTCCACACCGCGGCGCAGTTCACCGTCTCGTTGACGGCGCAGGCCACCGTGCCGCCCGCGCGCACCACGAGCAGCTCGAGCCACTGGTAGACGGCGAGGCCGGCCGTGGCCAGGCCCGACGCCAGCAGCACGCCGAGCGCGGCATTCGACGGACGGGCGGGGCTCGATGGCGTGCTCACGCGGCGCCCTTATATACGGCCTGCATGTCGCTGCTCGCTGCACAAACGGCCGAGTACGAGGCCGCCACCGGGCGCTGCGCCCTCGTCGACCTCTCCACGCGCGAGGCGGTGCGGCTCACCGGCACCGACCGCGTGTCGTTCCTCCAGGGCATGGTGACCAACGACGTCGAGCAGCTCGCCGTCGGCGCCAGCTGCCCGGTGGCGATGCTGACGGCGAAGGGCGCGATGGTGGGCGACGGGCGCGTGGTGAAGCTCACCGACGAGCTGCTCGTCGACACCGGCCCCGGCCCCGGCCGCGGCGCTGCGGTGCGCGACTTCTTGAACAAGTACCTCATCAGCGAAGAGGCCGAGGTGGCCGACGCGCCGGACGTGGCGATGGTGGGCCTCGTGGGGCCCGCGGCCGGTGAGGTGGCGCAGGGGCTCGAGGAGGGGGTGGTGGTGGCGAGGCTCCCGGGCCTCCTGGGGGTGGGCGTCGACGTGCTGGTGCGGCGCGAGGCGCTGGCGCAGGTGCGCGCGGCGCTGGGCGGGCTGCCCACGCTGTCGCCGGCCACCTACGAGGTGCTGCGCGTCGAGGCGGGCGTGCCGCTCTTCGGCGTCGACATGACCGAGGCGACGATTCCCCTCGAGGCGAACCTCGAGAAGGCCATTCACTACCAGAAGGGCTGCTACATCGGGCAAGAGGTCATCGCTCGCGCGACGTACCGCGGGCAGATGAACAAGCGCCTCGTCGGGCTGCTCCTCGCCGACGCCGCGCCCGCGCCCGGCACCGAGCTGCGCCTGGGCGACAAGCGGGTGGGCCGCCTCACCAGCGTGGTCACCAGCCAGCGCGCCGGGCAGAACGTCGCGCTCGGGTACGTGCACCGCGACCACCTCACGCCGGGCACCACGCTCGACGTCGCCTCGGGTGGGCGCGCGCAGGTGCAGCCGCTGCCCTTCCCCGCGTCCTGACGAGGGCCCCTCGTCGCGAGGGCGCTGGGACGGGTCGTCCACGCGCTCGCTCCCACGCCGCGCTCCCGCCCGACCTTCAGCGCGCCGGCCGGGTCGCGAAGGGAAGGGGCGGCGACGTTCACGTGCCCCACGTCGCCAGCGATGCGGGGCCACGCAGCCGCCGGCCCGTCAGCTCGAACCGGGACCCGTGAAGGGTGGACGAGGTGGCCCCCGCGCGCCCAACGTCGTCAGCCGCCAGCCCGTCAGCTCGCGGCCCAGGCGGCGAAGGCCTCGGAGGCGCCGGCCTCGCGCAGCCGCGCCGCCAGCAGCTCGGCGCCGGGCTCAGCTCGAACCGGGACCCATGAAGGGCGGACGAGGTGGCCCCTGCGCGCCCCACGTCGTCAGCCGCCAGCCCGTCAGCTCGCGGCCCAGGCGGCGAAGGCCTCGGAGGCGACGACCTCGCGCAGCCGCGCCGCCAGCAGCTCGGCGCCGTGCTGCCGCACCACCACGAGCAGCCCCAGCTCGTCGAGCACCGCCCTCAGCGGGCGCCCGGCCACGTCCGCGAGGGCGAGGTGCGTCAGGGCCTTGAGCTGCTCGTCCGAGGCGGCGCTCGCCAGCCAGCGCACCAGCCCCGCGCGCAGCACCTCGGCGGCGCCGGGCACGTCGGCGTTGGCGAGCTCCCGCGCCAGCTGGGGCAGGGTGAGCTCGAGGGCGCCGTCGAGCATCGCCACGCGCAGCTCCGCGGCCTCGGTGGCGCGCCGGGGGTCGCTCACCGCGTCGGCGAGCTGCCCGAAGACGCCGCTCAGGGCTGCGTCGACGAACTCGACGGCGCGCTTCTCCATCTGCCGCTCCACCTCGCTGCCCACCGCGCCCACGAGCGAGCCCAGGGTGCCCGTGCGCGCCTTCACCGCGTCGCCGGCCAGCTTCGCGAAGGTGCCCAGGCCCTTCGCCACTCCAGCCACCGGCGCGCTCGCCTTGCGGCCGAACTCGAGCACGAAGTCGAGCAGCAGCTGCCGCACCAGCTCGCGCATCGGGTCGCGGTCGATGACGGTGAGCACCAGCCGCCGGTCTGGCGAGAAGGGCCGCGCCACCACGTCGCGCACCGCCTCGCGCACGTCTCGCGCCACCACGTCCTTCAGGGGGCGCCGCTGTTGGTTCAGCTCGTTCACCACCAGGTCGACGCCGCGCGCCAGGGCCGGCAGGGCCCCCGGCGCCTCGAGCCACCCCGTCAGGGCGGCCCGCGCCACCGTCACCGCCAGCCCCTCTGGCAGCAGGTGGCCCACGGGCTTGTCGAGCCACACCTCGACGCACAGCTCGGCCAGCGCCAGCACGGCCTTCTCATCGGACAGCTTCGTTCGCAGCGAATCCACCTGCTGACTCGTACCAGCTTCCGTCCTACACGGTCACGCATGCCAACCAGCGAGCCGAAGTTCGTGTGGTGCGACCTCGAGATGACGGGGCTCGACACCGCCACCTGCGCCATCATCGAGATGGGCCTCGTCATCACCGGGCCCGACCTCAAGCCCGTGGCCGAGTGGGAGTGCGCCATCTGGCAGCCCGACGACGTGCTGGCCCGCATGGAGCCCTTCGTGAAGGACATGCACACGAAGAACGGCCTGCTCGAGCGCGTGCGCAAGTCTGACGTGTCGGTGCGGCAGGCCGAGAAGGAGGCCACGCGGCTGTTGCTGCAGCACGTCGAGTACGGCGAGGGCATTCTGGCCGGTAACTCGATTCACACCGACCGCGCCTTCATCACGAAGTACATGCCGGGCTTCGACCGCGCGCTGCACTACCGCATGGTCGACGTGTCGAGCCTGAAGATTCTCACCCGCGCCTGGTTCCCCAACGCGCCGGGCCGCTCGAAGGTCGACGCGACGCACACCGTGCTGTCCGACCTGCGCGCCTCCATCGGCGAGCTCGCGTACTACCAGCAGCTGTTCTTCAAGAAGCCGAACGAGGTGTGACGGGCCGCTCGGCCACGAGGTCGCCGCGCTCCAGCCAGTCGCGCACCGCCAGCCCCGTGCCGAAGGGCCAGGGCTTGAGCTTCTCCTTCGGGATGTGGCGGGTGGCCTCGAGCTCGTCCGAGAGGGTGATGGGGCCCTCGGCGCGCACGTGGAACGCGAGGATGAGCTCGTTCCGCAGCTCGAAGACGTAGGCGCCGACGAAGCCGACGAGCTCGGCCGACAGCCCCGTCTCCTCCTTCACTTCGCGCAGCACCGCCGCCTCGGGCGTCTCTTCGGCCTCGAGGAAGCCGGTGACGAGCGCGAAGAGCTTCTCGGGCCAGCCCCGGCCCCGGGCCAGCAGCACCGCGCCCTCGTGCTCGATGATGGCCGCCACCACCGGCGTCGGGTTGCCCCAGGCGACGAAGCCGCACCCCTCGGCAGGGCAGGCCGGGCGCGGCTTGCCGCCGGCCTGGCGTTCGACGAGGGCGGCGCCGCAGCGCGGGCAGAAGCGAAAAGCCATGGGCCCCGGTGTACCCCGGAACGTCGATGGGTTCGCGGGCGACGTCCGCTCGGCGGTGGTTCCAGGTGCGCTCGGCCGGGCCCAGCCCGTCGACGGGCGCCTCACCGGCAGGTGTTGAAGCCGGAGTCGAGGCGCAGGCCGAGCCAGAACTCACCGCAGCCAGCGACGACGGTGTCGACGAGAATCTCGTTGTCCCCCTGGCGAAGGAGCGGCCTCAAGTCGACGTTCACCGGGTAGCTCCAGCTCGTGGACAGCTCGCAGCGCTGGCTGCCGTTCCAGCACCCGTGTGGGCCACACAGCGCCACCGTGCCGTTGACGTAGACGGTGACCCAGTCGTCGAACCCGATGTGAAAAATCCGGGCCTCTCGCAACAGCTGCAGGCTCGGCACCCGCACGTTGTAGGAGCGCCTGAACAAGGCGCACCCGCTGCACCAGTAGTTGTCGCCGATGGTGCCGAAGATCCACGACGTCGGGTCTCCCGCGACCTGGTACGCCGAGATGTCGGCCGACGCCGGGTCGACGGAGATGCAGGCCGGCACGCAGGTCAGCCCGTTCCCGACGAAGCCCTCGTTGCACGTGCAGGAGGTGCCCGAGGCCGAGCGCTTCGCGTTGGCATCGCAGAAGGCGCGCGGTTGGCACTGCCTCGACTCGCCCCGGCGCACACACACCGAGCTGACGACGGGCGAGGTGCCGTTGGCCGGGACGAGGGTCAGCTCGAGCTGCAAGAACCGGCCAGAGGGCAGACATATCGGCCCGGAGTTCGACTGGAACGAGACGCTGCCGGCGACCTCAGGCAATCGTCGCTCCGGGTCGAGCAGGCCGTTCCACCAGTCGACGTTCGCGAGGGCCGCCGCCGAGGACGCGGTCTTTGCCCGAACGAGCACCGCCGTCCCCGGGGGCTTGATGGTGGTGAGGTCGACCTGGTGCCAGGCCGCATCGACGACCTGGCTGTCGATGACGACCGTCCA
The DNA here is from genome assembly GCA_020247085.1 of Myxococcaceae bacterium. Taxonomy (GTDB): domain Bacteria; phylum Myxococcota; class Myxococcia; order Myxococcales; family Myxococcaceae; genus Xiheimicrobium; species Xiheimicrobium aquaticum. Next base: position 9,396 of record JADCJJ010000628.1, on the reverse strand, counting down.
GGTGCCCGACGCGCCGCTGGAGGCGCAGAGGCGGCCGGCGGTGCACTGTGGGTTGAGGTTGGTCCCCGACGAGGTGGTGTCGTTGAAGGTGCCCTCGTTGAAGGTCGAACGGTCGGCGAAGCAGCGGCTCAACGAGCAGAAGAGGCGACAGCGCCCTGGTTGGCCTCCTGGCCCGTCCGGGTCGCAGCACGGGAGCGCGCCGCACTCGGCGTTGCTGCTGCAGCCCTGACAGCGCCCGGCGATGCACGCGAGGCCCCCCTGACAATCGGCCGCGCCGCAGCACTCGATGCCCGCGAAGCAGGCCCCGCGGCAGCACTTCGAGCCCCGGCCACACTCCGCGTCGGCCCTGCAGTTCGAGCAGACGCTGCCCGAGCACACCAGCCCGTTGCAGTCCGGCGTTGCCGCGACGCGTCCGCTGGGCGAGCAACAGTTCCCCCGCTGGCACCCCCCGTTGCAGCACACCGACCCGCGCGGACACTCGCGGTCGTCGGTGCAGGCCTCGCACGAGAAGCCCCTGCAGACGCGGCCCTGGCCGCACTCCTGGTCGAGACAGCAGTTGCCGTTGACGCAGGAGCCGCCGCAGCACCGCTGGCCGGCGCCGCACTCGGCGTCGCTCAGGCAGAGCCCGCAGAAGCCCGAGGAGCGACAGGTCTGCCCCCCGGGACAGTTGGCGCTCGAGCAGCAGGTGCCGGTCCGGCAGCTCCCGTTGCAGCACACGCTCCCAGGCCCGCACTGCGCATCATTCGCGCAGCGGGCGCACTGGCCCCGCAAGCACAGCCGCCCACCACCGCAGTCCGCGCTGGAGCAGCAGAGGTCCGACGTGCACGCCCCGCCGCAGCAGCGTCGGCCCGGCCCGCAGTCGCCGTCGGAGAGGCAGGCGCTGCACTGACTCGCGCGGCACACGTACTGGCCACAGTCTCCCGACGAGCAGCAGTCACCGGTCCGGCAGGCGCCGTTGCAGCAGACGCTGCCGTCTCCGCACTGACGCGAGGTGGTGCAGGCCGAGCAGCGGTTCGACGAGCAAACGCCGCCGCCGGCGCAGCGGTCCCCGGGGCAGCAGTCGCCCTGGACGCACGTGCCGTTACAGCACACGCTCCCGGCGCCGCACTGCGCGTCAGAGGCGCACCCTTGACACGCGTAGGCGATGCACTGAGCCCCGATGCCGGCGCAGTCGGCGTCGTTGCAGCACTCACCGTTGACGCACCTGCCGTTGCAGCACACCTCGGCGAGCGCGCAGTCGCTCCGGCTGGCGCAGGCCTGCCCGGCGAGCGCAGCCCTCGGTTGTGACGCCGAGACGCAGGTGCCGTCGGTGCAGTCGAGCACCCGCCCTCCGGTCGTCGAGACCACGCACGCCCCGCCGGCGCATCGCTCCCCGTCGCTGCACTCCGCGTCGGTTCGGCAGGCGGCGCAGCGCCCGGCCCGGCAGACCTGCCCTGCCGCGCAGTCCCCGGTGGTGCAGCACTCGCCCGCGCGGCAGAGGCCGCCGCAGCACACCTGACCGGCGCCACACTGCGCCGAGGTCTCGCATGCCTGACAGCGGTGCTGCCGGCAGACGCGCCCAAGGCACTCGGACGCCTCGCAGCAGTCTCCGGGGACGCACGAGCCGCCGCAGCACCGGCTCCCCGGCCCGCAGTCGACGTCGCCCGAGCAACGCGTGCACGAGTTGTCGCGGCAGCTCGAGCCCTCGGCGCAGTCGGCGTCGCCACAGCAGTCACCCGAGACGCAGCGGCCCGCGCAGCATCGGGCGTCACGGCCGCACTGCACGTCGCCGCTGCAGGCGCCGCACCGCCCGTCTACGCAGCCCTCGCCGTCGAGGCACTCCCGCGCCGAGGTGCAGGCCGACGGCGACGGCGCGCGCGCCGCGGGTGCAGCGCACCGGTGGTCGACGCAGGCGCGCCCGTCGCAGCCAGCGGGGCCGCAGCACTCGCCTGCGACGCACCGCCCAGCACAGCACACGCGCCCGGCGTCGCACTGGGCGTCGGTGGAACACGATGCGCACGTCGACGCACGGGTGCATTGCCCGCCGCAGCATCGCTCGCCGTCACCACACGCGCCGGTCACTTCACAGGGGAGCGCCGCAGGGCAACCAGGCTGGGCCCCCGCCCCCGTCGCACAGACCGGCTCGACCGAGGTCGGTCGGCAGGCGACGAGGCCGAAGAACACGAGCAGCGTTGCACGCGACGAACCAGTCGGTCTTTCGGGGTGACTTCGTTGCATGGAGACCCCTCGAGTCAAAGGCCGCTCCCCCGAACATGTTCGCAGACTGAGACGGAAAGTGAAACCGGCCGGCGTTCGACGAGGGTGGTGCCGCGGCACGGGCGCGGTGCGACGCCTCTGCGCGAGACGCTCCGGCCATGAGCGCGCGGAAGCGCCGGGCTCCGGCGGCGCGGTGGGCTACGGTGCGCCGCGTGCGCGCGGTGCTCTTCGACATGGACGGGGTGTTGGTGCGGAGTGAGGAGGTCTGGTTTCGCGTCGTCGAGGCGGCGGGCGTGCGCTTTCGCGGCCGGGCGGTGACGCGCGACGAGTTCTTCCCCACCTTCGGCCAGGGCACCGCCGCCGACGTGCCGGTGTTCGGCTTCGCGTGCACCACGCGCGAGCTCGACGCCTTCTACGTCGACGAGTTCGTCAAGCACCTCGGGTCGATGTGGGTGAACCCCGAGGCCGCGCCGCTCCTCGAGGCGCTGGTCGCGCGGGGCCTGCGCGTCGGCGTGGTGACGAACACCGTCGCGCCCTTGACGGCGGCCATCCTCGAGCGGGCGGCGCTGGCGAGGTGGTTGCCCGTTCGCGCGACGGCCGACCGGGTGCCGCGGGCCAAGCCAGCGCCCGACCTCGTGCACCTCGGCCTGTCCGAGCTCGGCGTCGCGCCGGGTGACGCGGTGATGGTGGGTGACTCGCGCTTCGACCGCGAGGCCGCCGGCGCCGCCGGCGTGCGCTTCATCGGGCTGGGGCTCGACGGCGACGTGCGGGTCGGGCGCCTCGCCGACGTGTGGACGGCCCTCGGCTTCGGGGTGCGCCAGGCGACAGGCGTGTAGGCCCGTCGGCTCCTCGCCGCCGTGTCGCGCTGACGGGAGAAACGCCCCAGGGCTCGCGCCGCCCCCGGGTGACGATGCGCTCGAGAGGGGGCGCCCACGTGCGGCGTGAGGGCGGCGCCGAGGTCGGCCCCTGCCCGGTGTGAGCGGTGCCCAGTCAGTACAGGTCCGCTGGCAGCAGCAGGTGCAGCAGCTCCTCGGTCCGCTGCGACTCGTCGCGCGCCGGCGCCTCGAAGCGCACCTGGTCGCCCGCCCGCCACGACACCTGCCCCTGCGCGTCCACGTCGATGCGCCACGCGTTCTCTGGCCGCACGTCGCGGTCGATGGCCGCGCCCAGCTCGCGCGCCAGCGGCGCGCAGTCGATGACGAGCCCCATCTCGGTGTTGTGCGCCCAGCTCCGCGGGTCGAGGTTCATCGAGCCGATGAGCACGCGCTCCCGGTCGACGACGACGACCTTCGCGTGCAGCCCCACGAAGCCCGACGTCACGGGCGGCGTGTCGGCCACCGCCTGCCGCAGGGCCGCGTCATGCCGCAGCTCGTACAGCTCGACGCCCCCCGTCACCAGCCGCGGCCGCCACTCGGTGTAGTGCGCGTGCACGCCGGCCGCGTCGGTCGACGCGAGCGAGTTCGTCAGCATCAAGAACCGCACGCCGCGCTTCACCTCGTTGGCCGTGCGCGCGAACACCACCTCGTCGGGAATGACGTAGGCGTTGGCCACCAGAACCTCGCGGTTGGCCTCGGCGAACAGCGCGCGAATGGTGTTCGGCATGTGGTGCGTGAGCGAGTCCTCCTCGGGCGTGTCGGTGACGGCGCGGGCCGTGCCCAGGTGGAGCGTCTTCGCGAGCGCGGCCACCTCGCGGCTCCAGTCCTGCTCCGCCAGCGGGAAGCGGGTCAGCGCCGGGGCCGCCTTCAGCTTGTCCTCGAGCCCTTGCCGCTCGCGCTCGTAGGTGACGAGCGTGCCGCCGCCCTCGAGCTGCTGCTGGGGCACCACCCACTGGCTGTTCCAGTAGCGGTCGAACACCCCCGACACCTCGCGCGCCGCCGGCCCCACCGCCAGCACGTCGACGTCGCGGAAGTTGAAGGTGTCTGACAGGCCAAAGTACTCGTTGCCCAGGTTGCGCCCGCCGACGATGGCCGCCCGGTTGTCGATGACGAGCGCCTTGTTGTGCATGCGCTGGTTGAGCCGGCTGAAGTCGCCCACGAACTCGACGGCCCGCCCCACCGCCTCGCGGTTCGACCAGGGGTTGAAGACGCGCAGCTCGATGTTGGGGTGTGCGTCGATGGCCGCGTTCGAGACGTCACGCAGGCGCAGCCGCTTGCCGTCGTCGATGGTCGTCATGTCGTCGACGACGAGGCGCACCTTGACGCCGCGGTCGGCGGCGTCGAGCACGCGCTTGAGCAGCAGCTCGCCGGCCTCGTCGCCCCACCAGAGGAACGTCATCAGGTCGAGGGAGTGCCGGGCCGAGTCCACGAGCGCCAGCCGCCACCGCAGCGCCTCCTCGTTCGCGTCGAGCAGCTGGAAGCCGGAGCCCGCGTCGCCGAGCCGCCCGCGCAGCGATTCCTCGAGCGTGGCGAAGGGGCCCGTCCGGCCTGGACTGGCGGCGAGCTCCCGGGGCCGCGACACCCGTGGGGTGGCGGCACAGCCGAGCAGCAGACAGCACACGACGAGGCGAACTGACATGGCGCGGAAGCATCGCACGACCGCATCACGTGCGGCGTGCCCCGGAGCGACGGGGCCACGGCCCCTGGCGCGACACGGCGAGGGCCATTCGAGCTAAACGCCGCCGGACATGCAGACGACCGAGCTGACCCCGCCCCTCACCGTGCCCCGCGGTCTCGTGAACCGGCTGCTCGAGCGCCTCGCCGACTCGGGCCCCTGGGGGCCGCTCCTGGCGGCGCTCGTCTTCGTGGCGCTCGTGCTCGTCGTGGCGAGCCTCTTGTGGTGGTTCGCGGGAGGCCCGGTGATGCGCGTGCTCGCCTCGCGGGTGGGCGCGCCGGCCGAGTCGTTGCGCCCGCTCCGCACCGGCCTGCGGCTGCTCGTCACCCTCGGCGCCGCGAGCTCGCTGGTGAGCCACTTCACCGACGTCGACCTCTTCACCGTGCTGGCGGGCGCGATGACGCTCGTGGCCGTCGGCTTCGTGGCGCTGTGGAGCACCCTCGCCAACATCACCTGCACCATCCTCATTCTCGTCACGCGCCCCTTCCGCATCGGCGACGAGGTGGCCTTCCCGCCCGACGACATCGAGGGCCAGGTCGTCGACCTGTCGTTCTTCTTCACCACGCTCAAGACGAAGGACGGGCGCTTCGTGAACGTGCCCAACACGCTCTTCTTCCAGCGCATCGTCATTCGCCGCGAGACGAACGTCTCGCTCGACCTCGGCGAGCAGCTCGCGAGGCCCGAGGCCGCGAAGCTCGAGCAGCCGGGCGAGGCGGTGTCGCCGTGACGGGCGATGGACGGCGGCGGCGAAGCCGGGCTAGCAGGCGACCCTCATGGTTCATCTGGCTCCGTCGGCGAGGCGCCTCGCGCCTCTCCTCCTGCTCCTCCTCGTCGCGCTCCCGGGCTGTGATACCTGGGTGTGTAACCGCGAGACGTGCGCTACCGGGTGCTGCTCCAATGACGGCACCTGCCTGCTGAACGGAGGCGCGACGGCGTGCGGCACGCTCGGCGAGGCGTGCCGCGCCTGTCTGGGCGGCACGTGCCGCGCCGGGCAGTGCGTCTGCGGTGAGGGGCTCGAGCTGGTGAGTGGTCGCTGCGTCTGCACGGGCAACTCGTGCAGCGGGTGCTGCGAGAACAGCCTCGGCACGGCCGTCTGCCGCGGCACGTCGTCGACGCCGCAGACGTCTTCAGCCTGCGGGACCCGGGGCCAGACGTGCACGAGCTGCTCCGTCGGCTCCTCGTGCACCGGCGGGCAGTGCTGCATCGTGCGCAACGGGCGGTGCTCGACCATCGCGGGCTCGGCGCCGTGCTGCGGTTCGACCCGATGCCTGCAGTCCGCGGGAGAGTTCCGATGTCTCTGACGGCGCTCCCGGTGGTGCTCCTCCTGGGCAGCTGGGGCTGGTCGGTCACCTTCGAGCCCTCGGCGACGGCGTCGTACCTCGACCGCGCCAACACGAGCGTGCTCGTCGTCGGCGCCGGCGCGCCCAGCGCCTCGACGCAGGCGGCGACGGCGGCGCTGGCGCAGGCGCTCCGCGACAGCCGGCAGGCGCGGCTGGTGATGACCGGAGAGGGCCTCACGGTGCTGCCGACCGACAGCGACGTCGCGCTGGTGCGGCAGGCGCAGGCGCTGCCAGTCGACGCCGTCATCGTCGTGCGCACCTTCCCCGGCCCCTCCGAGACGGCGGTCGCCGTCGTCTACCAGAAGGACGGCACGGCCCTTCGGTCGCTGGCCGCCACGCTCGGCCAGCCGCTCCCGCGGCGGGTGTCGGACGGCGCCGCGCCCGTCCCGGCGCCGCCACCTCCACCCGTGGCCCAGGCGCCCTCGTCCTCCGGGCCGGCGCCACTCCCGCCGCCTCCGCCTCCGACGTCAGCGCCGCCGGCCTCCGCCCTCCCGCCGCCACCTCTTCCTCCGGTCGAGGCGCAGCCTGGGCCGCCCGCGCCCCCGGTGGCGCCTGCGCCGAAGGGCTTCGCGGGGCCCGACCTGCGCATCACCTTCCCGAAGAAGGACCACGACACGCCGTACTTCCGCGGGCGCCCCATCCATGGCGTCGACCTGTACGCCAGGCTCAACCGGCCGGACCTGGTGGCGAAGTACGAGTCGAGGGTGGTGACGCGTGTGTTGCTCCTCGTCGCGGGTGGCGTCTCGCTCGCCGCAGCCACCACCGCCCTCCTCGTCGGCCTCGGAGACCGCTGCGCCGTGCTGGACGTGAGCTCTGGCGCCTGCCTTCGCAGGCGTACCGCAGCCCTCCCCGTCGCCGGGGTGTTGGGCGCCCTGGGCCTCGGGGCCCTCATCGCCGGCTTCGCCGTTCCCTCGGACCCGCTGAGTCAAACGGAGCGCAGGAAGGTCATCGACGCCTACAACGACGCGCTCGAGGCAGCACCCGAGCAGCGGCCGACGCCGGAGCCGGCGCGGCTCAACGTCTCGTTCGGGCTGGGACCCTCGGGTGGCGTGGCGGCGATGCTCAGCGTGGACTTCTGACGGGCGGCGCGGCCGCTCAGCTCCCGCCGAGGATTCGCTCGAGCCCGGCCTGCACCGGGCCGGGGTCGACCTTCTTGTCGGTCGACGTCAGGTACATCTGCACCTGGTTCACCGTGAAGCGCTGCACGTGCAGGGTGCGCTCATTCCAGGTGAGGGTCGCGCGCTTCGAGCTGGCGCCCACCGACCCCATCCACTCGAGGTCGTGCTTACCCGCCCCGGCGACCAGCAGGCCGTCTTCGGTGGTGACCGCCAGGGCCTCGACGCTCTCCCGGGTACGGACCGCTTCGAGGAAGAGCGAGAGCGCACGGTGGGCCTCGCTGCTGCGGCGCGTGCGGCGTTCCGGTTGAGTCATCGAAGACAGATTGAACCACGGGCGATGGGCCGCAAGGAAATCGCCCGTCGCGAAAGGGGGTCGCCCTGGACCGCGGCTACGGCGCCAACACGCCGGCTGAGACGAGGGCCAGCAGCGCCAGCCCCAGCGCGACGCGGTACACGACGAAGGCCAGCATCGAGCGGCTCCGCACGAACTGGAGCAGCCCCCAGATGGCGGCCAGGCCGGTGCCGAACGACACGGCGGTGCCGAGGGCCAGCAGCGCGGTTCCGGGCCCCTCGGGTGCCTCGAGCAGGTGCTTGAGCTCGAACACGCCCGCCAGCGTCGTCGAAGGAATCGAGAGGAGAAACGAGTACCGCGCGGCGTCGGCGCGGGTGAAGCCCAGCGCGAGGGCGCCGGTGATGGTGGTGCCGCTGCGGGAGCTGCCGGGGATGAGGGCCACCGCCTGCCACAGCCCCACCACCACCCCGTCCTTCAGCGTCATCTCGTCGAGCGAGCGGCGCTGGGCGGCGAGGCGCTCGACGACGAAGAGCACGACGGCGAGGGCGATGAGCGACGCCGAGATGACGTAGAGGTTGCGCAGCGACGTCTCGATGAAGCGCTTGAAGAGCAGGCCGCAGACGCCGATGGGAATCGTGCCGAGGCCAACGAACCACGCGAGCCGCGCGTCGAGGGTGCCGAAGGGCTCGCGGGCGACGAGCCCCCTGACGAACGCCACCGAGAGGCGCGCGAGGTCCTTCGCGAAGTAGACCAGCACGGCGCCGACGGTGCCGAGCTGAATGACCGCCGAGTACGCGGCCCCGGGGTCGTTCCAGCCCAGTAGCGCCGGTACGATGCGCAGGTGCGCCGTCGATGAGATGGGGAGGAACTCGGTGAGGCCCTGCACCAGCCCCAGCACCGCTGCTTCGAGGGCCGTCATGAGAGCGAGGTGAGGCTCCAGACGTCGCCGCCGAGCTCGGCCTTGGCGAGCTCCCAGGCGGCGAGGACGTCAGCGGTGTGGGCGATGTACTCGGCGCTGGCGTCGAAGCGGTGCTGCTTCGCGTAGGTGGTGATGAACTCCTTGAGCACCGGTGAGAGGAAGTGCGTGGCCAGCACCACCTCGCTCCCACCGATGTAGTCGGTGAAGCGCAGCGCGAAGCCGCTCGGCCCATCGCCGTTCGCCTCGATGCGCACCACCTCGGCCTTCACCTGCACCACGCGCCCGTGGGGGGGCAGCTCGAGGTGGACGAGCAGCCTCGTGCCCAGCTCGAGGAAGTAGCTCGACTCGAGGAACAGCCCGCCCACGCTGACGTTCACCGTCGGGAGCGAGGCCTCGAAGACGCGAGCGGGGTCATCCGCGAGCGAGAGGCGGGCGCGCACCTTGATGGAGGCCCGCGGGAAGCGACGCCTGGGGTCCGTGGACGGCACGCGGGTCGGCCAGCCGCTCGCGCGGTCGGGCAGGGCGGGCGCGCGCTGCAGCGACGCCAGCGCGCCGGCCCGCGAAAGGACGGCGTCGGCGCCCGGGCGTGACGCCGTCGCCAGTGTCGCTGGTGCGCTCACCGGGCGCTGCGGGGCGTCGGGGCCACTCGTCACCGCTCGTGCCGAGGCCGTGGTGGGCGGCCGCTGCGAGGCGCTGGCGGCGGCGCGCGAGGCGTCGGCGCTGGGAATCACCGCTCGTGCCGAGGACGTGGTGGGCGGGCGCTGCGAGGCGCTGGCGGCGGCGCGCGAGGCGTCGGCGCTGGGAGTCACCGCTCGTGCCGAGGACGTGGTGGGCGGCCGCTGCGAGGCGCTGGCGGCGGCGCGCGAGGCGCCGGCGCTGGGAGTCACCGCTCGTGGCGAGGACGTGGTGGGTGGCCGCTGCGAGGCGCTGGCGGCGGCGCGCGAGGCGCCGGCGCTGGGAGTCACCGCTCGTGCCGAGGAC